>NZ_JALQEB010000084.1:0-216 GCF_023630905.1 Caballeronia sp. ATUFL_F1_KS4A | reverse complement strand
GGTAGTCCTCTCGTCCATCGTGGGCTGCCTAAAGAGTGCCCTCATAGGCCCCATCGGGCTTGGCTCGCGCACGGTCTCTCACATCGCACCACACAACGAGGTGGTTCAGCACCAAATAGCTCCGGCCCGCTTCGCGGCCGATGGGTCAATCGGGGATGCATGTGCTTCTCTACTAACGTCTCCATCTCACCGCAAGTGCCGCACGTTGGTTTCCCT
>NZ_JALQEB010000083.1:0-233 GCF_023630905.1 Caballeronia sp. ATUFL_F1_KS4A | reverse complement strand
CCAAAGATCAATGGTTCGATAAGCTATTTAAGGACAGGGCAGTTGACGAGGCGCTGAAGATGGGGCGGTTTCGTGACCACTATTACTATCTCACCGGGCCTATATCTTGGCATCCCGGCGCCAACAACGACCCCGGCCTTCCGACGGTAATCGTGCCGACCGGGTTTGTGACTGACCTCGCCAGCATTCCACGAATTTTCTGGAGTGTATTGCCACCCGACGGAGACTACGCG
>NZ_JALQEB010000082.1:0-234 GCF_023630905.1 Caballeronia sp. ATUFL_F1_KS4A | reverse complement strand
CCAGCTCGCGATTTTCAAGGAGAAGACGCCTAACCACATATAAGGAGTTGTCTAGTGGTCTCGGTGATTTGTATAAGATACAGGTGCGCGTGTTGTCCGGCGCGACGAGCGAAACCGACTCGCGCGACGCGCGCGCCGAAACCCATCGCCGCTTACTCTTATACACATATGACCCTGCCGACGAAATACTGGCATTGTAGATCTCGGTTGTCTCCCTTTGAATAAATAATCTGG
>NZ_JALQEB010000081.1:0-235 GCF_023630905.1 Caballeronia sp. ATUFL_F1_KS4A | reverse complement strand
GTGTCGTCTGATTGAGTTTGCCCCAAGACGAACAAGCTTAGTTGCAAAAGTTGGTTCTTGTAGCGCTGATAAACCGAGTATTTGCTTTACAGGCCACGTTGATGTTGTGCCCTTAGGTGCGCGTCCTTGGAAGTTTGAGCCCTTTGCTGGCCTGATTAATGATGGCAAGCTCTATGGTCGTGGTTCAAGCGATATGAAAAGCGGTATCTCTGCATTTGTAGTGGCGGGTATAGAG
>NZ_JALQEB010000080.1:0-236 GCF_023630905.1 Caballeronia sp. ATUFL_F1_KS4A | reverse complement strand
GTTTGCGACCGGGTGCGACCTTCTCCTTATTGCCGCCGTATCGGGCCGGCCCCTTCCTTTTCGCCCGCTTCTTTTTCGCGTTGTCCTTCGTGGCGGCCCGCCGCTCCGAACGGGTCGCCGTCTCTTGCTCCCGGTCCTCGCGCTTGCCCATCGTCATCTCCCGCCGGCCGTGTGAAAATGGGGACGCGCGCCGCCAGCTTCGCACGCACCTCCTCCGCCGCCGCCCGGAGGTCGTC
>NZ_JALQEB010000079.1:0-236 GCF_023630905.1 Caballeronia sp. ATUFL_F1_KS4A | reverse complement strand
GGGCTTGTGGGCCTATGAACTGCCAGAAGGAGTGCTGCTGTGAAGAAAAAAGCCGCAAAGCAGATCGTCACCGATTGTCACGCCCGCCTGGATACAGCGGGGATACCCAGCGCTGACGGGGCACCGTGCGACGATCCGACCTGTCACGGCAAATTGGAGCACCGGATTGCGGGGCTGATTGCCGAGCGGGATCGCCTACGAGCGCTAGAGCCCGCACTGCTGCTGCGCTTTGCCGA
>NZ_JALQEB010000078.1:0-236 GCF_023630905.1 Caballeronia sp. ATUFL_F1_KS4A | reverse complement strand
CCTCGTACACGTCGCTACGCGTGACCACGGGCAGCAGCGGCTTGTTGCGATGCAGTTCGCGGCCGAGTTCATCCAGTTCCTGCACTTGTCCCGGCGATGTGGAACTCGTCAGCCATAACACGCCATCGGCGCTATCGGTGAAGCGTTGAGTGAGCACCGCGTTTTCCGGCGTTACCGAATGCAATCCCGGCGTATCCACGAGAACCAGCTTTCCCGCGAGACGTACGCCTTGCAGT
>NZ_JALQEB010000077.1:0-239 GCF_023630905.1 Caballeronia sp. ATUFL_F1_KS4A | reverse complement strand
AGTTATGGATTTGAATTTATGGGTAGAAGTGTTCCATTCGCATACATCTTATATAGGGAATTTAAAAAGCAGAATAATACAGAAGAAATGACTTATTATAGTACAATTTTGAATAACTATGCTACTTTATTATCTAATATTTGGGATGTAAAAAACGATATACCTCTGCAAGTTACATCTGGTGGAAACTCAAACTCAAGATGTATGGCTTTATATGCTATTTCTTTAGCAATTGAGGT
>NZ_JALQEB010000076.1:0-240 GCF_023630905.1 Caballeronia sp. ATUFL_F1_KS4A | reverse complement strand
CCTTTATTTTACCTGGTTACTTTATTACAAGTTACAAACTACCTCTAAAGCAAATTCATAGAAAAAAGATAGCCTTCGATGCTCTAAAGTCATTAAATTCTCTTTAATTCATTTAGAACAACCCTAACGCAGATTAAAGCATCCAAAAAATTATTTCTTACGACTTTTTTTAGGCTTTTGTTTGATGGAGTTTTGATAAGCTTGAAGTTCTTTGACACCCATTTTGCTTTTATCAACAAC
>NZ_JALQEB010000075.1:0-240 GCF_023630905.1 Caballeronia sp. ATUFL_F1_KS4A | reverse complement strand
GCCGTCGAGAACCCCTGCTTCCGCCAGGATGAAAGCGCCGGTGCATGGAGCCGCGATTCGTCGCGACGTGCTCAGCGAGCGCCTGACGAATGCTGTCAACGCGGCCGACTTCGTATCGATTTCGACGCCCGAGCTGAACATCACCGTGTCGAATGCGGCATCGCCGAACGCTTGCGTTTCTACGCGCACGCCCGCCGAAGACAGGACGAGCCCGCCCTGTTCGGACAGAACGGTCACGCC
>NZ_JALQEB010000074.1:0-241 GCF_023630905.1 Caballeronia sp. ATUFL_F1_KS4A | reverse complement strand
ACTATACGGAGCATACGTGGACGCTGCCGCCGATCTTCTTGGAGTGAAGATATCGGTGGTCGACGTATCATTAAAATCCGGCGGGGGGGGGGGGGGGGGGGGGGGGGGGGGGGGGGTGGGGGGGGGGGGGGGGGGTGGGCGGGGGGGGGGGGGGGGGGGGTGGTGGGCATGGGCGCGATGTGTTCCTCGGGTTGGAGCGCGTGATGATCGGGGGCTTTCGTGGGGGGATCTCGGGTGTTGT
>NZ_JALQEB010000073.1:0-241 GCF_023630905.1 Caballeronia sp. ATUFL_F1_KS4A | reverse complement strand
CGCCCGCGCACCGGCGAGGCCGGAAGCGCACGCGACGAGCGTCAGGGAAATGAACCGCCGTCTCGCCGGGATGTGCATGATGGGTTCGTCCTTCGATGTGATCGAACAACGGCTGCGATGCATCCGGCGCGGCGGCTTCGAAGCGAAGCTACGGCGTCGTTTCCGGCTCCCGGCGCAGCGCGGCGAGATCGGCTTCATCGAGCCAGCGCCATGCACCTTCGGCAAGCGTGCCAGGCAAAGC
>NZ_JALQEB010000072.1:0-242 GCF_023630905.1 Caballeronia sp. ATUFL_F1_KS4A | reverse complement strand
ACTCCGCACAGTTTAAACAGGCTGGCTTGATATTCAACGACATGAGAGGAAAAAAGTGATGCAGCAAAGTTTTGTCGCTAATCGTCGCTTTTTCGATGACCGGAATTTCCCGCGTGGTTTTACCCGGTCCGGGCGCTTTACCCTGGCAGAGGGCAATCTGCTGGAGAAACACGGTTTAGCAATGCAGGAACTGGAGCAGGGGGCGAGGCAGCCAGCTAACGACGAAGAACAGCGCTTTGTGC
>NZ_JALQEB010000071.1:0-245 GCF_023630905.1 Caballeronia sp. ATUFL_F1_KS4A | reverse complement strand
CACGAAGATGCAGGTCGACACCTACGTGAGCGAATCGGACATCGGGGGAATTACAGAGGGCAAAGAAGCCTCATTTACCGTCGACGCCTATCCGGGCGTCCCCTTTGCCGGGACCATCCGCCAGGTACGATTGGCTCCGATTGCAGTGCAAAATGTGGTGACCTACAACGTCGTGATCGGGGTAGACAACAAGGACCTCCGCCTGAAGCCCGGCATGACAGCCAATGTTTCCATGGTGGTTGCGC
>NZ_JALQEB010000070.1:0-246 GCF_023630905.1 Caballeronia sp. ATUFL_F1_KS4A | reverse complement strand
CGGGGGGGTTTTTGAGTGTATTTGTTTTTTATAACAAAAAACACAGGCCCCGGCGCGGGCGGGGGGGCGGCCCGGCCGGGGGGCGGTTTTTGGTGGACGGGCGGGTGTGGGGGGGGGGGGCCGGCCGCCCCCCCCCCCCCCCCGGCCACCCACACCCCCCCCCGCCCAAGAGGGTTTTGGCCCCTACTAAAACCCCCCCACACCCCCCCCACACATTAAATAAATTATTGGGGGGCCCTTCAAAAA
>NZ_JALQEB010000069.1:0-247 GCF_023630905.1 Caballeronia sp. ATUFL_F1_KS4A | reverse complement strand
CCCATGAGCATCGCGCGAATTTCCGCATCGTTCGCGCCCGGGGTGCGGCCGTCCGTGAGCGCGGATGCGAGCGCCTGCACGAGATTCGAGCGGCTCACGATGCCGACCAGCCGCCCGTCGCGCAAAACAGGAACGCGTTTGATGTGACGGCTCTCTAGAACCGCCGCGATGTTTGCGAGCGAGGCGTCCTCGTTCACGCAAATGGGTTCGCGCGTCATGATGTCGCCGACCGTGCGCGCATGTGACT
>NZ_JALQEB010000068.1:0-250 GCF_023630905.1 Caballeronia sp. ATUFL_F1_KS4A | reverse complement strand
GCCGTTGCCGCCACCACCGTTGCCGCCGCCGCCATTGCCGCCGCCGCCATTGCCGCCGCCGCCGTTGCCGCCGCCGCCGTTGCCGCCACTGCCGCCACTGCCGCCGCCGTTGCCGCCACTGCCGTTGCCGCCGCCGCCGCCATTGCCACCACCGTGACCGCCGCCGCCATTGCCGCCACCGCCGTGACCGCCGCCGTTGCCGCCGCCGCCGTTGCCGCCACTGCCGCCGCCGCCGTTGCCGCCACTGCCG
>NZ_JALQEB010000067.1:0-253 GCF_023630905.1 Caballeronia sp. ATUFL_F1_KS4A | reverse complement strand
GGCAAGAGCGGCGTCGGGACGGACCATCCATCGAAACGACGTCGCTTCTGGGGTTACCGGGCACCTGGCTTCGACCAAGCGAAGAGGACCACGTTCGCAGCGTTCGACTCGCTGCACCCCACCTGGAGGTCAGAATGAAAACGGACAACCCAGATGAACTAGAAGAGACGAACGCCATCATCGAGAGCGCAACCCTGAACACCGACGACCACGGATGCCTGACTGCATGGCTCGGTCTGAAGTATGACGGTTG
>NZ_JALQEB010000066.1:0-253 GCF_023630905.1 Caballeronia sp. ATUFL_F1_KS4A | reverse complement strand
GTTATATACTTCGGCCAATTCCTTGGTGGTCAGCCCATTGCCAACGCCCGCTATATTGCAGCCGTATTGCCCGCATTCGTGGCAGTGCGTCAATGTGTCATTAAATAGGCGAACAGTAACTTTACTACAGTTGCGACACTTGTAAGTAAAATATACCTTATTCGATATACCATAATTCATTAGTAGTTCGGGGATATTCCAACCAACATCGGGAAAGGCCGTGTGACAATAAAGAAAAACATCTGTACGGCCC
>NZ_JALQEB010000065.1:0-254 GCF_023630905.1 Caballeronia sp. ATUFL_F1_KS4A | reverse complement strand
CTGGAGCGGGAGACGAGTCTCGAACTCGCGACCTCAACCTTGGCAAGGTTGCGCTCTACCAACTGAGCTACTCCCGCAATATCCTGCGATACAACTACTGCCGGTACTGCTGCCGCGTTGCGCTTTGCGCTTTGCGCTTTGCCAATTCAGCGCCGACGACCTCAGAACCTTCAAAATCTGGAGCGGGAGACGAGTCTCGAACTCGCGACCTCAACCTTGGCAAGGTTGCGCTCTACCAACTGAGCTACTCCCGC
>NZ_JALQEB010000064.1:0-256 GCF_023630905.1 Caballeronia sp. ATUFL_F1_KS4A | reverse complement strand
GCGTTAAGCGTCGGCATCATTCATCCCCATCGGTTCGGGCATTTCGGGCGGCATCTCTGCCGGCATCTGAGGCGGCATCCCCGCGTCCATGTTGGCGGGGAACTGCTGCATTTCGTACTGTTCGGGCTGCGGCTCTTCCGGCTGCACCACAAGCGCCTGTTGCACCGTCTGCATCACCAGCGCCTGCACCTGTTCGGGCGTGATCGTCGCGCCCATCACCTGCAGTCGCTTCGTGATCGCGTCATAGGCTTTGATC
>NZ_JALQEB010000063.1:0-268 GCF_023630905.1 Caballeronia sp. ATUFL_F1_KS4A | reverse complement strand
GTGTCAGCGCCAGGCGCCGCGCGCTGCGGTTGGCCAGGGACAGGCCCAGCTCGGCCTCCAGCCGGCGCAGGCGCACGGACAGTGCAGGCGGTGTCACGTCAAGCGCACGGGCCGCCGCGCTCAGCGAGCTTTCGCGCAGCAAGGCGGCGGCAAGCTGCAGGTCTTCGATGGCAATCATTCAATTTGCCTTAACGATTGATGACGGCGGATTTAACCACGACCATGGTCTTGGTCCGTACAGTGCCAAGGCATGAACACCCCATACCCC
>NZ_JALQEB010000062.1:0-269 GCF_023630905.1 Caballeronia sp. ATUFL_F1_KS4A | reverse complement strand
CGCGCGGTGCGCGTGGTGGACGCGGTTCGCGAGGCTCGCGCGGTGCGGGCGGGCGTTCGGCGGCTCGTCCGGGGGCGACAGGCTCGCGGCGCGCGACGGGCGCGGGCCGTTCGTTTCGATGCTGGGCGCGTTGGGCGTCGTGCTTGCGCGTGTCGGCTGGCTTGGTCGGCGCGCCGCCGTCCGGTCGCTCGGCTCGATGCCTCTCGCGCGGCGGACGCGCGTCTTGCGCGTGGCGAGTGTCATCGCGCTTCGCGGGCGCGGCCTTATCG
>NZ_JALQEB010000061.1:0-270 GCF_023630905.1 Caballeronia sp. ATUFL_F1_KS4A | reverse complement strand
GATCGCGATAGTGCTTATGCTGAGCTTGGGCGGTTGCGCGACACGCTCGCAAATATGCCCCGAGCCGACGCTACCGGCGATGCCTGCCCTGACCGAGCCGATACCACTCGTGAGCTATTCCTTGAATGTGCAGCAGAGCTTGTCGAAATGGGAGGCATCGCTGATCGGCACGCCTCAGACGCCCTAATGCTGCAGCAGGCTTGGCCCAAATAAAACCACAAGGATAAATAAATGGCAACAAACCCTTTTGCATTGGATGCAACGCAACGT
>NZ_JALQEB010000060.1:0-271 GCF_023630905.1 Caballeronia sp. ATUFL_F1_KS4A | reverse complement strand
GTGGTAGGCCATGTGGGCATGATTTAAGGCGACTTCCGTTGGCTCAGCAACTCAGGGCAGCGTCCGGGAGAAATGCGCCTTCTCCAAGGGCGAAGCCCAAACGTCGGACACAACTTCGCGGCTAACGCGGCCGAATCATCGCAATTCGGGCAATAGCGCAGCAACCCTGCGGCGACCGCCTGATTAGGTCGAACATCAATGTTCCGACCGTCGACCAAAGTTTCGAGGAAGCTCCGAGTTTCCGTTAGGGCCCGGATGCGCTCTTCTGGGG
>NZ_JALQEB010000059.1:0-277 GCF_023630905.1 Caballeronia sp. ATUFL_F1_KS4A | reverse complement strand
GGGTCTTGCCCCCGATTGCGTCGGATATTGCGCTTGCGCTCGCAAAACCATTCGTGCATGTCGTCCTGAACAACCGTAGGATTCGGTAATATTTGGCGCTGATGACCGTCCGGTGTCTCTAGCAAGACCGCTCCATTGGCGAGTAACCAGAGTATGAACACGATCAACGGGATAATAACTATGCTCGAATTTCCTTTTAACATGTTGCCTCCTGTTCTAACCATAAACCAGCATCGTAGCGCTGGCGCTGTTCTTCGTCGCTAAGAATCTCGTAGGC
>NZ_JALQEB010000058.1:0-279 GCF_023630905.1 Caballeronia sp. ATUFL_F1_KS4A | reverse complement strand
GAGTTAAGCTCCTTGTTGAGTACCCACAGGTCGTGCAGATCACTGCGACCATGGCTGTCATTCGACATTTCAATGTTTTTGATGTGAACAAAGGGAAGCTCCTTGTATGGGTTTGGAATTACGATAGCGGCGCCGTGCTCGTCTTGCTGCACAAAATCTGTGGGGTTGTCGCCCTCTTTGAACAGCTTGTCGGCGCTGGGAAGCAGGGTTCCCATAGAGGTGACGTAGCCATAGTAGCGGACTTCTTTATCGTCCCAAATCTCGGCGATAGTTTGCACG
>NZ_JALQEB010000057.1:0-289 GCF_023630905.1 Caballeronia sp. ATUFL_F1_KS4A | reverse complement strand
GGGTACAAGCGAACCCTCAATTGGCATCGACAATCCTCATGGTCGTTGGTGGCCTTGGTGCGCTTGTGGCGGTCGTTGGGGTGCTTGGTATGGCACTTCCGGCTATCATTGCCGGTTTCGGCTTGCTGTCGGGTCCTGTGGGCCTCATAGCACTTGCAATTGGTGTCGTGGTAGCAGGTTTCATTGCCTTCAAGGATCAAATCGGTGGGATCATGGCCTTTCTCGAAGATACAGGCGTTCTCGACTACTTCAGGCAGATATGGGACAACATTTCAAATACCTTTCAAAC
>NZ_JALQEB010000056.1:0-449 GCF_023630905.1 Caballeronia sp. ATUFL_F1_KS4A | reverse complement strand
GTGGGCTGCCTAAAGAGTGCCCTCATAGGCCCCATCGGGCTTGGCTCGCGCACGGTCTGCCACATCGCACCACACAATAAACGGGCTCAGCACCAAATAGCTCCAGCCCGCTTCGCGGCCGACCGGTCTATCGGGTCGGCGCGTGCTTCGCTACTCACATCTTTATCGCACTGCGCGCGCAAACCGATGGTTTCCCTTGCAGACCCAGCGGCAGCGCGTAGCGCTGTGCCGATGCCATTTCGTGCTGAACCAGCGCCCTCGAAGTTATTGGGCGGCGGACCGTGCGCGAGCCAAGCCCCGTTATTGTGATGAGGGCACTCTTTAGGCGAGTGCCACCGGGGACGAGAGTACTACCCAAATTGCGTGTGACCGCGGGCCTGAAAAGCTGCTTTCTTTGCCTACTTTCTTTGCAGCAGCAAAGAAAGTAGGTGCCGCCCCGCACAGGGGCA
>NZ_JALQEB010000055.1:0-608 GCF_023630905.1 Caballeronia sp. ATUFL_F1_KS4A | reverse complement strand
TGGCTCTTCACCACGCAAGTCAAGTCGATGAACGTCGAACTGAACGGTCGCGCCGCGTTGAACGAGAACGCGACCGGCCAGCCGCTTTCGACGGTGGTGCGGTTCTATCAACTCAAGGATTCGAAGACCTTCGCGCAACTCGAATACGTCCAGTTGCAGAACGCCGATCTCGAACTGCTCAAGACGGATCTCGTCGCCACCAAGGACGTCGTGCTGCGCCCGGGCGCGAGCGCGAGCGTTGCCGAACCGATGCAGAAGGACGCCGAGTACGTTGGCGTAGTGGCGTTCTTCCGCTCGCCGAGCAGCAACGGCGTGTGGAAGCTGTTGATTCCGAAGAAGCGGTGGAAGGACACCGATCCGGTGAGAATCAGTGTGCAGAGCAATCTGCTCGTGCTCGAAGGTGCGGATCCGAAAGCCGTGAAACGCGATGCGCCGCAGCAGTCCGTATCGAACGCCGGGGCGGCTGCCGCGTCGGCGGCGTCGAGTGTCTCGGGAGCCGCCGCCGCGAGCAAAGCGGCGGCGCAGAGCGTCAACACGGCGACCGACGCGCTCACAAGCGCCAAAGCGAGCGCAAGTTCGCTCTCGACGAGCGCCGGCGGGTTGCTTTC
>NZ_JALQEB010000054.1:0-709 GCF_023630905.1 Caballeronia sp. ATUFL_F1_KS4A | reverse complement strand
TGAACCGCTTGGATTTCTTGGACAGTGCCGAGCGTTAGTGTTCGGTCTTTCATGAGCCTTCGGCCGTGGGCCGGAGGCTGTATTGTCGGGCGAATTCACCCGGTGTTAGCTCTTTGAGCGCCATGTGAGGTCGAGTCTCATTGTAGTCGCGGCGCCAAGCCTCGATCTCTCGTTTGGCTTCCGCCAACGATTCGAACCAGTGCAGGTTCAGACATTCGTCCCTGAACGAGCCGTTGAATGTCTCGATGAAGCTGTTGTCGGTGGGCTTGCCTGGCCGGCTGAAGTCGATCTGCACCTTGTAGTGGTAGGCCCACATGTCCAGCAGGCGACCCGAGAATTCGCTGCCGTTATCGGCGAACAGGAACCTCGGTGCGCGGCGCTGAGCCACCAAACGATTCAGCACTGACACGACGTCCTCGGCACGCAAGCGCTTGCCTACTTCAATGGCCAGCGCTTCACGGCTAAAGATGTCCACGACCGTCAGGGCGCGCAAGCGGGTGCCGTCGGCTAACTGGTCCGCCACAAAGTCCAGACTCCAGACTTCATTGGGACGAACCGGCACGCAACGCTCGCGGCGCGATACCACCATCTTGCGGCGCTTGGGTAGCTTCGAACGCAGTTGAAGCTGCTCTTCGGCGTAGAGCCGATAGACCCGATTACGGCTCACACGCCAACCTTCACGCTTGAGCAGCACGTGCACGCGCCGGTA
>NZ_JALQEB010000053.1:0-1100 GCF_023630905.1 Caballeronia sp. ATUFL_F1_KS4A | reverse complement strand
TCCGGACCGGTGTAATTCGCGCTCGGCCGGATGATCTTGTTGTCGATGCGTTGCTCGATGATGTGCGCGCTCCATCCCGACGTGCGCGAGATCACGAAGAGCGGCGTGAACATCGCGGTCGGCACGCCCATCATGTGATATGAAACCGCGCTGAACCAGTCGAGGTTCGGGAACATCTTCTTCGCGTCCCACATCACCGATTCGAGGCGTTCGGCGATATCGAACAGCTTCGTATCGCCGGCTTCCTTCGACAGATTCCTCGCGACTTCCTTGATGACCTTGTTGCGCGGATCGGAGATCGTGTACACCGGATGGCCGAAGCCGATCACGACTTCCTTATTCTCGACGCGGCGTTTGATATCGGCTTCCGCTTCATCCGGCGTCTGATAGCGCGACTGAATTTCGAACGCGACTTCGTTCGCGCCGCCATGCTTCGGACCGCGCAGCGCGCCGATCGCGCCGGTGATCGCGGAATACATGTCCGAACCCGTGCCCGCGATCACGCGCGCCGTGAACGTCGATGCGTTGAACTCGTGTTCGGCGTAAAGATTGAGCGATACGTGCATCGCATCGACCCAAGCTTTGGACGGCGCGACGCCATGCAGCAGATGCAGAAAGTGCCCGCCGATGGAATCGTCATCGGTTTCGACTTCGATGCGCTTGCCGTTGTGCGAATAGTGATACCAGTAGAGCAGCATCGAGCCGAGCGAGGCCATCAGCTTGTCGGCGATATCCTTCGCGCCCGGCACGTTGTGATCGTCCTTCTCCGGCAGGATCGTGCCGAGCACGGAGACGCCGGTACGCATCACGTCCATCGGATGCGCGGACGCGGGAATCCATTCCAGCGCGGCTTTGAGATTCGCGGGCAGGCCGCGCAACGCCTTCAGCTTCGTCTTGTATGCCTTCAGTTCGGCGGCGTTCGGCAGCTTGCCGTGCACGAGCAGATGCGCGATCTCTTCGAACTCGGACGTCGTCGCGACATCGAGGATGTCGTAGCCGCGATAGTGCAAGTCGTTGCCCGTCTTGCCGACGGTGCACAGCGCGGTATTGCCCGCCGTCACGCCCGACAGCGCGACGGATTTCTTCGGCTTGAATGCGCC
>NZ_JALQEB010000052.1:0-1185 GCF_023630905.1 Caballeronia sp. ATUFL_F1_KS4A | reverse complement strand
GTTACGGACGTTCCACCGCCAGCGCGACACCCATGCCGCCGCCGATGCACAGCGACGCCAGACCCTTCTTCGCATCGCGCTTCTGCATTTCGTGCAGCAGCGTGACGAGAATCCGGCAGCCCGACGCGCCGATCGGATGACCGATCGCGATCGCCCCGCCGTTCACGTTGATCTTCGACTGATCCCAGCCCATCTGCTTGTGCACCGCCAGCGCTTGCGCCGCGAACGCCTCGTTGATTTCCATCAGATCGAGATCGTTCACGTTCCAGCCCGCACGCTCCAGACATCGCTTCGACGCCGGCACCGGGCCCATGCCCATGATCTTCGGATCGACGCCCGCGTTCGCGTACGCCTTGATGCGCGCGAGCGGCGTCAAGCCGAGCGCTTCGGCCTTCTTGGCCGACATCACGACGACCGCCGCGGCGCCGTCGTTGATGCCCGATGCGTTCGCAGCCGTCACCGTGCCTTCCTTCGAGAACGCCGGCTTCAGGCCCGCGAGCGCCTCGGCCGTCACGCCGTGACGCACGAATTCGTCGGTGTTGAATTGCAGCGGCTCGCCTTTACGTTGCGGAATCGCGACCGGCACGATTTCATCGTTGAAGCGGCCCGCTTTCTGCGCGGCTTCCGCCTTGTTCTGCGACAGCGCCGCGAACGCGTCCTGCTGCTCGCGCGTGATGCCGAATTCCTTCGCGACGTTTTCCGCCGTCGTGCCCATGTGATAGTTGTTATAGACGTCCCACAGGCCATCGACGATCATCGTGTCGATCAGCTTCGCGTCGCCCATGCGGAAGCCGTCGCGCGAACCCGGCAGCACATGCGGCGCCGCGCTCATGTTTTCCTGGCCACCCGCGACGACGATCTCCGCGTCGCCCGCGATGATCGCGTTCGCTGCCAGCATCACCGCTTTGAGGCCCGAGCCGCAGACCTTGTTGATCGTCATGCCCGGCACCATGTCGGGCAAGCCCGCCTTGATGAGCGACTGGCGCGCCGGATTTTGGCCCGAACCGGCCGCGAGCACTTGGCCCAGGATCACTTCGCTCACCTGATCCGGCTTCACGCCCGCGCGCTCCAGCACGGCCTTGATGACCGTCGCGCCCAGTTCCGGCGCCGCGATTTTCGCGAGCGAGCCGCCGAATTTGCCTACCGCCGTACGCGCGGCCGATACGATCACTACGTCAGTCATTT
>NZ_JALQEB010000051.1:0-1212 GCF_023630905.1 Caballeronia sp. ATUFL_F1_KS4A | reverse complement strand
TGGCGTCCGGAAGCTGATCTCTCCCGTTCGCTCGAAGCGGTAGCCCGTTTGTGTTACATGGGCTCACAGCCCGAAAGAAAGCTGGTGGCGCCGCTTCTCCTTACCGCTTTGAACCCGGACAGTTGACTGAGCCTCGAGCTCGTATCTTTGCAAGTATGGGTGCTGTGGTGAACCAAATCCAATCCTCTTCCGTCTCGCCTTTGTTCGTTGGCATCGATGTCAGCGGCTCCTTTCTCGACATCGCCTTCCACGAATCCTCCGAACTCTTTCGCCTGGCCAATTCTCCCGATGGCTTCGCGCAGCTGATCCACCGACTGCTGCCGCTCAACCCACAACTCATCGTGCTCGAAGCCACCGGCAAGCTCGAACGCGCCGTCCTCGAAGCCCTCTGCCAGGCCGGCTTGCCCGCCGTCGCGGTCAATCCCAAGCGGGTGCGCGACTTCGCCAGGTCCGCCGGCGTACGGGCCAAGACCGATCGCATCGATGCGCGCCTCATCGCCCGCTATGGCGCGACCATCAAACCCGAAGTCAGACCCCTGAACGACGAGCAAACCCAGCAGTTGCAGGCCCTCATCCTGCGCCGCGCACAGCTCATCGAGATGCTCACCGCCGAGCAAAATCGCCGCAAACGCGCCCATAAATCCGCTTTGCCAAGCATCGATGAGTTCATTCGCTTCATCTCACAGCGCATCAAGGACGCCGATCGCGACATCGACGCCTTCCTGCACGCCAACGATCTCTGGCGCAAGACCGAGGCCGTGCTGCGCTCGGTGCCCGGCATCGGCAAAGGCGCCGCGGCCGTGCTCATTGCCTTTCTGCCCGAACTCGGAACCCTCAACGCCCGCGAAATCGCCTCGCTCGCCGGGCTCGCCCCGTTCAATTCCGATAGCGGCGCTCACTGCGGCCAGCGACACGTCTCGGGCGGCCGCCCCATCGTGCGGCGCGCCCTCTACATGGCCTGCGTCGCCGCCCAGCGATCCAACGCGCACATCAAGGCGTTTTGCGACCGCCTGCGCGCCAGAGGCAAAAAGACCAAAGTCGCCTTCGTCGCAGCAATGCGCAAGATGCTCACCCAGCTCAACGCCATGATGCGCGACGGCACAACTTGGAATCCCCCAAAACCATGATCCTTACCAACTCAACCCTTGACGCTCAATACAGTTGCTTTCTTTGCAGCAGCAAAGAAAGTGACTGCCGCCCCGCACAGGGGCA
>NZ_JALQEB010000050.1:0-3273 GCF_023630905.1 Caballeronia sp. ATUFL_F1_KS4A | reverse complement strand
TCAAACCGCCCGTCGCACCATCAATTCCTTGATCTTGCCGATCGCCTTGGTCGGGTTGAGCCCCTTCGGGCACACGTCGACGCAATTCATGATCGTATGGCAACGGAACAGACGATACGGATCTTCCAGGTTATCGAGGCGTTCGCCCGTCGCCTGATCGCGGCTATCCGCGATGAAGCGATACGCCTGCAGCAAGCCCGCCGGTCCCACGAACTTGTCAGGGTTCCACCAGAAGCTCGGGCACGACGTCGAGCAGCTCGCGCACAGAATGCACTCGTACAAGCCATCGAGTTCGTCGCGCTCGACGGGCGACTGCAGACGCTCCTTCTCGGGCGGCGGCGTATCGTTGATCAGATACGGCTTGATCGAATGATACTGATTGAAGAACTGCGTGAAATCGCAGATCAGATCGCGCACCACCGGCAGACCCGGCAGCGGACGCAGCACGATCTTCTGCGGCAGTTCGTTCAGATTCGTCAGGCACGCGAGGCCGTTCTTGCCGTTGATGTTCATCGCGTCCGAACCGCACACGCCTTCGCGGCACGAGCGACGGAACGACAGCGTCTCATCGACTTCTTTCAGCTTCACCAGCGCGTCGAGCAGCATGCGTTCATGCGTCAGATCGAGCTCGTAGCTCTGCATGCGCGGCGCCGCATCCTTGTCCGGATCGTAGCGATAGACTTCAAAAATTCTCTTTGCCATTTCGATTTCCTTGCGCTTTCCTTAGAAGGTACGCGCCTTGGGCGGCACCGATTCGACCGTCAGCGGCTTCATCTGCACCGGCTTGTATTCGAGGCGATCGCCTTCGCTGAACCACAGCGTGTGACGCATCCAGTTCTCGTCGTCGCGATGCTCGTAGTCGCTGTGCGCGTGCGCGCCACGGCTTTCCTTGCGCGCTTCGGCGGAGACCATCGTCGCGCGCGCGACTTCGATCAGATTCGCCAGTTCGAGCGCCTCGACCTTCGCGGTGTTGAACACCTTCGACTTGTCCTTCAGATGCACGTGCTTCACGCGCTCGGCGAGTTCGGCGATCTTGCCGACGCCTTCTTCGAGCAGCTTCGACGTGCGGAACACGCCCGCATGCGCCTGCATCGATGCGCGGATGTCGTTGGCGATGTTCTGCGTGTACTCGCCCGACGTCGACTTCTCCAGCACCGCGAGACGTTCCATCGCGAAGTCGGCGGCATCGGCCGGTAGCGGCTTGTGCTCCTTCAATTCCTTCGCGTGCTTGATGATGTGATTGCCCGCCGCGCGGCCGAACACGACGAGATCGAGCAGCGAGTTCGTACCGAGACGATTCGCGCCGTGCACCGACACGCACGAGCATTCGCCAACAGCATAGAAGCCGTTGACCGGATCGTTGTAGCCCTTCGCGGTGCCCACGACCTGACCATGCATGTTCGTCGGAATGCCACCCATCTGATAGTGGATGGTCGGCACGACCGGAATCGGCTCCTTGATGCAATCGACGTTCGCGAACTTCAGCGCAATCTCGCGAATCGACGGCAGACGCTTCATGATGGTCTCGGCGCCGATGTGCGACAGATCGAGCAGCACGTGATCCTTGTTCGGACCGACGCCGCGGCCTTCCTTGATCTCCTGATCCATCGAACGCGAAACGAAGTCGCGCGGCGCGAGATCCTTCAGCGTCGGCGCATAGCGTTCCATGAAGCGATCGCCATTCGAGTTACGCAGAATGCCGCCTTCGCCGCGCACGCCTTCGGTAATCAGCACGCCCGCGCCGGCGACGCCGGTCGGGTGGAACTGCCAGAACTCCATGTCCTGCAGCGCGATGCCCGAACGCGCGGCCATGCCGAGGCCGTCGCCCGTATTGATGAACGCATTCGTCGATGCCGCGAAGATACGGCCCGCGCCGCCCGTGGCGAACAGCGTCGTCTTGCCTTCGAGGATATAGACCTCGCCCGTTTCCATTTCGAGCGCGGTGACGCCGAGCACGTCGCCATCGGCGTCGCGGATCAGATCCAGCGCCATCCATTCGACGAAGAAGTGCGTCTTCGCAGCCACGTTCTGCTGATACAGCGTGTGCAGCAACGCGTGACCGGTACGGTCGGCGGCAGCGCATGCGCGTTGCACGGGCTTCTCGCCGTAGTTCGCCGTGTGGCCGCCGAACGGACGCTGATAGATCGTGCCATCCGGATTACGGTCGAACGGCATGCCCATGTGTTCCAACTCGTACACGGCGTTGGGCGCTTCGCGGCACATGAACTCGATCGCATCCTGATCGCCGAGCCAGTCGGAGCCCTTGATGGTGTCGTAGAAGTGATAGTGCCAGTTGTCTTCGCTCATGTTGCCGAGCGATGCGCCGATGCCGCCTTGCGCGGCCACCGTATGCGAGCGCGTCGGGAACACTTTCGAGAGCACCGCGACGGACAGACCCGCGCGCGCGAGCTGCAGCGATGCGCGCATGCCCGATCCGCCCGCACCGACGATGACCACGTCAAAGCGACGACGCGGCAGGGAAGTCTTGATTGCAGCCATGTTCTTTAAACTCTCCAGAGAATCTGTGCAGCGTAGCCGGCGCATCCGACGAGCCAGAGGATCGTCAGCACTTGCAAGAGCAGGCGCAGACCCATGGGCTTCACGTAGTCCATCCAGATGTCGCGAATGCCGACCCACGCGTGATAGAAGAGGCAAAGCAAGGCTACGAAAGTCGCGAGCTTCATCCACTGGGTCGCGAAGATGCCCGCCCAGCCTTCATACGAGAAGTTGTGCGCCGCGAAGAACCAGAAGAGAAGAATGACGGTGTACACGGCCATCACGACCGCGGTGATGCGTTGCGCGAGCCAGTCGCGCAGACCATAGTGCGCGCCGACGACCAGGCGCTTGGGGCCGACCCGATTTTGCGTTGCCATGTTTAGAACACTCCGAAGATCTTGAGAGCCATCGCGAGCGTGAGCAACAGCGAGACGATCAGCACGATGAGCGCGCTTTGCTTGCCGCCTTGCTTGTTCACGCCGACGTGCGTGTCGAGCAGCAAGAAGCGGATACCCGCGCAGAAGTGATGCAGATACGACCACGACAACACGAGCGTGATGATCTTGACGATGGGGTTGGCGAGAAAGCCCTTGAACGCGTCGAACGAGATTTCCGACGTGAGGCTCTGATCGAGCAGATACAGGATGAACGGCAGACACACGAAGAGCAGCAGGCCGCTCACGCGATGCAGGATCGATACCTTGCCCGCCAGCGGCAAGCGATACTTCGCGATCTGACCGATCCCGATGTTCCGGTATTCCGGCCTTGGTTTTTTTA
>NZ_JALQEB010000049.1:0-5445 GCF_023630905.1 Caballeronia sp. ATUFL_F1_KS4A | reverse complement strand
TGCTCTTTAAAAACTAACAGCCGATAAGTGTGGGCGCTTGATGGCGAGTGCGGCTGGTTCTTTGGAATCGGCGATAGCAAAAGTATCAAGAGTCTCACACGAAGTATCAGAGGAAGGTTTGTTCATCTTTGGATGGAATAAATCATCGTCAGTACGTTGAGTGAGCGACCTATTCGGAAGAATAGAAAACAGTAACAGGTATTGAACTGAAGAGTTTGATCCTGGCTCAGATTGAACGCTGGCGGCATGCCTTACACATGCAAGTCGAACGGCAGCACGGGGGCAACCCTGGTGGCGAGTGGCGAACGGGTGAGTAATACATCGGAACGTGTCCTGTAGTGGGGGATAGCCCGGCGAAAGCCGGATTAATACCGCATACGACCTAAGGGAGAAAGCGGGGGATCTTCGGACCTCGCGCTATAGGGGCGGCCGATGGCAGATTAGCTAGTTGGTGGGGTAAAGGCCTACCAAGGCGACGATCTGTAGCTGGTCTGAGAGGACGACCAGCCACACTGGGACTGAGACACGGCCCAGACTCCTACGGGAGGCAGCAGTGGGGAATTTTGGACAATGGGGGCAACCCTGATCCAGCAATGCCGCGTGTGTGAAGAAGGCCTTCGGGTTGTAAAGCACTTTTGTCCGGAAAGAAAACTTCGTCCCTAATATGGATGGAGGATGACGGTACCGGAAGAATAAGCACCGGCTAACTACGTGCCAGCAGCCGCGGTAATACGTAGGGTGCGAGCGTTAATCGGAATTACTGGGCGTAAAGCGTGCGCAGGCGGTCTGTTAAGACCGATGTGAAATCCCCGGGCTTAACCTGGGAACTGCATTGGTGACTGGCAGGCTTTGAGTGTGGCAGAGGGAGGTAGAATTCCACGTGTAGCAGTGAAATGCGTAGAGATGTGGAGGAATACCGATGGCGAAGGCAGCCTCCTGGGCCAACACTGACGCTCATGCACGAAAGCGTGGGGAGCAAACAGGATTAGATACCCTGGTAGTCCACGCCCTAAACGATGTCAACTAGTTGTTGGGGATTCATTTCCTTAGTAACGTAGCTAACGCGTGAAGTTGACCGCCTGGGGAGTACGGTCGCAAGATTAAAACTCAAAGGAATTGACGGGGACCCGCACAAGCGGTGGATGATGTGGATTAATTCGATGCAACGCGAAAAACCTTACCTACCCTTGACATGGTCGGAACCCTGCTGAAAGGTGGGGGTGCTCGAAAGAGAACCGGCGCACAGGTGCTGCATGGCTGTCGTCAGCTCGTGTCGTGAGATGTTGGGTTAAGTCCCGCAACGAGCGCAACCCTTGTCCTTAGTTGCTACGCAAGAGCACTCTAAGGAGACTGCCGGTGACAAACCGGAGGAAGGTGGGGATGACGTCAAGTCCTCATGGCCCTTATGGGTAGGGCTTCACACGTCATACAATGGTCGGAACAGAGGGTTGCCAAGCCGCGAGGTGGAGCCAATCCCAGAAAACCGATCGTAGTCCGGATCGCAGTCTGCAACTCGACTGCGTGAAGCTGGAATCGCTAGTAATCGCGGATCAGCATGCCGCGGTGAATACGTTCCCGGGTCTTGTACACACCGCCCGTCACACCATGGGAGTGGGTTTCACCAGAAGTAGGTAGCCTAACCGCAAGGAGGGCGCTTACCACGGTGGGATTCATGACTGGGGTGAAGTCGTAACAAGGTAGCCGTATCGGAAGGTGCGGCTGGATCACCTCCTTTCTCGAGCTTCGCACACGAAGTTAAGCGCTCACGCTTATCGGCTGTTGTTTGAAGACAGGCTTTGGGTCTGTAGCTCAGTCGGTTAGAGCACCGTCTTGATAAGGCGGGGGTCGTTGGTTCGAATCCAACCAGACCCACCACGGTCAAGATGAGTCAGGCAGTCAGTGAGGCTGCAGACGCGAGACGCGGGGGATTAGCTCAGCTGGGAGAGCACCTGCTTTGCAAGCAGGGGGTCGTCGGTTCGATCCCGTCATCCTCCACCAAGTCCTCAATGCGCAGTGTTTCGTGAAGCACTTTGCATTGGCGATTGAAAGCCAGTTGATGTCGCAGGCGAGTGAAGTGAGCTTGTCGGCTAAACGTTCTTTAACAATCTGGAAGAAGTAGTAAAGAGACTATCTAAAAGCACTTAGAGATGGGTGTGAGTCGGGTAGTCAGGGTAGTGATTGTATCAAGTATGAAAAGTGATCTTGATGATGACTTGGAATACGGCACAACGCGAATACTCAGCCTATGGCGAGGGTGGCTCGAGAGAGACACACTTGTTATAGGGTCAAGCGAACAAGTGCATGTGGTGGATGCCTTGGCGATCACAGGCGATGAAGGACGCGGTAGCCTGCGAAAAGTTGTGGGGAGCTGGCAAACGAGCTTTGATCCACAAATGTCCGAATGGGGAAACCCACTCCTAATGGAGTACCCACAACTGAATACATAGGTTGTGTGGAGCGAACGCGGTGAACTGAAACATCTAAGTAACCGCAGGAAAAGAAATCAACCGAGATTCCCAAAGTAGTGGCGAGCGAAATGGGATCAGCCTGTACTCTTTATCTTTGTTGTTAGTCGAACGCTCTGGAAAGTGCGGCCATAGCAGGTGATAGCCCTGTAGACGAAAACAGCGAGGAAGAACTAGGGGTACGACAAGTAGGGCGGGACACGTGAAATCCTGTCTGAAGATGGGGGGACCATCCTCCAAGGCTAAATACTCGTGATCGACCGATAGTGAACCAGTACCGTGAGGGAAAGGCGAAAAGAACCCCGGGAGGGGAGTGAAATAGATCCTGAAACCGCATGCATACAAACAGTCGGAGCCTGGAAACGGGTGACGGCGTACCTTTTGTATAATGGGTCAGCGACTTACGTTCAGTAGCGAGCTTAACTGATTAAGGCAGGCGTAGCGAAAGCGAGTCCGAACAGGGCGATCAGTTGCTGGGCGTAGACCCGAAACCAAGTGATCTATCCATGGCCAGGTTGAAGGTGCGGTAACACGTACTGGAGGACCGAACCCACTAACGTTGAAAAGTTAGGGGATGAGCTGTGGATAGGGGTGAAAGGCTAAACAAACTTGGAAATAGCTGGTTCTCTCCGAAAACTATTTAGGTAGTGCCTCGTGTATCACCTTCGGGGGTAGAGCACTGTCATGGTTGTGGGGTCCATTGCGGATTACTACGCCATAGCAAACTCCGAATACCGAAGAGTGCAATCACGGGAGACAGACATCGGGTGCTAACGTCCGGTGTCAAGAGGGAAACAACCCAGACCGCCAGCTAAGGTCCCAAAGATTGGCTAAGTGGGAAACGAAGTGGGAAGGCTAAAACAGTCAGGAGGTTGGCTTAGAAGCAGCCACCCTTTAAAGAAAGCGTAATAGCTCACTGATCGAGTCGTCCTGCGCGGAAGATGTAACGGGGCTCAAGCCAGTCACCGAAGCTGCGGATGCGTACGCAAGTACGTGTGGTAGGAGAGCGTTCCGTAAGCCTGCGAAGGTGCGTTGAAAAGCGTGCTGGAGGTATCGGAAGTGCGAATGCTGACATGAGTAGCGATAAAGGGGGTGAAAAGCCCCCTCGCCGTAAGCCCAAGGTTTCCTACGCAACGTTCATCGGCGTAGGGTGAGTCGGCCCCTAAGGCGAGGCAGAAATGCGTAGCTGATGGGAAGCAGGTCAATATTCCTGCACCATTGTTAGATGCGATGGGGGGACGGATCGCGGAAGGTTGTCCGGGTGTTGGACGTCCCGGTCGCTGCGTTGGAGAAGGCACTTAGGCAAATCCGGGTGCGTAATTCAAGGGCGTGGCGCGAGCTTCTTCGGAAGCGAAGCAATTGGAAGTGGTTCCAAGAAAAGCCTCTAAGCTTCAGTCTAACGATGACCGTACCGCAAACCGACACAGGTGGGCGAGATGAGTATTCTAAGGCGCTTGAGAGAACTCGGGAGAAGGAACTCGGCAAATTGGTACCGTAACTTCGGGATAAGGTACGCCCTTGTAGCTTGACTGGCCTGCGCCAGGAGGGTGAAAGGGTTGCAATAAACTGGTGGCTGCGACTGTTTAATAAAAACACAGCACTCTGCAAACACGAAAGTGGACGTATAGGGTGTGACGCCTGCCCGGTGCCGGAAGATTAAATGATGGGGTGCAAGCTCTTGATTGAAGTCCCGGTAAACGGCGGCCGTAACTATAACGGTCCTAAGGTAGCGAAATTCCTTGTCGGGTAAGTTCCGACCTGCACGAATGGCGTAACGATGGCCACACTGTCTCCTCCCGAGACTCAGCGAAGTTGAAGTGTTTGTGATGATGCAATCTCCCCGCGGCTAGACGGAAAGACCCCATGAACCTTTACTGTAGCTTTGCATTGGACTTTGAACCGATCTGTGTAGGATAGGTGGGAGGCTATGAAACCGGAACGCCAGTTTCGGTGGAGCCGTCCTTGAAATACCACCCTGGTTTGTTTGAGGTTCTAACCTTGGCCCGTGATCCGGGTCGGGGACAGTGCATGGTAGGCAGTTTGACTGGGGCGGTCTCCTCCCAAAGCGTAACGGAGGAGTACGAAGGTACGCTAGGTACGGTCGGAAATCGTGCTGATAGTGCAATGGCATAAGCGTGCTTAACTGCGAGACCGACAAGTCGAGCAGGTGCGAAAGCAGGTCATAGTGATCCGGTGGTTCTGTATGGAAGGGCCATCGCTCAACGGATAAAAGGTACTCTGGGGATAACAGGCTGATACCGCCCAAGAGTTCATATCGACGGCGGTGTTTGGCACCTCGATGTCGGCTCATCTCATCCTGGGGCTGTAGCCGGTCCCAAGGGTATGGCTGTTCGCCATTTAAAGAGGTACGTGAGCTGGGTTTAAAACGTCGTGAGACAGTTTGGTCCCTATCTGCCGTGGGCGTTGGATATTTGAAGGGGGCTGCTCCTAGTACGAGAGGACCGGAGTGGACGAACCTCTGGTGTACCGGTTGTGACGCCAGTCGCATCGCCGGGTAGCTATGTTCGGAAGAGATAACCGCTGAAAGCATCTAAGCGGGAAACTCGCCTTAAGATGAGATATCCCCGGGGCTTCGAGCCCCTTGAAGGGTCGTTCCAGACCAGGACGTTGATAGGTCAGGTGTGTAAGTGCAGTAATGCATTGAGCTAACTGATACTAATTGCCCGTAAGGCTTGATCCTATAACCAGTGTGTTTCACGTACTGACTTGGCGCCACAGCGCTTGGTCAATACCACCCCTGGTTGAGTAGCGTTGTGCGACACTCACTCCCCAAACACTTCTACTTCTTCCCAGATTGGTTGTCGCGCCCACCCAGGCGAGACAACAACAAGTCATGCCTGATGACCATAGCGAGTCGGTCCCACCCCTTCCCATCCCGAACAGGACCGTGAAACGACTCCACGCCGATGATAGTGCGGATACCCGTGTGAAAGTAGGTAATCGTCAGGCTCCTCATGCT
>NZ_JALQEB010000048.1:0-19218 GCF_023630905.1 Caballeronia sp. ATUFL_F1_KS4A | reverse complement strand
GCGGTCGTTGAACTCGATGTAAATCGCCAGCGCCTGCTGGTAATACTGCTCGGCCTGCGGCCACTGGCGCTGCGCCTCGGCCACGATGCCCAGCTGATGGTAGGTGCCCGCCTGTTCGTAGCGGTCGTTGAACTCGATGTAAATCGCCAGCGCCTGCTGGTAATACTGCTCGGCCTGCAGCCACTGGCGCTGCGCCTGCGCCACCATGCCCAGCTGATGGTAGGTGCCCGCCTGTTGGTAGCGGGCGTTGAACTCGATGCAAATCGCCAGCGCCTGCTGGTAATACTGCTCGGCCTGCGGCCACTGGCGCTGCGCCTGCGCCACCATGCCCAACTGATGGTAGGTGCTCGCCTGCTTATAGCGGTCGTTGAACTCGATCTTGATCGTCAGCGCCTGCTGGTAATACTGCTCGGCCTGCAGCCACTGGCGCTGCGCCTGCGCCACCATGCCCAACTGATGGTAGGTGCCCGCCTGTTCGTAGCGGTCGTTGAACTCGATGCAAATCGCCAGCGCCTGCTGGTAATACTGCTCGGCCTGCAGCCACTGGCGCTGCGCCTGCGCCACCGTGCCCAACTGATGGTAGGTGCTCGCCTGCTCATAGCGGTCGTTGAACTCAATGTAAATCGCCAGCGCCTGCTGGTAATACTGCTCGGCCTGCGGCCAATGGCGCTGCATCTGCGCCACGGTGCCCAACTGATGGTAGGTGCCCGCCTGCTCATAGCGGTCGTTGAACTCGATGTAAATCGTCAGCGCCTGCTGGTAATACTGCTCGGCCTGCAGCCACTGGCGCTGCTCCTGCGCCACGATGCCCAACTGATGGTAGGTGCTCGCCTGGGCGTAGCGGGCGTTGAACTCGATCTTGATCGCCAGCGCCTGCTGGTAATACTGCTCGGCCTGCAGCCACTGGCGCTGCTCCTGCGCCACCCTGCCCAACTGATGGTAGGTGCTCGCCTGGGCGTAGCGGTCGTTGAACTCGATCTTGATCGCCAGCGCCTGCTGGTAATACTGCTCGGCCTGCGGCCACTGGTGCTGCGCCTGGGCAACCACGCCCAGCTGATGGTAGATCGAGGCGCTCAGTCGTCGCGCTTGCTCCAGTGGCGGAGTTCGCTCGGCGAGCAGCAGAGCCAGCGCCCGATGATAGCTGCCCTCGGCCTCACTGAAGCGCTGCAAGTTGAGCTGGCGAAGTGCGATATCGTCGACCACTCCGATCAGTTCGAGTACGAAAGCTGCATTGAGGGTGTCAGCCGGATAGGTATCCAGTTGAGCCAGCACCAGTTCGCCCAGCGCAAGCGCGCGCTCTTCATCGTGTTGGGCGTCATGCGTGTCGGATAGCGCGCTATAAACGGCCTGAATCGAGGCATGCGCATTCAGTGCCAGGCGGAGCGCGGCGAGCAGATTCTCGTATTCGAAGCGGGAGATCATCAGCCCGATCTGCTTCTCCTGTGCCTCCTTTGAGTTCAGGTATCTGTGTATCGTCTTGGCGTATCCCTCGTAGTGCTGGCGAAACGCCGCCTCGATCGCCCGCTTGTACGGCGCCTGTGCGGCCTCATTCAGACGACTTGCCAGAAAGTACGGCAACACCGGCTGCAGCCGCAGAAAGACCGATACCTCTGGATCGGGGCTGAGCAGCCCCCAGTCGATGGCCTCTTGCAGCACCTCCGCCCAGCGCTCGAACGGCAAATGCGCCAGTTCCGCTTGTTGTCGTAGGGCACCGGAATATTCGTCAAGCATGCTCGTGTTCAACACGCCACTGAACGGCGCCAGGCACATCAGCAGGTTTTGCGCATCCGGCGACAGGTTGCTGTGCGAGTAGTCGATGCAGCGCAGGATGCTCTCGGTCTTGCTCTGCGCGTCGCCCTCTTCAATTCCTTTGCCAAGCTGAAGTCCCACAAGCACTTCGGCGGGAGTCTGTCGTGCCAGATTGGCCAGCACCACCTCCAACGCCAGAGGAAATCCTGCCAGCAACTTGAGCAGGTGTTGGAAATCGTCGTCGTCGCGATACCGGGTCGCGTGATGCCGCTCCAGAATCCGCTGCGCCAGCATCGAGGCTGCCTCGGGGTCAAGCCCCGGCAGGTCATACACATGCTCGCCGAACGTGTCTTGCGCGAGCCACGTTTCGCCACTGCGTGAGCCGAGCAGCACCAGGCTGTGGCCACCCACGAGAGCCTTGAGCCACTCCTTCAGCGCAGTCTGCTCAATTGGAGGCAGTCCATGGGCAATCGCCAGATGGGTACCCGTAATCGACTCCAGGTTGTCCAGAATCAGCAGGTGACGCTGGCCGCGCAGTTGCTCGGCCAGAAACGACTGTTGAATAGCTAGGTCCGCCATCGGCACGAACCGCGCGTGATAATCCGCCATGCCCAGCAGCGTCTTCGCGATCTCATGCAGGATCTGCTGGCGCGTCCAGGCTTGCTGGTCGTAGCCGAAGTAAAACACCCGATCCACGAAGTCGGTGGTCTGCCACCAGTGACCCAGGTGCCTAAGCAGCGTCGTCTTGCCCGCTCCGCCCATGCCCCGCACCAGCAACAGATTGTGGCGCAGCAGGCGGCGCTCGATCTCCAGGATGTCCAGGTCTCGGCCGACGAAGCCGTACGCTGTGCTCGGCTCCTTCCAGGTGCTGGCCTGGCGCTGGTAGTAAATCCGTTCCTCTTCGGGCGTGAACTCGCGACGGACGAGTTTCACCTCCCCATTCTCATAGACCACCGGCAGCAGCCAGTCTTCCAGTTCAATCGTCTGGCCGAAGTACGCGCGGCGTGCCTTCTGGTTCGCCAGTTCATGCCGCCCACGGCGAATTGCAGGGGCCATCTCGGCACCCGCGAACAACTGCTGGTAAAGGCTTGTCATCAGCACTTCGGCCGCACTGACGGTGATCGAATAGCTCATCGCCACCACCAGCTGCACGCCCGCTTCAATCAGCCGGCTGCCCAGACTCGTCTCGCTCACCCCGACCTGCTTGCCCGACTGACAGGCATTGAGGATCGCAATCGGGATCTGGTGTGTGGTCAACAACCGGGCCAGCTCGCTCGCCTCGACCGGGTCGGCCTCCGCCTCTTGCTCGTGCTCGCCCTCAAAGAACACAAAAGCCTTCTGCCCTTCGTAGGGCGCGAGCTTGCCGCGGCCATAACGTCGGTACGCATATTTATCGGGTGAGGTGGTGGTTTCGACCTCGGCGTACTCGAGCAATGCGCCATGGGTATCGAAATGAACGATGTGGTAAAAACCGGGACCCCTGGCGGGATCTGATCTGACTTGTTGAAGGTGGTGATCCAGGGCCCGGTAGGTGCCGGGTCGAAGGATGTCGATGTCGACGCGTGCATGGGCCCGGCGCAGTGCATCGACCAGCGGCCGTGAGATCGTGCGATAGGCAACATCGCCCGCCCCGTGCGGACGGGCCGTCACGATCAACAGCCGCAACGCCGGCGCGCTGCGCACCTGTGCTTCGAGCGCTTGCTCAACACGTCTTCGCCGCACCACCGTGCAATCGAGAGCGAACGCCCGGGGCAGATCCGGATCCTTCAGTGCCTCCCAGTGCAGCGCATGAAACGCGGGCGAACCCTCGATCTCGATGCGCAACCCATCCAGTTGGGACTTGCAGGCAGAATATCGGGCGTAGGCCTTCGGGTCAGCGAACACCTGGCCAAACAAGCGCTCTCCGTAAGTGGTGATGCTCTGCGCCGCCTGCTGCGCCGTCACTTGATTCAAATACGGTTGCCGCAGATGCGCCTCGAAATACCATTCAAGCCGCTCTTCCTCTCCTTCCGAAAACGGATCGCTCACCTCGCTCGCATAGTCCGCTCCACCATCGATGCACACCACCGCCTTAAAATCTCCCCCGGTCTTTGATGAGGCATCGCCAGCACCCCTATCGCGCTCTTCGATTGTTATCAGTGGCATGGCGATTCCTCCAGTCGGGCCTGCTGTCGCGATAGCTGCTCCGCTTTCTGCTTGCTCATTCTTCCAATTCGAGCATCACGGGCTGTTTGCCTATCAATACCTCTCGTGGGCGTTTCGTGAACGTTCTCTCCTGAGTGTCCGGAGGCATCTGCATGATTTTGGCCTGATCGGTTAAGACGAGTCGCTCGCAGGTAAAAGCAAACGCGAGAGGTTTGGGCCCCTGAAAGGTCAGACTGCGGCCCGACGAGCTGGTGACTTGCACACCCAGTTTTGCCTTAGACAACACCTGCTCGATCGCTGGAACGTCTAGGTGAAGGTCTTGCTTTGATGTCTGATCAACGTGCAGAGTGAAGTCGCGGCTGGTGATCACCGAATCGATCAGCAGACAGTCCCACGGATCTTCTCCCACAAGACTGGCAACGACCGGATTGCTGCGCTCCAATGATTTTCCAGAGAGCAACCGGCCGATCTTGGCGGGGTCGCAATAGTGACGCTGAACCTGGCTGAACGTGAAGGACACTTGCGAGGCTCCGCTCAGCTGCTGCCCGACGTTCGCTACCGCAGGCACGCCAAATCCGCGTAGAAATCCATCTAGAATCTCCAGTCCCAGCTGGAGATCGATCTGACGGGAGCGCTTGCCGGCTATATCGGCCATGTCGCTGGTCTGCATGGCAAGCTCTAAAAGTTCGGGAACAGGATCACCGGCGATCAGATCGGTCAATTGTCCTCGGTACGCAATTTTGCCGTTTCGCGCCGCGATCACACACAGGGGCTGTATTTTTTCTTCTGGAATACGAATGATGTTGGCGTGAAAGACATCCCTCAGCGTCTTCACCAACGGATCATTGTTACAAAGCTTGAGCCACGCCATCTCTTCCTCCTCCTTTTCTATCGTTAGCCGTCGCGCGCCGTCGTGCGCGACCCTCGATTAGATGAGCTCGCTCTGCTAACTTGCTGTTCCGCGTATTCACTGGAGCGGACGGGATCGGTTGGTGAATCCATAGATTCCCCCGGCCACGTTTTATGAGCCGCCGAATGCGTCGACTTCGACGCCTCCGATGCCGGGACCGGCACCTGCCCCGGTTGTACGCCTCTCGCCTTTCTTGCTCGCTTAACGGCTGACATGTAGCTGTGAAACGTCAGCGTCAACCCCTGTTCCCGAAGCGCGTTCCATACGTCGTAATGGGAAACGCCCGAGACAATCGCGGCTTCAATCTCTGTCAACTTGCCCCGGACAAAGGCAGACATGTTGGTAGGTTTCAGATCGGATAGGCCCATATGCCTTGTTCCCCTAAGGTGCACCGCCGTTGCATTGTATTTGGCTTGTCATTGCACCATCAACCCATTTTTTGCACCCACGATGCACCGTTAATGCCTCGTGGTTGTCCTCTGTTTGCAACTTCCCGTCGTTTCGGCGTCGCTTTCAGTCCTTCAAAGGCATCGAATGGGTCGAACGCTACTCGATGAAGTCTTTGGGGACTGAAAAGGCCCAGTCTTAATTGCCCTCAAGGGGGCTGAACTGCCCTTAAAAAGGCCATACACTATACGCAGCGGCTTGGGGCATCTTGCCGTTTAAGTAGCGCTGATTTATGTAGAACCACTAAAAGTGGCTTGTACCCCGGTTGTACCCCACTCAAACCGTTGTCGGACGGGCGATTGAGCGTTTCGTGTGCCACACGTGTACCCCATTTTCGCCATCCTGTTTTTGGTTTCGAATCGCGGAGACCTTTGTTGGGCGTTGGTTTGCCGGGTTTTGCAGGTGCCGAAGGTCCCTGCGTATGGTGTATGGCCGTTTTAAGGGCAGCTGCATCCCCGGTTAAGGGCAGTAAAAAAAGCGGGGAATTGTGGCCCAGAAACCACATCGAAAAGCGTTTCGAACATAGCCTAAGGGCCGGATAGACTAGACACGTAAAGACGGAACGCGACCTCAGCACCAGAGCCCGAATACGTTCACCTTTCCACGTTGTTGGTCTACAGCACATCCCCCTGGAAGAGCTATGCCGAATGCGATGAAGGGCCGCCCTCACGCGGTGCGGCCTACGGATGACGAAGAAGAAGCAATACAACGGGGCATTGCCCAAGATCTTGATAACCCGGAGTGGGCCGAAGAAGACTTCAAGCGAGCACGAGCGAGAGCGAACGTTGATCTGGGAAAGGTTAGAAAATCCGGGGAAAGGTCAACGAATTCAGGGAAGCCAGAAACAGAAGGAGATCGCTCTGCGGACGTGTGAGCGATGCTCCCGGCCATTGACACTCATTAACTCAACTCAGATAATCAACTCAGATACTCAACCCACCTGAGGTAATTATGATTGTTCTGGTTGGGGCGGAGAAGGGCGGCGTAGGCAAGTCCACGATTGCCAGCAACCTGGCCGTCCACCTGGCGCACAACGGGGTAGACGTGGTGCTTTTTGATACGGACGGGCAGGCAACATGCGCCCGTTTCATCGAGCGGCGGGACGAGGCCGGTATCGGTCCATCCGTGCCGTGCGTGCAGCGAACCGGGGACGTTTCCGTGACATTGCGCGACCTCGGGAAGCGGTATCAGGTAATCGTAGTGGACGCCGGGGGCCGCGACTCTCGAGAAATGCGCTCCGCTATGGCCGTGGCGAATCTCCTACTGGTCCCGACGCGGGCCAGCCAAGCGGACCTAGAGACACTCCCGAAAGTTAATGAACTGATCGGCCTTGCTCGCGGGTTGAATCCCGAGCTAAAGGCGTGCGCCGTGCTCTCTATGGCCCCGAGTAACCCCGTGATCCGAGAAGTTGAGGACGCGCGGGAGCTAATGGCGCAGTTCGATCAACTTGAGTTAGCCGATACCGTAATCCGGGACCGCAAGGTGTATCGGGACGCCCTCCTTAGCGGGCATGGCGTGGTAGAGCGCGATAACTCACAGGCGCGGGCAGAAATTCAGTTACTAGCTCAGGAATTTTTTGAGTTGAGTAACTCAAAGGAGTTGAGTAAATGAGTGGAAAATTCAAGATTGGTCCCAAGGTCACGCCCGCCGACAAGCCCGCAAGCCGAGAGGAGTTCGTTTCCGGGGCTGCCCTCGTGCAATCGCAGGCCGGAACACGCCCACCTAAGCCCGTTCGTCTCAACTTGGACCTAGATCCCGAGATACACAAGCAACTAAAGCTACGCGCAGTGGAGAACGGCACGACCATAGCGAAGCTAGTGCGCGACCTGATTACACGAGAGATTGGCTAGCCCCGGCGGCCTTTTTGTGATTCAACTAATTGGAACAAATACCCGGTTCAGAACAGTGCACCTTGCGGGTTCCGTACGAACTCAAACCGCAGCGCCCCGACCCTGCGCCCATCTTTGATAGGTTGCCAGTCGATCAAAAGTCCGTTTTTGTCGCGTAACTCCGCCACCGCTGGTTCGATGATTCGCTGCCGTAGTGCCTTGAAATTAGCCCGGTGCGCTGGTTTAGCGTCCATTGCAACCCAGAACTCCTCAATTGTCGGGGACCATTTGCCCGCGCCGTCCCACGACTTCAGGCATTCAAACAGCCGCCAGCTATATACCGAGCGCAGCGCGGCAGCGTGCTTGAGCTTGTATGTCGTGAATTCCCGCCGCAGGCAGAACACGAACGGGCGCAAGTCGGGATGCCACGTGGCCGTTACCGTGCCCTCTCCTTTGGCGTACTCCGCCCGTAATAGCCACTGATGCTTTGCGACCCGCACAGCGCCCCGAGGCCCGGCCTTAGGCGCCTCAATCAACTTCGATAGCAACCCGTCTGCAGCCGCCTGTAGTTGCTCGTACGCCGTGTCTGCGGTTACCGCGAACGTTTCCGCGTACTCCGCCGCCGATAGTTTGACCGTCCAGAATCGCTCGTCTGTGAGCGCGCGCCCGTCCGTGGTATCGGACTTGGCAAGAGCGGCGGCAATCATGCGCTTCTCCGGCAGCGTAAGCCCGTGTGAGGCCCGCATAACGAGGTTCGCCATCGTTACGTTCCGGTCCGCAATCGCCGTCTGGCTTTCGGGCTTCGCTGTGAGCATGTTGAGCGGCATTGGCCTTATGTCTGTTATTGGAACGCCGAAACAGTATGTACCAATTAGGCAAATGGAACAACTACAAAGCGCGTTCCATTTGTGGATAAGACCGGGCCGTTGTGCCAATAACCGGACGTTTGTTCCATTTAACCGGGCATTTGTGCCAATTCAACCGGGTCGTTGTGCCAATCGCGCCCCTCAGAGCCTTGTTGGGCAAGGCTCTGAGGGTGCCTAAAACGATTTAAAACGGTAAAACGTATTTAAAACGAGGCCGGCGTGAGACATAGGCAAAAAAAACCCGCGCTCGAGGCATGAGAGCAGGGCAAGAAGGAGACATTCCATGTCAGGGATATGCGGAATGGGTTAGGCTATTACGATAGACTACCTGATAGCTACCTGACGTTATTTATTTACTCATGAACCAGCCCCCTCAAAATGCGCAGCTGCTGACGCAGATCAAGAATTTGGCCATCCAAGCGATGTTTTCAGACGACGAGTTGCTGGAGCAGTTAGTGTTAAAGGGCGGTAATGCTATGGCGCTTGTTCACCAAATCAGCGCTCGAGCTTCAGTCGATCTCGATTTTTCGCTGAAACAGGACTTCGTCGAAAGTCTCGAAGTAGTGCAGGAGCGCATCCACAGAGCGTTGACTGATACGTTCCGCGCCTCTGGCTTTGAAGTTTTTGATTTCAAGATGCTGGAAAAGCCAAAGACCATGTCAGCAGACATGCAGGCCTTCTGGGGCGGATACGGTGTCGAATTCAAGCTCGCCACCGCAGCGGTTCACGCACAGCACTCTGCAAATATAGAGATGCTGCGCAGACTCGCTATCAACCTTGGACAGGGCCCGAAATTCCTTATCGATATCAGCCGCTATGAGTACGTCTACGACAAGCAGGGAGTGGATTTCGAAGGAACGTTGATCTACGTTTACTCGCCCATGATGATCGTATGCGAGAAGCTGCGAGCTATCTGCCAGCAGATGGAGAAGTACGCGCCGATCGTCAAAAGAGGCCATGCCGGAAGCGCCCGCCCGAAAGACTTCGTTGATATCCACACATTGTTGGGCGCGCTTGATCTGGATCTCACCGGCGAGCAGATGCGGCGGACCTTGGTGTCGATGTTTGAGGCCAAAAAGGTGCCGCTGTCGTTTCTTGGTGAAGTCGCGGATCAGTACGACTTCCACGTGGCGGGCTTTCCTTCAGTGGCCGCGACCGTGTCGCCGGACTTTGACCTCAAAGAGTTCCGGTTTTACTTTGACTATGTGACCGACCTGATCGAGCGGCTAAAGCCCTTCTGGCACCACTAAGCGCCAGTTGCTGTCGTAGCGCGTTTTGTTTATTTCGGGTGCCAGGAAGAAATCGTATTCCATCGGCAGGCGTCGGACGAGGTCGATCTGGCTGGACTTGTATCCGGCACGTTCCAGATAAAATCCGATCGCCTGGTGGTACGGAAAGATGAAATCGAGCTTCCGCAGCATGGGAATCAACCGGTTAACGGACAGCCGGTCTCTGGCTAGCTCGAATGCCTTGGCGACCTCGAATACACCGCCGGCATAGACAGGCCTCACGGTGATATCAATAAGCGTGCGCTCCAGATTGGTCAGGCGTGCTTGAACTGGTCGCCCATCGTCATCCGTAACGTCCTCGGTGACGATGCCCAAATGATTTGTGTACGCCCCGTTCAGCAGGTAGATCTTTCTTCCTGCGTATTCAATCCAGTTGTGAGACACGCGAGGCGGGCGTCGAAACGATTCGTCTATCTCCGCCTGACCTATTTGTGGGCGGGCGCGCGGTTGCGACGGGCTGCTGCGCTCTTCGGACAGGTAGACGATCGTTGGGGACTGTTCCGTCAAGCCGTGCACCCGCATGGCGGTGTAGTGACTGAGATACAGTCCCTTCCTGAGCGACAAAAGGATTGAGAGCGGCGGGACTTCGCCCCATACATAGCACTGCTCGGTCCGTTGCGGAAACGCAAACTCGATCTGACGTAGCTTGGCATGGTCTCGCAGGAACCCAATGAAATCCTGCGCGGTCGTGTTTTGCGCCAGTCGCCAAAAAGCACGCTGGTTGGCAACAATGGCTTGGATCTCCTTCAGCTTGAGCACATGCGAAGGCAGCTCGTCGAAATATCGAATGATGTCGGGCTTCGCGATCTGGATTCTTGATCTGCTGCTTGCCATATCGGGCTTGTCAGTTGTCTACCGCAGCGTTAACGCTGCGGTAGAATATCATTTAATTTCGGTGAAAACAAGCTTGGAACTACCGTGAATAGGGCGGACACATGGAAAAATATAGCCTAAATTCATATTGCTACGCAGCGTTAACGCTGCGTAGCATAACACTAAAAGCTTGAAAAAACAAGTCGAAAAGCCCCCAAGCACGGGCCGATGAGGGCAAAAACATGTCGAATTAACAACGATGCTACGCAGCGTTAACGCTGCGTAGCATAATGATGTTTATTTTGTTCGTCAAGGGACCTGGCGCCGTCTCAGGAAAACGGTTTCCGCCTCATCGATCACAGCGGTTGCTTTTCCCTTGCGATGCCCCCGGCATCCCGCCATGAGTAGTAACGGTTGGTCGCCGCAGAGAAACTGATGTCCATGAGTGCGCCCACGGCGTACCGCGTGTGCCCGGCGTCGAACAGCCGGTAGCAAATTTCCGCACCCCTCGGTGTGAGCTTGCCATCTTTGAACTTGTTCGCCGGATCTTTGGGATCGAACTCGGCGGGCGGCTCCGGTTGTATCAGTAAGGTCCGCAGGGTTTGCAGTCCAGTCAGAGCACGTTCTAGGGCACTGGTGACCGCGTCGATTGCATCGATCACTGCGGCTTCATTGGTGGATTGGGTAGTAGCGTCCGTCATGACCTCATCTCTCTCTAGATAGGTTACATAGTGCTGAGTCAGGGCTGATTGTAGCTAGGTAGTCTATCTAGAGTCAAGTGCGGTGCTGCGATGTGCTAACCGTCCGGCGATGACCGCTATCCACGGTCACGAATGAGCGCGACGCATTGCGACGCGAACTATATCGGCTACGGCATGAACAGGAGGTTTCGCAGCGCGAGCGTGCCGCGATCAAGCCGTACATGCGCACCCGGCTTGTTCTATCAGCGTTGTGCGGTCATCCCGCGTTCGTCCGTGCGCTACGTCGCTGACCACCCCTTAGCAGGCGTGGACAGCCCGGCCGAAGGGCCGGGGTTCCAACGCGTTGTGCACCAACTCCCCGCGACGCCTTGCCCTACGGCTGCACGCCCACGTACGCGGGCTCTGTTAGACAACCTCAAAAAGCCATCCCCGAAACCCTGAGCTTTTGCGATGCAGTGCCGTCGACTCATCCCAAAGTTTTGCCTTTCGCGCCGCAGAGCGAGGGTCAAGGCGAAACTATCGGGTTATCAGATACACGCCAACATGATTTGTCGACTTCATAAGCGAACCATTACAAATGTGGCTTGACGCGCGCGTGGCGGTTGCTTCTTACTTGGCCGCCCGTGCGCGGCGCGGCATCCCACATCTAATCCTAAGTTGAAGCGCTTTTGGTATTTGCCCCTACCGTTCACTATTAAAATTGACTAACTTGCACTCATCGCAACAAACTTATGACAGGCTAAGTGGTAGGAAACGTAAGCGAAAGGTACGGTTACGGCTTCGTGCCAAGGAAGTGGATACCGGAGAAAAGACATGAACAAATCGATTGTAATCATTTCGCTGGGCACGGCCCTCGTTTCGTCGGCGGTTGATGCACAGGTAAAAGAAAGCTTAAAAAATGGTAGCGTTTGTTTTGTTAGATTTGATCAGCTTTTTACAAGCCAAGGAGGAGAAACTGACTGCACCGGAACAATAGCCCGTAACAATCCATACAACATTCAATACCATAAATCGGCTGGGACATGGACTGCTACGGGGCCTGTCTGTAATAAAGGGATGAATAACACACACACCGATTCTGGTCCTAGTCCCGACGACGGATATCTCGTTGTATGGGGAGCTAAATTTACGTTTGATCGGTGCAGTGTATGACAGCGAGAAGCGCCAACTTGGGCAGGTTGCCTGTCCATGAAGCACAATGCCCATTCTGTTCAGCGGATCACCGCACGGAATGGGCGTATGCTGCTGCGTACCCAATTTACATCAATAAATAGTTTTTATTCCCTTAATTAGACTCGCGCCTCGTGAAATCTATTATCGCTGCACCAACCGCTTCAATGGAACAGCTGAGGCAGCCGTCCCCTTGTTCACATAAGACGACTTAGCAAGGTCGGGGCCGAGAGTTTTCACCAAGCGATTTGTGTCGGTCCGAGCAAAAGCCGTGCTAGCCGAAAAGGCCCCCGCAGCTAACACCGCCGCCACAGCAAACGAAGCGATCGTGCGTGCAGATTTTTCCATGATAATCTCCAGGTGAGCACTCGGTGGCTCGTTGAAATTCAATGTACCTCACCAACCGTGACTTTAAAATCCTAATAATTTTTCCGCTGAATCAGGTGTACAAAACCCTATGATCATCAACTACATTACCCCAATGCCTTAGGGCTGATGCACAGGGTTGAAACGGCGATAAGCCGAGGATAGCGATGGTCAGAAAAAACATTTTGACGCGAACTATACAAAGTAACGTGGAGACTGGCGGCGATGCCACTGTCCGCTTATCGGGATTCCCATAAGACGGCGTCTATCGTATTGACAGGGCCATAATCGATTACGTCAAAAACAGTATGTGGCGCCGGATAGTCAAAACAGTGAGTAATAGTCTCTGGCAGACTGCTCTCCAGCAATCCAATGGCGAAAGCCGTGTTAGCCGAAAAGGCACCCACAGCCAACACTGCGGCGATGGCAAACGAAACGATCTTGTGCTTTGCAAACTGATGAGACTTTTCCATGATGATTCATCCGAGATGAGCTCGCGTAAATCGAATCAGGGACTGGCAGCAATGTCACCGGTCCAGTCCCTGTGTGTTGCTTACAGGGACTGCAAGACGGCGTAGCCTGCTGCCTCGACGGGATGGCCATAATCACCATTCGCCTTGTCGAGTGCACGGTAGACGTCGGCATGACCCGGATCGACGGCTTCGGCCACGCAGGCGATGAATCCACAGGCGAAAGCCGTGTTAGCCGAAAAGGCACCCACAGCCAACACTGCGGCGATGGCAAACGAAACAATCTTGTGCTTTGCAAACTGATGAGACTTTTCCATGATGATTCATCCGAGATGAGCTTGCGTAAATCGAATCAGGGACTGGTAGCAATGTCACCGGTCCAGTCCCTGTGTGTTGCTTACAGGGACTGCAAGACGGCGTAGCCTGCTGCCTCGACGGGATGGCCATAATCACCATTCGCCTTATCGAGTTGCTCGTAGATAGCGGCATGAGCCGGATCCACCGCCTTAGCGATATCAGCCAAGATTCCTCCGGCAAAAGCCGTATTGGCAGAGAGGGCACCCAGAAGCAGTGCCGCCGCGGTAACGACCGACGCGATCTTGCTCTTTGCAGATTGATGTGACTTTTCCATAGTGATTCTCCGAGTTGAGCTTGGGTAATCCAATTAGGACTGGGCGGTAATGTCACCGTCCAGCCCATTTTTTCGATTAAAGGGACTCCAATGCGGCAGCCGCTGCTGCCTCGACAGGATGGCCATAATCGCCGTTAGCCTTATCGAGTTGCTCGTAGATAGTGGCATGAGCAGGGTCCACCGCCTTAGCGATATCCGCAAGGATTCCTCCGGCAAAAGCCGTATTGGCAGAGAGGGCACCCAGAAGCAGTGCCGCCGCGGTAACGACCGACACGATCTTGCGCTTTGCAGATTGATGCGACTTTTCCATGATCATTCTCCGAGATAAGAGCCCACCGAACGCCGTATGCTTTCGATTGGCATGGAACGAACTCTATTCCATCGAACGCGTTTGATAAATCCTCATGATTTACCCGAATAAAACCTAGGAAAAATCCCTAGGCCTTGCAGATACCATCACCCTAAAACCATAGGGTTTGGTGGTAGGGTATAAGTCGAGTTAACGTCAGGGTGGATTTATGTAAAACCATCACTTATCATCTACATAAACTTCGGGGAGACACCTATGAAAGCGCTATTGGTAGACAATGAGACTCTCACACGTGAGGGGTTCGCCGATTTGTTGAATAAGATCGACCCGGATCTTGAGGTCACTGAGGCTGAATCCGAGGAGGAGATGAAAAAAATCCTTTCAACGTCAAAGTTCGACATAATTTTCTTAGACATTAATCTGATTAATGACGCTGATGGAAGAGGATTAGAGCTTTTGAAGGAATTAAAAGACAACGAGGAATGTCCGTTGCTGACGCCAATAATTATGGTCTCAAGCCGCCAAGACCACGAAACTGTATCGGTCGCCTTCAAAAATGGCGCCTATGGATATTTGCCAAAAATTACAGCGAATAGGGAAATGGCGAGAAAAGCAATGCGGCGTGTCCTGGATGGCGAGGTATATTACCCGCCTCCATCGCTAACGCCGGCGCCGCCCCCCAAGCGGCATATTCTCAGAGAGGACGAGAGCGGTCTCACGCCAAGGGTATTCGAGACTTTGTATTACGTAGTGCAAGGCCTTTCGAATAAGGCGATTGCAAAAAAAATGAACGGAATAAAAAGCTTCGTGGTGGCTGAGTATGTCACCACGATATTGAAAAATTTCAAGGTTTTGAATCGAATGGAGCTTATGGCGGATTTCAATAAAAGAAATATTGTTGTTGATACGCCTAAAAGTTTCAACAGTGATTCTAAGGATTGCTAGGGGCTGTCTGGACGGTATAATCGTTTGAAGCGGAATCCTGCGCTGTTTTTCCCATGAGCAAGACCTCGTGCAGCTTCTTCCGTACATCGTCGTGCCCAAATGGTTTCGTGAGCACGGTGGACATTGAAATATATTTCGACCGCTCCAAGGCGCCTATAGTATCGGCGATCACCAGACATGGGACCGCGCCAAGTTCTCGGCGGATAACGGCAATGACATCGGTTGCGCTTCCGTCGATTAATTGATCATCAACAATAATTGCATCCGGTCTGCGCTCGTTCTCAGCGATCCTATTCAGCACGGACCGCGCGCTCGGCCCGTAGACTACGCGCCCCTTCCATAGCTCAATCAGTTGCGCTGTCTCCATGGTCTGCCGCCTGTCTTTTCCTAAAACCAAGACATACGCCCCATCTATAACAGAGTCCACTTTGTCCGTAGCGGAGCTTGAAAGCAAGTCCATGGGTAGCACAGCGCGGGGAATATCCATGAGAAAATGAGAGCCAATCCCTTCCTTTGACCACGGTATAGAAATGTAATGATTATCTAGCGCAGAAATTATTCTGCTTACTGTATAGAGTCCTAAACCAAGACTTTCTGCATTCGGCCTTCTCTCGACGCGGAAAAACGGGCGCCATACTTTATCAATGTCAGTCTTAGGAATTCCTATCCCGGTATCGACTATGTGAACTCTAATCACGTCATGATGCGGTACGACGCCAATGACGACGCCAGAGGGCGGTCTGTTTTTCTGCTTTGCATTGCAAATTCGTTTGTCGTGAACCGTTGCGGGCGACTCCCCCACGATATCTGGGCAGTCTTTGTGGTAAGTATATTTAAGAGAGTTGCTAACAAGATTAAAAACACATTCTATAATCATGACTTCGTCGGTATAAGCATAGGCAGGGCCGTGACCTACATAGCAAACAAAAAACAGGTTTTTCTTTTTGGCCGTTTCGTTGAGCTGATCATGTATCTTGATAACGAGATCACGTATATCGATTAATTTTAGATCTGGCGTAACTTTTCCGGTTTGGTACTGGTTCATGCGCATAAGTCGATTTAGAACTTCAATCGAAAGAGAGAACCCGGTTGAGATTTTTGTGATTTGCTCGTGAACGGCCTTTAAATCTACGGGATTAGCGTCCAAGGCGTTGTTTATCTTGCCTACAGCAGACCAGACGGGAAGCAGTCCGTTTCTGACGTTATGGCCTGCTCGCCACATCAGTTCGGCTTGGTCATTATTGACTTGATCGAGTTCGCGATTTTTTGCCTCAACCGCGTTTTTCGCTTGCTGTAAGCGTTCGATCAGCATCGTATTTTCGTTGTTTATCGTCGATAATTCAGCATTTTTTGTTTTAAGCTCTATTCCTGCGATTTGTGTTTTTATTTTTTCTTCGTATAGAGCGCGCTCTCTGGCCTGAAGCCAGTAATTGACGTAGAGGCCAAGAGTTACTACCGCAAACAGTGTTGATAATCTGTATAAGCCAAGTAAATCGTTGCTGGATAGATTTTTGGTTCCTTCAACGTAGTTTATACCTATTACGAGATAGGCATAACTTGTCAGGGTCAGGATGGAGGCGTGAAGGAAAGGCAGCCTAGTGAGAAAAAGTATGTAAAATATTGCTGTGAGATAGCTATACTGTAATTCTATAACGCTGTATGGTCTGCCTTTGACAAGTGTCAGTTCGAAAATCTCGATCGATGGTATGGAAAACATCTGCAGTGTAATCGTTGTGCCAATGAAGGTAACGAAAGTGGTGCAGATTACCCAGTGATAATGATGACGAGACCATTTTGGAAAGCCAATGAATATAAGAGGCGGGATATATCGCGTGAGAAGTATAACGAGTGATATCTGAGTAAGTTTTGACGGCACGCCGAACATGTTCCATATGGTTCCGTGCAGTGCAAAGACAATTGATGAGAGGCGGGCGAAGGGAAAAGAGCGGGCTAAATACCGCCGAAGAAAGCCGGGACGATCTAGGCAGTACAGGCGCGAGAAGGTATTGCGAAGGGCCACCATTTTGCACCTCGATTTCCTTGGCATGCAGCTTACCGCGCAGACGATTGCCTTTCAGGATAGTAGTAAGCACGGACGGCGAAGTCCATGCGCCCGTCGTCGTATATGTGATAATATCCTTTATCAAATATAGGAGGTGGCCATGGAATCGCGCGGAAGCGGCCTGCCCAACGTCGGGCTTCGGCTGATGCGGGCGTCGGATGATCCAGCCCTTCAAGATCCGGCGTTTCAGGCCGAACTGCGGATATTCAGCGGTTCATTGCGTGCGGCGGACGTGCGCTTTTCGCAACGTGCGATGACGTTCGATGCGGTCGACGCGACCGGTTACTCACTGGCCGAGTACGTCATCAAGGAACTGGGCCCGGCCGCCATCGGTGTCATTGGAACTGCCGCTGGCGCGTGGATTAGCGGGCGTTCGGGGCGCAAGGTGCGCTTGAAGGTCGGGGACATTGAGGTGGAAGCCCGGACTGTTAAAGAGGTAGACCAGTTGCTGCTGCGGGCGCAGGCATCGCGGGCAGGCCAGCCGGAGGCGAACGATGAAGCGTAAGGCGCGCAAGATATTGGAGCATGTCGAGGCAAACGGGCGTTCTGAGAAGGCTGCCGCCCGTGAAGCGCAGATCGCCGCGATTCCGGTCACGAAAAAGCCCCGGCGAAAAAAGCTGCTGGCACCAAAGCAGAAACTTTCCGTGGCGGATGTGCAAAAGTACGCCGAGAAAAGGCGACGACAGAAGCAGCGACGACTGAAGGAACAGGCCGAGCGTGAATCCGCGCTGCGGAAGGCGAACGCCCGGCCCCGCCCGCTTCGCACATTGACGGATGAGCAGGCTAAAGTGCGCTTGAAGGGTCAGCCAACGCAGGTTGTGATTGTTGCTGCTTATCCGGGCTACAAATCGCCTAAATCCCACGATGTCGACATGCTGGATATTGCTTGGCAGGGTGGCGCTCCCGGCTTGGGGAGGAAGCGATGACTGAAGCCATGTTCAGCGTCGATCTGGCTGTCGGGACAGCGCCGTCCGTTCCTGCAATTGTGGCTTCTGCCGGAAATCAGGCCGGCATTCGTTTTCTCGAGTTCTTTGCGTCGGCGATCCGCAATCCGCATACGCGGCGGGCGTACGCACGCGCGGCGGGGGATTTTCTGGCGTGGTGCGGCGGCACCGGCGTGACGTCCATCACCGCGGTGCAGCCGCTGCATGTGGCCGCGTGGATCGAGCTGCAGACGCAGGTTCACTCTGCGCCGACCGTCAAGCAGCGCCTTGCCGCCATCCGTCACCTGTTCGATTGGCTCGTGACTGGTCAGATTGTGCCGCACAACCCGGCCGCCTCTGTGCGGGGGCCGAGCCACACCGCCAAAAAGGGTAAAACGCCGGTCCTCGACACCTCTGAGGCGCGGCAGCTGCTTGATAGCATCGATGTGTCGACGCCGATCGGTCTACGCGACCGTGCGCTCATTGCGTTGATGGTGTTTTCGTTCGCGCGGGTGGGTGCGGCGCTCGCGATGCGCGTCGAGGATGTCTACGTCCAGCAGCGGCGTTTGTGGGTGCGGTTGCGCGAGAAAGGCGGCAAGGCACACGCCATGCCGTGTCATCACACGCTCGAAGCGTATCTTCATGACTATCTCGAACAGACCGGTCTGCGGCATGAACCGAAAGGACCGCTGTTCCGCACCATCGCGCGCGGCACCGGACGGTTGAGCACCTCTGCTCTACCCCAAGCCAACGCGTATGCGATGGTGCGGCGCCGGGCGCTGGCAGCCGGCATCGATACCCCGATCGGCAACCACACGTTTCGCGCAACCGGGATCACCGCCTATCTGAAAAACGGCGGCACGCTCGAGAACGCCGCCGCAATGGCCAATCACGCGTCCACCCGCACCACCCAGCTCTACGATCGACGCCGCGACGACATCAGCCTCGATGAGGTCGAACGGATCCGCGTGTAGATTGACGCCTCATGATCCACAGTAGCGATGCGTCGGGCGACCCAACGCCAACTGACTTCGGGCGGTCTCGGCAGGGGAAGGATCATGAAATCTCAGCCACGATAATTTGCTCCATGTCCGTCGTGCATCGACACCGTCATGCAACCGGCTCCTTATCGGGCAACCAGCGATCCAGCGTCACGGCGAGCAGCATGGCAGCAAGCTGGCGTCGCAACCCCGTCGTACGCAATGGCACGCGCCCTTGATGATGCGTTCGCTCAATCGGACTGCAACCGATGAAGCAAATCCTCCGCCTCCTCGTGAGTACAGCCGAGCGCCGCGGCAACCTGCACAGGTATCTGTGCGTCCTCAGTGACACGCCACAATCTCGCCAGGCTCGACAACACAACCCGGGTGCTTTCCCTATCGTCGTGTTCCACGAAGATAGCGAGCGCTTTTTGGAATGCGACTCGCGCAGGGCCGTGCTGCTGCTGTTCCTCAGCCACTGTACCCAACTGATGGTAGGTGCCCGCCTGTTGGTAGCGGTCGTTGAACTCGATGTAAATCGCCAGCGCCTGCTGGTAATACTGCTCGGCCTGCGGCCACTGGCGCTGCGCCTCGGCCACGATGCCCAGCTGA
>NZ_JALQEB010000047.1:0-160294 GCF_023630905.1 Caballeronia sp. ATUFL_F1_KS4A | reverse complement strand
TGATGATCGTTGCGGCCGAGGAACTCGATGTTGCCATCGGCACGATAACGTGCGAGATCGCCTGTGCGGTACATGCGCTCGCCAGAAGTGAAGGGGTCGGCGACGAAGCGCTGCGCGGTGAGCGCCGCGCGCCGCAGATAGCCGCTCGCGAGACCCGTACCGCCGATATACAACTCACCCGTCACGCCGAGCGGCACAGGACGCAGGAATTCATCGAGAACATAGGCTCGCGTGTTGGCCAACGGTCTCCCGATGGGAATCGACATGCCGTATGCGATGTCATCGTGATAGGCATGCGTCAACACGCCCACGGTCGTCTCGGTCGGGCCATAGTGATTCAGAATGCGCATGCCGGGCTTCAGTGCCTGCACGCGGCGGATCCAGTCGGAGCGCGTCGCTTCCCCGCCTAGCACGAGCAATTGCGTCGGCAATGCAGGCGCGGTGTCGAGCGTAACGTCAACGAGCGCGCGCAAATGTCCGGGCACGATCTTGAGCACATCGATTCCGCGCTGACGCATGTACTGCCCGAACAGATAGCTATCAGTGGTGCGGTCGTTCGACAGCACATGCAGCTCGTGGCCAGCGACCAGCGCACCGAACAGAATCGTATTGCCCAGATCGGTCGCGATGGTTGAAGCGAGGGCCATCTTGCACGGCGCGAGCACGTTCATCCTCGCAAGCACGCCGCTCAGATAGTTCGATAGATTCCGATGACTCAGCACGACGCCCTTGGGCTTGCCGGTCGAGCCGGACGTGTAGATCACATACGCGGGGCTGTGCGACTGCAGGTCAATGGCGGGATCGATATCGGGACATGCTTCGATACGGCACGCTTCGTCGTCGGGACAAACGATCGAGACGTTAAGCGCGACCCGTGAAAGACCGTCGAGCAACGATGTCTGAGTCACGAGCAGCGATACATCGGCGTCGTCGAGCATGTACGCGAGGCGCTCGGCGACCGAGGCGGGATCGAGCGGCACATACGCAGCGCCTGCCTTGAGTATCGCCATCAACGCGACGATCATGTCGATGCCGCGCTCCATGCACAATGCGACGCGATGTTCCGGTTCGACGCCAAGCGCGATGAGATGGTGCGCAAGCCGATTAGCGCGCGCATCGAGTTGCGCATACGTGAGGGATTCGTCTTCGAAAACGAGCGCGATCGCATCGGGCGAGCGTCGGACCTGTTGGGCAAAAAGTTGATGGATACTCAAGTGCTCGGGATACGCAGCAGCGGTGTCGTTCCATCGCCTGAGGGATGCATGCTCTTCGGGTAGCACGATGTCGAACGCGTGCAGAGGCGCATCGGGTTTTTCTAGCGCTTGTTCGAGCAGACGCGCGAAGCGTTCCCCGAGCCTTGCAATCGTGTGCTCGTCGAAAAGATCGGATGCGTAGCTCAGGCTGCCAGTAAAGCGCCCTTGCGTGTGCGCGAGCTTCAACGTGAGATCGAACTTCGCGCCGGCTTCGGAAGGAGGCAGCAACTCGAGCGTGAGTCCGGGCAAGGCGAGCGGCTCCGCCGGGGCGTTCTGCAACACGAACATCGCCTGGAAGAGCGCCGTACGGCTAGTATCGCGAGCGGGCGCGAGTGCTTCGACGAGCTTCTCGAACGGCAAGTCCTGATGCGCGTACGCGGCGAGCGTCGTATCGCGAACTTGCCTGAGCAATGTACGCAACGAAGGCGAGCCGGAGAGATCCGCGCGCATGACGAGCGTATTGATGAACAGGCCGATGAGCGGCTCGACTTGCGCATGCGTGCGATTGGCGATCGGCGAGCCCACCGCGATATCCGTTTGCCCGGACAAACGCGCGAGGAGCGTCTGGAAGACGGCGAGCAGCAGCATGAAGGGCGTGGCGCCTTCGCGTTGCGCGAGCGCGATCAGCCGCTCGGAAAGCGCCGGGCTGAGGGCGAAGGGCAAGCTGGCACCGCGCCCGCTGATGTGCGAGGGCCGGGGGTGATCGGTCGGCAGATCGAGCGGCGCGAGGCCTTCGAGCCGATCGCGCCAGTACCGAGTCTGTCTTTCGAGCTCGGCGCCGGCGAGCCAATCGCGCTGCCACAAGGTGAAGTCGGCGTACTGCACATCGAGCGGCGGCAACGCAGCAGGCGCGTTCGACAACGCCGCCGTGTAGCACGCGCCGAGTTCACGCACGAGCACGCCCGTCGACCAGCCATCGTAGATGATGTGATGGATCGTGAACAGCAGGACATGCTCTCGCGCGGACAGGCGCAGCAATCTCGCTCGGAGCAGCGGACCCTGTTCAAGATCGAATGCGCGTGTTGCCTCATCTTGTGCGAGGCGGCGGACTTCGGTGGCCTGCGCATCGGCATCGAGCGTATCGAGCGCGATCAGCGGCACGGTGACCTGCGCTTGCATTGCGATGCGTTGAACCGGAACGCCGTCGTGTTGCGCGAAGCAAGTGCGCAGGACTTCATGCCGATCGATGAGCGCGTTCATCGCGGTCTGCAACGCCCGAGCATCGAGCGATCCGGTGAGACGCACGGCCACTGGAATGTGATACGCGGACTGACCCGGGTTGAGTTGCTCGAGGAACCATAAACGTTCCTGCGCGAAGGACAACGGCAGATGCGCGGGGCGCTCGCGCGTCTGCAAAGGCGGCAAGATGCTCGCGCGATCCGAAGGCGCATCGAGCGTCAGCGCTTCGGCAAGCAAAGCGACGCCAGGCGCATCGAACAGCGTCCGCAAGGGCAGCTCGATCGCAAGCGTCTGACGCAAACGCGAGACGAGTTGCGTAGCAAGCAGCGAATGGCCGCCGAGCGAGAAGAAGTTGTCGAAGACGCTCACGCGCTCGAGGCCGAGTACATCGGCGAAGCACTTCGCGAGCGTGTGTTCGAGCAAGGTGCGCGGCGCGACATACGCGGCAAGGTTTTGCCATTCAGGATCGGGCAAAGCGCGACGATCGAGCTTGCCGTTGGGTGTCAGCGGCAGCGCGTCGAGCAGCACGAAGGCCGACGGCACCATATAGTCGGGCAGACGAGAACGTGCATGTTCCCGAAGTGCCTCGATGTCGATATCGCCGGTTGCCGTAACATAAGCGACGAGTTGCTGATCCAGCGTTTTTTGATGCCGCATGCGGCCGATGACGACAGCCTCGCGCACCGACGGATGACTGGCGACGTGCGCTTCGATCTCGCCGAGCTCGATACGGAAGCCGCGTATCTTGACTTGATGATCGTTGCGTCCGAGGAACTCGATATTGCCATCGGCGCGATAACGCGCGATATCGCCGGTTCGATACATGCGCGCGCCCGCGATGAACGGATCATCGATGAAACGTTCGGCCGTGAGTTCGGGCCGGTTCAGATAACCACGCGACACACCCGCGCCGCCTATAAACAACTCACCGATCGCGCCCGGCGGGACCCGCCGAAGGTGCGCATCGAGCAGATAGATGCGCGCGTTGGCAATCGGCTTGCCGATGACCGGCTGCACCTGGTCTGCCGTGATCTCGGTAAGCGCCGCATCGACGGTGCATTCGGTCGGACCGTAGACGTTGAACGCGCGAATCTGTTCAGCGTTCGCCAGTCGATTCCACGTCTGTTGTGTGATCGCTTCGCCGCCGATAAGCAAGGTCAGCTTCGACCGCCGGCGTTCGAGCAAGCCGCTGGCGAGCATGACATCGAGTTGAGTGGGCGTGCAGTCGAGCGCGTCGATATCGGCGTTGTTCAGATAGTCGATGAGCACCGCACTATCGGTGCGCACGTCCGCGGGAATCACGATCAGTCGATGACCTGCAAGCAGCGCCGTGAGGCTCTTCAATGAAGAGTCGAACGCGATGCTCGCGTTCAGACCGATGCCGGAGCGCGCGGCGCAACGTGCGAACACCGTCGATTGCAGCGCGTAATGCAGATTCACGACATGGCGATGTTCGACCATCACGCCCTTGGGCTTGCCGGTGGAGCCGGAGGTGTAGATGACGTAGGCGAGATGATGCGGCGCGACGTTCGTTTGCGGGTTCTCTTGTGGGAGCGCTTCATCGAGCGATGCATCGATATCGAGTACGTCGAGCGCGCCGGTGTCGCCCAATGCTTCCCGGCCCGCGGCATCGGCGAGCAGCAGACGCGGCGCGGCATCGGTGAGGATATGGTTCAGGCGCTCGCCCGGATAAGCCGGATCGAGCGGCACGTAAGCGCCGCCTGCCTTGAGTATCGCCATCAACGCGACGATCATGCCGATGCTGCGCTGCATGCACAGCGCGACGCGATCGTCCGGCCGGACGCCGAGCGCGATCATCCGATGCGCAAGCCGATTCGCGCGCGCATTGAGTTCGGCATACGTGAGCGATTCGCCTTCGAATACCAGCGCGGTCGCTTCAGGCGAGCGCCGAACCTGCTGCTCGAACAGACGATGGACGCATACATCTTCGGGATGCGCCTCGGCCGTGTCGTTCCATCGTTCGAGCAGCGCATGCTCGTCAGGCAGCACCAGTTCGAACGCGTGCAAGGGCGCATCCGGTTGATCGAGCGCCTGTTCGAGAAGACGCGTGAAGCGTTCGCCCATGCGCACGATCGTCTGTTCATCGAACAGGTCGGTCGCATAAGCGAGCGTGCCTTGGAATCGATCTTGTGTATGCGTCAGATTCAGCGTGAGATCGAACTTCGCGCCGGCATCGGCGGGGCGCATCACTTCCAGCGTCAGGCCGGGCAGCGCGAGCGGCTCCATCGGCGCGTTCTGAAGGACGAACATGACCTGGAACAACGCCGTGCGGCTGGTGTCGCGAACCGGCGCGAGCGCTTCGACGAGCTTCTCGAACGGCAAGTCCTGATGCGCGTAAGCGGCGAGCGTGGTCTCACGCACTTGCGCGAGCAGTTCACGCAGCGACGGCGATCCCGAAAGATCGGCGCGCAAGACGAGCGTGTTGACGAACAGGCCGATGATTGGTTCCGTCTGCGCATGCGTGCGGTTTGCGATCGGCGACCCTATGGCGATGTCGTTTTGACCGGACAGTCGCGCGAGCAGCGTCTGGAACACGGCGAGCAGCAGCATGAACGGCGTGACGCCCTCCCGATTCGCAAGCGCGTCGATCCGTTCGCATAACGCGGCACCTACCGCGAATGGCACACTCGCACCGCGTCCGCTCATTTGCGATGGACGTGGGCGATCGGCGGGCAGGTTCAGCGGTGCGAGTTCGGCGAGCTGATTGCGCCAGTATTGCGTCTGACGGTCGAGTTCTGCACCCGCCAGCCAATCGCGCTGCCACAAGGTGAAGTCGGCGTATTGCACGGCCAGCGGCGGCAGTGAAACAGGCTCATTGCGTAACGCAGCCGCATAGCCCGCACCGAGTTCACGCACGAGCACGCCCGTCGACCAGCCATCCGAGACGATATGATGCATCGTGAACAGCAGCACATGTTCGTCTTGTGCAACGCGCAGCAGGAGTGCGCGCAGCAACGGACCGCGCTGAAGATCGAATGCCCGCGTGGCTTCGTCCTGCGCGAGTCGACGCAGTTCGGCGGCTTGCGCACCAGATGCTAGCGCATCGAGCGCGATGACCGGCAGCGCGATGTGCAAGTGCGGCGCGATGCATTGCACGGCCTGTCCGTCGTATTGCGCGAACGTGGTTCGCAAGCTCTCGTGACGCTCCACGAGCGCGTTCAGCGTGGTCTCGAATGACGGCACATCGAGCGATCCGTTCAGACGCACCGCGACTGGAATGTTATACGCGGATTGTCCGGGATCCAGTTGTTCGAGGAACCACATACGTTCCTGCGCGAAGGAAAGCGGCAGATGAGCGGGTCGCTCGCGTGCTTGCAGAGGCGGCAAGGCGCTCGCGACGCGACGTGACTCATCGAGCGCAAGCACTTCGGCAAGCGCTGCAACGCTCGGCGCATCGAACAAGGCACGCAGCGGCAAGTCGATGGAGAGCGCTTGGCGCACGCGCGAAACGAGTTGCGTGGCCAGCAGCGAATGACCGCCCAGCGAGAAGAAGTTATCGAACACGGCGACACGTTGAAGGCCGAGCACACTGGCAAAGCATTGCGCGAGGGTTTCTTCCAGCGATGTGCGCGGCGCGACATATGTGGCCTGATCCTGCCACTGCGGATCGGGCAATGCGCGACGATCGAGCTTGCCGTTGGGCGTCAGCGGCAAGGCATCGAGCACCACGAACGCCGAGGGCACCATGTAATCGGGTAAGCCCGATGCAAGATGTTCGCGCAACATGCCCGCGTCGATCTCGTCCGTACCGGTGACGTACGCGATGAGTTGCTGATCCTGCGTCGCTTCATGCCGCGCGCGCGCGATGACGACAGCCTCCCGCACCGACGGATGACTCGCGATCTGCGCCTCGATCTCGCCGAGTTCGATACGGAAACCGCGAATCTTGACTTGATGATCGTTGCGTCCGAGAAATTCGATGTTGCCATCGGCGCGATAGCGTGCGATGTCGCCGGTGCGATACATGCGCCCGCCCGGTACGAAGGGATCGTCGACGAAGCGCTCGGCGGTGAGTTCGGGACGGTTCAGATAGCCGCGTCCGACACCCGCGCCGCCGACATAGAGTTCGCCCACGGCGCCGACAGGCATCAGGCGGCGCTCGGCGTCGAGCAGATAGATGCGCGTGTTCGCGATGGGACCGCCGATCGGCACCGGGTTCGACTCTTCCGGCAGGCACCGATACGCGGTCGCCCAAACCGTCGCTTCCGTCGGACCGTATTCGTTGTAGAGGGCGACCGGTCGAGGCAGCGTGGAGCTTTGCTTCGCGAGTCCGGGCGGGCACGCTTCGCCCGCTACGATGATCTCGCGAAGCTTATGATCATCGCTCGACGACATACTGTCGAGAATGGCCTGACCGAGCGACGGCACGCACAACACACGCGTGATGTCGCGGTGCCGCACCAGTTCGATGATCGCGTGCGGGTCTCGCGCGGTATCGAGATCGACGAGCGCAAGACAGCCTCCGTTCGTGAGTGTGCCGAAGAGGCCTGCGACGGAGCTGTCGAACGCGAGCGACGACAGCAGCAGGAAGCGTTCGTTCGGTGCGCGCTCATAGAACCGGTGCCGCGCGAAGGTGGACGCGACGAGCGTTCCGTGCTCGATCGCCACGCCTTTGGGCTTGCCGGTCGAACCCGATGTGTAGATCACGTAAGCAAGGTTGTTCGGGCTGACGTTCGGGCGCGGATCATCCTGCGGATACGCGTCGTCGAGCGCTGCTTGCGGATCGATGACAGTGAGCGAACCCGTGTCGCCCAATGCTTCGCGACCGGCGGCATCGGCAATGAGCAGACGAGGCATCGCATCGGTGAGGATATGCGTCAGGCGTTCGCCCGGATAAGCGGGATCGAGCGGCACGTACGCGCCGCCTGCCTTCAGTATCGCCATCAACGCGACGATTCCTCCGATGCCGCGTTCCATGCAGAACGCGACGCGATCTTCCGCTTGCACGCCGAGCGCGATCAGCCGATGCGCAAGCTGGTTCGCGCGCGCATCGAGCTGCGTGTACGTGAGCGACTCGTCCGCGAAGATGAGCGCGAGGGCATCCGGCGTGCGCCGGACTTGCTCTTCGAAGAGTTGCTGAATGCAAACATCGTCGCGATAAGCCGTTGCCGTGTCATTCCATCGTTCGAGGAGCGCGTGCTCCTCGGGCAGCACGATGTCGAGCGCAAAGAGCGGCGCATCGGGCTGATCGAGCGCCTGTTCGAGCAAGCGCGCGAAGCGCTCGCCGAAGCGCGCGATGGTGCGTTCATCGAAGAGGTCGGTGGCGTAGTTCAGGCTGCCGGTCAGATGGTCTTGCGTATGAGTCAGGTCCAACGTGAGATCGAACTTGGCGCCGGCTTCGGCCGGTGGCAGCGGTTCCAGCGTGAGGCCGGGCAGCGCGAGTGGTTCGAGCGGCGCGTTTTGTAACACGAACATCACCTGAAACAACGCGGGGCGGCTAGTGTCCCGAACCGGCGCGAGTGCTTCGACGAGCTTTTCGAACGGCAAATCCTGATGCGCGTAAGCAGCGAGCGTCGTTTCGCGGACTTGCGTGAGCAACGTACGCAACGACGGCGATCCCGAAAGATCGGCGCGCAGCACGAGCGTATTGACGAAGAGGCCGATGAGTGGCTCGATCTGTGCATGCGTGCGATTGGCGATGGGCGAGCCGACGGCGACATCGTTCTGTCCGGAAAGGCGCGCAAGCAGCGTCTGGAACACGGCGAGTAGCAGCATGAAAGGCGTGACGCCTTCCCGCTGCGCGAACGCATACAGCCGTTCGCACAGCGCGGGGCCGAGCGCGAAAGGCAAGGTCGCGCCGCGTCCGCTGATCTGTGCGGGGCGCGGACGGTCGAGAGGCAAGTCCAGCGGCGCGAGATCGGCAAGACGACCGCGCCAGTATTGCGTCTGGCGTTCCAGTTCCGCATCGGCGAGCCAGGCACGCTGCCAAATCGTGAAGTCGGCGTACTGCACGGGCAAGGGCGGAAGCGCAACCGGCTCCTTGCGCACGGCAGCCGTATAGCATGCGCCGAGTTCGCGAACGAGCACGCCGATAGACCAGCCGTCCGAGACGATGTGATGCATCGTGAACAATAGGACATGTTCAGCGGATGACAACCGCAGCAATCGCGCGCGAAGCAGCGGTCCATGTTGAAGATCGAAGGCGCGTGAGGCTTCGATCTGCGCGAGACGGCGGACCTCGGCGCTTTGCTCATCGGCGACGCGTTCATCGAGTTCGATGATCGGCAGCGCGATCTTCAGACTGGACGCTATGCATTGCACCGCTTGGCCGTCGTGCTCCACGAACGATGTGCGAAGGCTCTCGTGACGTGCCACGAGCGCGTTCAACGCGGTTTCGAATGCGTGAACATCGAGCGAGCCGGAAAGGCGCACGGCGACGGGTATGTTGTACGTCGATTGTCCCGGATCGAGTTGATCGAGGAACCACAAGCGTTCCTGCGCGAACGACAGCGGCACTTGCGCGGGACGCGGCAACGCTTGCAACGGCGGGCGCGCCCCGGCGCGATGAGCCGTGTCCTCCAACGCGTCGGCGAGCGCGGCGACGCTCGGCGCATCGAACAGCGTGCGCAAGGACAATTCGATCGACAGGGCTTCGCGCAGTCGCGAGACGAGTTGCGTGGCGAGCAGCGAGTGCCCGCCAAGCGCAAAGAAGTCATCGAAGATGCTCACGCGTTCGAGGCCGAGCACGCTGGCAAAGCACTCGGCAAGCGATGTCTCGAGCGATGTCCGCGGCGCGACATACACGGCGAGGTTCTGCCATTGCGGATTAGGCAGCGCACGTCGATCCAGCTTGCCGTTCGTCGTCAGCGGCAAGGCATCGAGCGTCACGAACGCGGACGGCACCATGTAATCCGGCAGACGCGAACCGAGATGCTCGCGAAGGTCGCTCGTGTCGATGTCGGAAACGCCGGTGATATAGGCGATGAGTTGCTGATCCTGCGTCGCTTCATCGCGTGCGCGCGCGATGACGACGGCTTCGCGCACCGCCGGATGACTGGCGATCTGCGCTTCGATCTCTCCCAACTCGATACGAAAGCCTCGAACCTTGACCTGATGATCGTTGCGCCCGAAAAACTCCAGACTGCCATCGGGACGATACCGTCCGAGATCGCCCGTGCGATAGAGCCGCGCGCCCGGAACGAAGGGATCGTCGATGAAACGCTCCGCGGTCAGCTCGGGCCGATTGAGATAGCCGCGCGCCACGCCCGCGCCGCCGACATACAACTCGCCGACCGCACCGACAGGCGCGAGCCGCTGTTGCGCATCGAGCAGATAGATCGTGAGGTCAGGAATGCGCACGCCGATCGGGCTGTGGCTGTCCGCGCAGTCTTCGCGATCGAGCGGTCGATAAGTCACATGCACGGTCGTCTCGGTGATGCCGTACATGTTGACGAGGCGCGGATGCCGATCCGAATGACGCGCGTACCACGCCTCCAGCATCGAAGGATTCAACGCCTCGCCGCCGAATATCACATAGCGCAACGCGGTGGGCGCATCGTTCGTCTCCTGCGCCTGAATCAATGCGCGAAACCCGCTCGGTGTCTGATTCAGTACGGTCACGCGTTCCCGCTGAAGCAGTCGAAGAAAGTCGGGCGCGAAGCGCGCAAGCTGTTGCGGCACGATCACGAGCTTGCCGCCATAACGCAGCGCGCCCCACATTTCCCAGACCGAGAAGTCGAAGGCGAACGAGTGGAACAGGCACCATACGTCGCGTTCATCGAAATTGAACCAGTCGTGCGTCGCATCGAAGAGGCGAACGATCTGCGCGTGCTCGATCATCACACCCTTGGGCTTGCCGGTAGAACCGGACGTGTAGATCACGTATGCGAGATGCGACGGAGCGACGGCCGTGACCGGATCGTCTTGCGAGATGTCGTCGTCGAGCGATGCATCGGGATCGATCACGGTAAGCTCGCCCGTATCGCCGAGCGCCGCGCGGCCGGGGGCGTCGGCGAGCAACAGGCGCGGCGTCGAGTCGCTGAGAATGTGGCTCAGGCGCTCGCCCGAATAAGCGGGATCGAGCGGCACATAAGCGCCACCGGACTTGAGGATCGCGAGCAACGCGACCATCATGCCGATGCCACGCTCCACGCATAACGCGACGCGATCTTCCGGTCCCACGCCCAGCGCGATCAGACGATGCGCGAGCCGGTTCGCTCGCGCATTGAGTTGCGCATAGGTCATGGATTGATCTTGGAAGACGAGCGCGACCGCGTCGGGCACGCGCGTAGCCTGCTGCTCGAAAAGCTGGTGAATGCACATGTCCGATGGATACGAAGCCGTGTCGTTCCATGTCTTCACCAGCAGCTCATACGTGTCGGGCGGCACGACGTCGAGCTGATTCACCGGCGTTTGCGGCGCTTCTTCGAGTGCGCGCGCAAGGCTCGACAAAGCCTGCGCCATATATCCACAGAGCTGTGCGGGCGACAGCGGCGCAACGGTCTGCGCGATGAGACCGAGACTATCGCCGTTGTCATCGACGCACAACGTCAGCGGATAATTGGTGCGCTCTTCGGCGCCGAGCAGTTCGATGCCGTCGAAGGGGGTGTGCCGGTCGTCGGATGCGCGATTATGACGATAGTTGAGCAGCGCATTGAAGAGCGGCGCGGGCGCGGCGACGCCGCTGCATCGTTGAGCGAGCGCGAGCGGGGCATGCTGATGCTGCAGCAGCGCGGCGAGACGGTCATGCGCAATACGCGCGCTGTCAGCGACGGAAGCGTCGTCGATGTCGAAGCGAACCGGCAAGGTGTTGATTACGAGCCCGAGCGCCTGGTCGACGCCCGCCTGCATGCGTCCGAGCAACACGGTGCCGAATACCACGCACCCATCGGAATCCAGTGCGCTGCCCGCGTTCAACACGCGCGCCCACGCGAGATGACAGAGACTCGCGAGACTGACGCCGATATGCCGGGCCTGCGCGCGCAGACGCGCATCGAGTTCGGCGGGCAGCGTGATGTGCGCTTCGGCGACGGCCGAGCCGTCGTGATGCACATCGGTCAAGCCGAACGGCAACGTGGGCTCGCTGACATCGGCGAGCATGTCGCGGAAAAAGGCTTCCTGCGCGTCATGGTTCGCCCCGAGCCGGGCCTGCGCGACAAGGTCGCGGAATGGTTGCGCCGCGCCCAACGCGTGCGCGCGGCCATCGAGAATCGCGCCGATTTCCGCATGCATGACCTCGAGCGTCGCATGATCGCCGATCAGATGATGCCAGTTCAATTGCATCAGCCAGCGATCCCCGCTCGCGTCGCGTGCGATTGCAATCTGCATCAGGGGCGCGCGAGCGAGATCGAGGCGCTGCGTGCGCGCATCGAAATGATGCGTCAGATCGTCGACCTCGACGATCGTCACGGGCGCATGACGCAGGACGACTTGCGCCGCCGCCGTCACGCCTTCGTGAACGAACGCAGTGCGCAGAATGTCATGCCGCGCGACGACCTGTTGCAACGCATCGACCCATGCATCGAGACGGGCGCGGCTGTCGAACGCGAGGCGCGCGGTTTGCAGATACGGATCGCCTTCCGTCGTGAGCATGTGATGAAACAGGATGCCTTCCTGAAGCGGCGCGAGTGCATAGATATCCTGAACGTTAGAGATTCCGCCAGGCATTTGATCGGCGATGCGATCGATATCCGTCTGCGTCAGCGAGATGAGCGGCAGCATGTCCGGCGTGATGGCGCTGTTCGCGGGCGTGATGACATTGGGCGGCACGACAATGTCGGACTTCGGCGCGGCGTAATCGATGGCATCGGCGAATGCGCTGAGCACGGGCGTCGCGAAGAGATCTCGCACGCTCGCTTGCAGCCCGATGCGCCGCAAGCGCTCGATGAGCGTCACCGCGAGCAGCGAGTGGCCGCCGAGCGCGAAAAAATTGTCATGCCGACCGACACGTTCGATTCCCAGCAGTTCAGCCCACAGTTCGGCAAGCGCGCTTTCGGTGCGACCTTGCGGTGCTTCGAAGGGACGCAGCGCGAAGGCGTCGGCTTGCGGATCGGGCAACGCGCGGCGATCGAGCTTGCCGCTCGGCGTAAGCGGCAGCGCATCGAGCGCAACGAACGCGGCGGGCGTCATATAGTCGGGAAGACGCGTGCTCAGATGTTCGCGCAAGTCGCTTGCGTCGATGCCGAATTCATCGCGTGCGGTGACATAGGCGATGAGTTGCTGATCCTGCGAGCCGGGCGTGCGCGAACGCGCAATCACCACCGCATCGCGCACGGCCGGATGACTCGCGATCTGCGTCTCGATCTCGCCGGGCTCGATGCGGAAACCGCGAATCTTGATTTGCAGATCATTGCGTCCGAGGAATTCGATATTGCCGTCGAGATGAAAGCGGGCGAGATCGCCGGTGCGGTACATGCGTGCGCCGGGCACGAACGGATCGTCGAGAAAGCGCTCGGCCGTGAGCTCGGGACGATTCAGATAGCCGCGCGCGACACCCGCGCCGCCGATATACAGCTCGCCCACCGCGCCAGGCGGCACCGTGCGACGCCGTGCGTCGAGCACATACGTGCGCGTGTTGGCGAGCGGCTTGCCGATAACCGGTCGCGCCTGTTCATGCGTGATCTCCGCGAAAGTCGCATCTACCGTGCATTCGGTCGGACCATAGACGTTGAACGCACGTATGCCTTGTGCGCGCGCAAGACGGCTCCACGTCTGCGGCGTGAGCGGTTCACCGCCGACGAGCACGGTCAGTGGCGCTTGCCGTCGTTCGAGCAGACCGGCCGAGAACAGCGATTCGAATTGCGTCGGCGTGCAGTCGAAAACGTCGATACCGGATGTGTCGAGAAAATCGACGAGCGCCATCGCGTCGGTGCGCACATCGGCGGGAACGATGACGAGCCGATGCCCGGACAGCAACGCGGTGAGATTCTGCACGGACGCATCGAAGGCGATGCTTGCGTTCAGCGTCACGCCCGCATGCGGCGCGCACTGCGCGAACACGGTCGACTGCAACGCATGATGCAGGTTCATCACGTGCCGGTGCTCGACCATCACGCCCTTGGGCTTGCCGGTGGACCCCGACGTGTAGATGACATACGCGAGATGATGCGAGGCGAGGGCGGGCACATGCGGATCGTCGTTCGGCAGGGCATCGTCGAGCGATGCATCCGGATCGAGCACCGTAAGCGCGCCGATATCACCGAGCGCGTGACGGCCCGCTGCATCGGCGACGAGCAACCGAGGCGAGGCATCGCCGAGTATGTAACTCAGACGTTCGCCCGGGTAAGCTGGATCGAGCGGGATGTAAGCGCCGCCCGACTTGAGTATGCCGAACAACGCGACGATCGCGCCGATGCCGCGCTCCATACACAAGGCGACGCGATCTTCGGGACGCACGCCGAGCGCGATGAGCCGATGCGCGAGCCGGTTCGCGCGCGCATTGAGCTGCGCAAACGTGAGCGATGCGCCATCGCAGACGAGTGCGACGGCGTCGGGCGTGAGCCGTGCCTGCTGCTCGAGAAGCCGATGAATGCACTCATGCTCCGGATACGGCGCGGTCGTGTCGTTCCAGCGTTCGAGGAGCGCCTGCCTTTCAGGTAACACGAGCTGAAGCGTATGCAGCGGCGCATCGGGCCGATCGAGCACTTGTTCGAGGAGACGTGTGAAGCGGCGCGCGTGCGCCTCGACGGACTCGGGCGTATAGAGCAACGGATTGCCATCGAACATCAATTCGATGCCAAGTTCATCGCCCTGGTCATGCACGATCAGCGCGAGATCATCGGGCGTGCCATAGAAGGAGCGATTCGAGCCGATGATGCAGCCCGCGAAGTCCAGCGCACGGCTGTACTCCGGCATGATGTTCACCGTGGGACCGAAGAGCGGCCTGTCGGCTTCGATGCGGCCGACATCGCGCCGGATATCTTTCACGCGATAGCGCTGATGACGCAGCACGCGGCGGCTTTGCCGCGCGACGGCATCGAGAAGATCGACGATGGTCGTGCGTTCGTCGACGATCGCTCGTAACGGCAGCGCATTCGACAACATGCCCGGCACGCTTCTCGCCAGACGTCCGACGCGGGCGGTGACGGGCAACCCGAGCACCACTTCGGGCTGGCCGCTCAGACGTGCGACATAGGCGGCCATGACCGCCGTCATGATTTGCGGCCAGGTCGTGCCGTTGCGTTCGGCCATATCGCGCATGCGCGCGGTCGTGTCGGGCGACAAACGGATCCGCGCGCTCGCCTGCGAATAGGCTTCTGCGGGCATCGGCTCGGGCGCCATGCATGCCGAGAGGATCACAGGCTCGGGGCAACCCGCCATGTATTCGTGCCAGAACTGCCGATCGTTTTCGAAGGCGCTGGACGCGCGATACTCGGCGTCGTTATCGAGGAGATCGGCAAGGCGCGCCCAGCCGGACGGTGCGGGATCGTCTCCTTGGATCAGTGCCGAGTAAATGGCTGCGAGCCGCTGCGTGAACAGCAAAAACGAAAAGCCATCGAACGCTACATGGTGAATCCGCTGGAAGAAGAAGAAGCGCGTGGGGCTCGCCTGAAAGAGCTGCCCATCGAATAGCGGCCAATGGCCGAGGTCGAAGGCGGTGGCCAGCGCGATCTGCACAGCGCGATCGATCGCTTCCAGCGGATCGGGTGCATCGCTTACATCGACCACGCGCAGTGTGAAGTGCAACGGCTCATCGGGAACGGTCTGACGCGGCAAGCCGTCGGTGACGAAGAGGCGCACGCGCATGCCTTCGGCTTCGTCGATGGTTTGCCGCAGCGCTGCCTGAAGCGCATCGACATCGAGCGGTCCGATGATCTCCGTGAGTTGAGCAAGATTGAAGCGCGGATCGCGCAAATCGAGTTGCTGTCGAAAGAAGATGCCTGATTGAGCGGGCGTGATGGGAAAACCGTGCATGGCGTCGATCCGTAGTGGAGAGCACGCGCGTGCTCTGAAAGCGATAGTCGAGAACGTCGTCATCGGAACGCGTGGAAGAAGCGCACGCGCGTTCGCGCGTGGTTGCATCTGGCACAGGTCCTTGCGTGTTCGTCAGACTGATGCGGCGGCGTAAAGCGACGCAAACGCGCCTCGATTGGCCGCGGGTATGAATGTGAAACTCAGGAAGTCACGAGCCTCGAAATCGAACCGAGGGCGACGAACGCTCTCATCCGGAACGCGAGCATGGCGCTTTGCTGCGCGCGGATGACGTCTTTCACCGCGGGATCGCTCAGTGAACCGAGGCGATTGAGCGGCGTTCTGAAACAATGAGCGAGTGTGATGCCGAAATCGTTATCGGCGGGATCGACGCCATGCCACCAGAACGGTGGGATATAGAGAACGTCGCCGGGCGCAAGCGTGGTTTCGAACTTCGTCAGTGCACCGTCCGCGGGAAAGAAGCGCGCGCCATCATTCATGTGATGAAGATTGGACTTGATCGGCACGGCATACGCTTGCCAGTTTTCACTGGACAGCCTGAACATGGAAATGCGCTTGGTGCCGATGATCTGCGTGGTTAGCGTCTCGTCGGTCGTGTGGTAGTGCCATTCGGTCGAAGCATTCCGATAGATGAAGAGCCGGTCTTGTGCATATGCGCGCGGCGGTCGATCGTGCTCTCTTTCGAGAAACTCATAATGGCCGAGATCGGGTTTCCATTCCGACGGAATAGGGAGCGCGCGGATCGCATGCGTCTCGTCCGGCCCTGCGTCGCGCAGACGCGTAATGGCCTGATTGAGTTTCAGCTTCGGGAGATTTGCATACCAGAGACCGGTGGGCGAGGCGTTGAACGCATCCGAGATGCCGACTTCGCTATCCGTCAATGCTTCGAGATAGCCGGGTGCGTTCCATTTCCGGAGAGCAGGCCAGTTGCGCACCGCTCCTCTGATGACAACAGGTTTCTGAGCGCAGACATGGTCGCTCCAGAATTGTCCGTGTCTGAGCGTTTCATTATCGATGGACGGAAGCTGAACGCTGCGTCCCGGAACGAGGTCGATCACTTTCACAATGCGCTTGGCCATTTCCCACTCCCAGATCGAGAATCATCAGGACCGTGCAGTCCAGTTCTGTTCGATGTAGTCCAGGCATTGCCTGCGTGAGCAATCTGGATACTCCACCGTCCAGCCGTCCGGAACCTCGAGATGAGCGGGCCAAAGCGAGCGCTGCTGCAATTCGTTGATCAGCACACGGAATGTGCCCTGATCGTCGTCGAATGGATTGTCCACGCTGTTGCTCCCTTCGTTCGTGCTTCGGATTGCAACGAAATATAGGCGCCGGGAGTTAGCATTGAATGAGGTGTCGCGAGAGCCATAGCGTGCGTCGAGCGTGGCGCGCACTCGATGCGACGAGCACCTTGCAAAAGACGTGAGGAATGCATCGCTATTTAATATCGGCTTCGGATTGGTAGCAAGGGAAATTGCGGGGGCCTTACCGAGTTCGATATGTCTCGCGTGACGAGTGCTTTGCGCGATGCCCACATCGCGCTCGGCGCAAGGCACGTCGAGTTGCTTGTGACGCGTGTGCTGCCCTTGGGGGACGAGGTACGCAGCTATGCAAGCGCTTCCCGATGGCCTCGATCGCAATAAAAGAAGCGTATCAAGGATTGGTTTTCTAATCCAAAGCGCCCGGCATTTGCATGCAGACGGGCACAGACTCGGTCTTAACTCGAAAGAGCGTGCGCTGTGCACCTCGCCCGAGTTTGTGAGTGCTTCAAACATGGACTGCGGTCCCGGTGAGCCGCGCACGCGCGTATCCCGGCGCATACGATAACTTTCCGCGATGCCGTGCGCTGGCGCCAGGCGCTGCGGTTCCGTCGCGCGGGCTCGACTGCACCCGCCGACGCCATCGAACGCGTGGCGCGTCATGCGAACTTCCATCTGCATCTGGCTGCGCCCTGGCACGAAGCCGTCGTCGATGACAACCGCGTGCGCGCGCGTGCGGAAGACGGCACGTTCGAATTCGATTTCGTGATCGCGGCACGGGCTACACGGTCGATCTGCATGCGCGGCCCGAACTCGCCGGCATCGCCCATCATGGCTGCTTTGGCGCGACGGCTACACGCCCGCATCCGGCGAACGCGACGATGCGCTCGCATATGTGGAGAAGCGGCCCGGCGAGGCATCGTTCCTGAAGAATATCCACGTCGTCAATGCCGCGGGATTGGTGAGCCGGGGCGAAGCCGCTGCGCCACGCTGTTACCGGTAACGCACGCAATTGCACGAATCGCGAAACTGTCGTTATACTGGCTCCGCGATCGAGTGGCCTGACCACCGCGATTGGCCTGACCGCAGGACGAATCAAGCAGACTGACTGGAAGCGTCGCATCGGCACCGCGCCCGATGCGCCCGGAAGGGGCGTGCTGTAGATGAAGTCGCGCAGCGCCTCTCCACAAGAAAAATGAAAGGAGACAACCCGATGTTCCGTGAAGGAGTGCAGGCAAGAGCCGCGCTCGCGCTCGCCGTCTGCATGCTCGCAGGCGCCGCGCACGCGCAGGTCGCAACGGGCGACACCACGCAAAAAAAAATCGCCCTGTCGAATAGCTTCGCGGGCAACGCGTGGCGGCAGTCGATGCTCAAGAGCTGGAACGCCGTCGCCCAGCAAGCGGTGGCGGACAAGAAGATCGCGGCCGCGCCCGCTTTCACGACCGCCGAGAATCAGGTGACGGAGCAGGCGCAGCAGGTTCAGAACCTGATCCTGCAAGGCTATAACGCGATCGTCATCGACGCCGTTTCGCCGACCGCGCTCAACGGCACCATCAAGAAGGCATGCGCTGCGGGCGTCGTCGTGGTCTCGTTCGACGGCGTCGTCGACGAGCCGTGCGCGTATCGCGTCAATTTCGACTTCAAGGGCTGGGCGGAGCAGGGCGTCGACTATCTGGCGACGAAGCTCAATGGCCACGGCAACATACTGGAAGTGCGCGGCGTGGCCGGCATCTCCGTCGACAACCTCATGCACGAAGGCGTGCTCGAAGGGCTCAAGAAGCATCCGGGGCTCAAGCTCGTCGGCTCGGTGAACGGCGACTGGACGCAATCGGTCGCGCAGAAGGCTGTGGCCGGCATTCTCCCGACGCTACCGCAAGTCGATGGCGTGGCGACCGAAGGCGAGATGTCGTTCGGCATCGCGCAGGCGTTCAAGGCCGCCAATCGTCCCGCGCCGCCGATGGTCATCGGCAGCACCTATCCCGAACTGCAATGGTGGAGCGAGCAGGCGAAGACCGGTTATCAGTCGCGCTCGCTGTCGAATCCGCCGGGCGCGGTCTCGTTCGCGTTCTGGGTGGCGCAGCAAGTGCTCGCGGGCAAGAAGATTCCGAAGGAAGTCACCATTAACGTGCCGCTGCTCGCCATCTCGCAGCAGGAGTTGCCGGCGAGGCTCGCCGCGACGCCGCCGGGTGGAATCGCCGACGTCACTTATACGCTGCCGCAGACCGTGGCCTTGCTCGACAAGAAATAAGCATTCGATGACGCCACGCATGGAGGCATGTGAATGGGCGCAACTATCAATACAGAGGACGAGCGCACGCTGATTCGCTTCGAAGGCGTCGGCAAGACCTTCGGCCGGGTGCGCGCGCTCGCGGACATCGACTTCGCGTTCACGCGCGGCGAATGCGTCGGCATCGCGGGACACAACGGCGCGGGCAAATCGACGCTCATGGCCGTGCTCGCGGGCGTGTATGCGCCGACGCAGGGCCGTATCGAAGTGGACGGCCAAAGCGCGCCGCACTACGACGCCAACGCCGCGCGCAAGGCCGGCGTGCGCTGCGTCTTTCAGGAACTCTCGCTGTGCGCGAACCTGACGGTCGCGGAAAACATGACGATCGTGCATCCGAAATTGCGCGGGCGCGGCTGGCGGCGCACGGCAACGGCGCTCATGCGCGACAAGCTCGAAGAGATTTTTCCGGGCAACGGACTGAAGGGCAACGAACTCGTGTCCGATCTGACGCTCACCCAACAGCAGATGGTCGAGATCGCGCGCGGGTTCACGGTGACGGACGCGCCCGTGCGTCTCGTGATCCTCGACGAGCCGACCTCGTCGCTCGATGCCCATACCGCCGATCAACTGCTTGCCTTCGTCCGGCGCGCGGCAGGGAGCGGCATCACCTGTCTGCTGATTACGCACATGCTCGGCGAGATAGAGCGCGTCGCGAATCGTGTGATGGTGATGCGCGACGGCGGCATCGTCGGCGTGCTGCCGGGCAACGAGGCGAACCGTGCGTCGATCATTCAGGCGATGGGCCAGCATCTGGAAGCGGAGAAAACGCCGGCCGCCGCACGCATACGCAACGCACAAAGCGATGACAAACCGTTCCGCTGGAACGTCGGCGGAAGGAAACATACGCTGATCGAGGCATCGCGCGGAGAGATCGTCGGCTTCGCCGGACTCGCGGGCCAAGGTCAGACCGAAGCGCTGCTCGCCATCTACGAGGCAGCGACGAGCCACGGCGCGGGCCGCATGAAAGCCGCATTCGTTGCCGGCGATCGCGGGCGCGACGGCGTGTTCCCGGTGTGGTCCATCGCGCAAAATCTCGATTTGCGGTGGCTTCTCGGCGGCGCGAAGCGCAAGCGCGGACTCGTCGATCGCGCGGCGGCGCGCGCGCTCGTGGAAGCGTGGCGCACGAAGATCGGCATACGCGGCGCGCCGATGAGCGCGGGCATCCTGTCGCTCTCGGGCGGCAACCAGCAGAAGGTGCTGTTTGCGCGCGCGCTGTCGTCGGACGCGCAGCTCATTCTGATGGACGATCCGACGCGCGGCGTCGATGTGGGCACCAAGCGCGACATCTACCGGCTCGTTCACGACGAAGCCGCGAAAGGCCGCACGTTCATCTGGTACACGACAGAAAACGAAGAGCTGTCGCATTGCGACCGCACGTATGTCTTTCGCTCGTCGGCGGTCACGCGCGTCTTGCATGCGGACGAATGCACGGAAGAAGCGCTGCTCGCTGCGAGCTTCGAGGAGCAGGCCGCATGACCCCCGCGCGCATCACCTTCCGGGACACGCAAGCGCGTCTGCGCGCGCTGCTTCCCGCCATCTCGCTCGTCGCGGTGCTCGTGCCGATTCTCGTCATGCAGCCCGCCGTGATGAGCTATTTCGGGTCGAGCCTGCTGCTCAATCTGGCCGTGCCGATCGTGCTCGCCACGCTTGCGCAACTCGCGATCATCACCGTCAACGATCTCGACTTGTCCATCGGTCCATTCGTGAGTCTCGTCGCGTGCATCGGCGCGACGCTGCTCGTCAAGGAGCCGTGGCTCGGCGCGCTCGCGCTCGTCGCCTGTGTGCTCGCGTATGCAGCCGTCGGCGCGCTGATCGAACTGCGGCAGATTCCGTCCATCGTCGTGACGCTCGGGCTGTCGTTCGTGTGGAGCGGGCTCGCCATCGTGCTGCTGCCTTCGCCGGGCGGCGCGAGCCCCGGCTGGCTCGGCACGGCGATGAGCTATCAGACGCCGTTCATCGCCGCGCCGATCGTGTGGTCGGTGCTCATTGCCATCGCAGGGCACATTCTGCTGATGCGCACCTCGGCCGGCGTGCGCATACGCGGCGCGGGCGGCAATCCGCGCGCGATGCGGCGCTTCGGCTGGTCGCTCGTGCGCAGCAAGGCGACGCTTTACGGCATCGCGGGCGTGTTCGGCGTGCTGTCGGGTCTTTCGCTGCTCGGGCTCACGACCTCCGCCGACGCGAACCTTGCGCTGCGCTACACGCTGCTCTCGATTGCGGCGGTCATTCTCGGCGGTGGAGAATTCGTCGGCGGGCGCGTATCGGTCATCGGCGCGGTGCTCGGTGCCATCACGCTCACGCTCGCGGCGTCGTTCCTCGCCTTTCTCAACATCTCGGCGGATTGGCAAGTCGGCATGCAGGGCGCGATCCTGATCGTCGTGCTGTCCTTGCGCGTGCTGCTGCAACGCGGGGAACGGCAATGAAATCGCAGACTTCCGGTGAAGCGCTCGCCAACAACGATACCGCGTGGGAACGGCTGAAGGGCGTTCAAGCGCCCTGGGCGTGGTCTTTCGTCGGCACGGTGCTCGTGTGGTTCGGTATCGTCGGCATCTTCGGCTTCGGCATCGCGAGCAATGTCGCGCAGACGGCCCTCACCTACGGCGTGTTCATGGTGCTGGTCGGTCTCGGGCAGATGCTCGTCATCACGTCGGGTGTCGGCAACATCGACCTCTCGGTGCCGTCGACGATCGCGCTCGCGGGCGTCGTCGGCATGCACGCGATGGGCGGCTCCAACGGCCACATTGCGCTCGGCGTCGCGGCGGCGCTCGGCGTGGGCGTCGCGGTCGGGATCGCGAACTACATGCTGATCCGACTGCTGCGCATTCCGCCGATCATCGCGACGCTGTCGTCGAGCTTCATCATCCAGTCGATCGCCATTACGCAAGGGCGCCAGCTTCCGCCGCCGCCGCCCGCGCTGGGCGCATTCGCCACGAGCCGGCTCTTCAACGTGCCGTATATCGCGCTGGTTGCGCTCGCCTTGTCGGTCTCGCTCGCGGTGCTGCTTCATCGCGCCGTGTATGGCCGCAGGCTTTCGGCGATCGGACAGAACGCGCGCGCCGCGTGGCTCGCGGGCGTGAACGTGCATCGCTCGCGCTGCCTTGCCTACGTGCTTTCGTCGATGATCGCGGCGCTCACGGCGCTGCTGCTCGCGGCGACATCAGGCGGCGCGTCGCTCGATATGGGCGTCGAGTACATGCTGATCTCGATCGCCGTGGTCGTGATCGGCGGCACGCTGGTCACGGGCGGCAAGGCGACGATCGTCGGCGTATGGGGCGCCTCGATGTTCCTGTTTCTCACTAACGCCGCGCTCAACGCGGTCGGCGCCGACGCCGGCGTGCGCTCCATCGTGTACGGCGTGCTCATCATCGCGGTGACGGTCGCCGCCGGCGGAAAACCGGCGCGCTGACACGCAATCCACAAAGGACGAGGAGACATGAAACCCAGCGATTTCGAAGTGCATGATCCGCGTTTCAGGCTGCTGCTGCAGCCGAACGCGTTCCTTTCCAAAGTGACGGACGAATGCCTCTGGGCGGAAGGACCGGTCTATTTTCCGGCCACGGACCTGTTCGTCTGGAGCGACATCCCGAACAACCGCATGCTGCGCTGGGCGCCGGGAATGGGCGTCGGCGTGTTTCGCGCGCCGTCGAACTACAGCAACGGCAACACGCGCGACCGCGAAGGGCGGCTCGTGAGTTGCGAGCATGGCGCGCGGCGCGTGACGCGCACGGAGCACGACGGCAGCGTGACCGTGCTTGCATCGCATTTCGAAGGCAAGCGGCTGAACTCGCCGAACGATGTCGTCGTTGATTCGAAGGGCGACATCTGGTTCACGGATCCCGACTACGGAATCTTGAGCGACTACGAAGGCTATCGCGCAGAGAGCGAGATCGGCCGATGCAACGTGTATCGCCTATCGCCCGACGGCGCGCGTGTGCATCTCGTCTGCGACGACTTCGCGAAGCCCAACGGCCTCGCGTTTTCTCCGGACGAATCGCAGATCTACATCGCGGATTCGGCCGCTTCCCACGACGAAGAAGCGCCGCGTCATATCCGCGTGTTCGATGTATCGGGCGATGGCGTATTGCGTAACGGACGCGTGTTCATCGAGATGCAGAGCGGCGTGCCGGACGGCATGCGGGTCGACGAGCACGGCAATGTCTGGACCAGCGCGGAGGACGGCGTGCACTGCTACGCACCCGACGGCACGCTGCTCGGCAAGATCCTCATTCCCGAGGTCGTCGCGAACCTCACGTTCGGCGGCATCCATCGAAATCGCCTGTTCATTACGGCGACGTCATCGATCTATTCGCTGCATGTCGGCGTGCGTGGCGCGGGACGGTAAAACATCAATAACAGGAGACGAGCATGAGAATCACAACACTGGCCGTGGCGCTGTGCTTGGTCGCGGCATCGGCGGGCGCGTCGGCGCAGGTCGCGACGGGCGATACGTCGTCGATGAAGATCGCGCTGTCGAACAACTACGCGGGCAATAGCTGGCGCCAGCAGATGCTCAAGAGCTGGGCCAACGTCGCCGATCCGGCCGTGAAGCAGAAGGTCGTCGCGGCGGCGCCCAGCTTCACGACAGCCGAAAGCCAGGCGACAGAGCAGGTTCAGCAGATTCAGAATCTCATCTTGCAAGGCTTCAAGGCCATCGCCGTCGATGCCGTTTCGCCCACGGCGCTCAACGGCGTCATCAAGCAGGCGTGCGGCGCGGGCGTGACGGTCGTATCGTTCGATGGCATCGCAACTGAGCCGTGCGCGTATCGCATTGCCGTGGATTTTCAGGGCATGGGCCGCATGCAGGTCGATTACTTGGCGAAGCGGCTGAACGGCAAGGGCAACTTGCTCGAAATTCGCGGACTCGCGGGCGTCTCCGTGGACGACGAGATTCATCAGGGCATCGTCGACGAACTCAAGAAGTATCCGGGGATGAAGATCGTCGGTTCGGTGCACGGGGACTGGACGCAGACCGTCGCGCAGAAGCAGGTCGCGGGCATCCTGCCGACTTTGCCGAAGGTCGACGGCGTGCTCACGCAAGGGGGCGACGGCTTCGGCACCGCGCAGGCGCTCAAGGCCGCGGGGCGGCCGACGCCGATCATCATTCTCGGCAACCGGCAGGAAGAACTCGCCTGGTGGGCCGAACAGAAGAAGAGCGGTTACGAGACGATGTCGGTGACGATTCCGCCGGGCGCGTCCTCGTTCGCCTTCTGGGTGACGCAGCAGCTTCTCGCCGGCAAGAAGATGCCGCACGACATCCGTATGCCGGTTCTGGAAGTGAAGCCGGAGGAACTCGACGCGGTGCTGGCCAAAACGCCGGTTGGTGCATTGGCGAACAAGGAGTACACGCGCGACGAGGTCGTCGCCGTCGTGGATGGGAAGAAGTAGGCACGTATCATCGGAGATGGAAACACGACGAATGAATCTGCGGGTACACGGCGCGTTGAATGCGGTTGGCTCGTCGCCCGCCAGCCTGATCGCCTGCTCCGAGCGCTGATGAAGCTCGGCAAGCGTGTATTGGCCAGAGCGTCTCTGCTCGTGGTGTTCAGAAGGTATTGCCGAGACGTCCTGCGGCAAGGACGTCTCGCGCTCATTTCGCCCGCGAGGCGTTCGCAGTCAGCTTGACGATTGCGTCGAGCGCGCCATTCACCATGCCGCGTACCACCGGCTCCACTTTCTTCGCGACCTCGGGCAGATAGTGGAACGGTGCGTTTTCGCTCATATAGGTGGACTGGCACATCTCCAGTTGCACCGCATGCACGCCGTCCTGCGGCGCGCCGGCGTGCCGCGTGATAAAGCCGCCCTTGAAGCGGCCGTTCGCAATCCATGTGAACGGACTCGCCGCTGCGACGCGCTGTATTGCTTCCTGCACGGAGGGCGCGGCGGTGCGGCCATCCTGCGTACCGATGTTGAAGTCCGGAAGCTTGCCTTCGAAAAGGCGCGGCAGCACGCTCGCGATCGAGTGCGCTTCCCAGAGCAGCACATTCCGATGCTGGCTGCGCAGGCGCGTCAGCTCTTCCTGAAGGGCGTCGTGATACGACGTGCCGGACAGTTGGGAGTCGTTCCGAAGGGAGTCGAGCACAAGCCCTGTGCAAACGCAGAAGTCAAGCTGCTGCTTATCGAGCCGCGAGGTGTCGTGAACACAGGCGACGGCGCGGCAAGCGAGCGTACTGTCGCGAACGACCAGTGGATTTGAGCCGGCCACCGGGGCATGACCGGTGAGACGTGGCGGGCGGAGACGGGCGATTCTCCGAGGGCGCGATTGCGTCGATTCCAGTTCAACGTCCGCTCTTGTGTGGGGCCAGGTAGTTCCACCGGCGATTCGCTTGAGGACACAAGGCATGTGCCGGTCGAAACAGCCCGGCGCCTGCCACTCGGCCATGGCTGGTGAACCGGCGACAATCGCGAGGAAACACAGAGCGCAACTAATCGTCTGCGTTTCCGTCCGCCTTCAAGAACATCTCAGGTCACCATCTTCAGGATATGCCTTTGAGAAGGGGGCAAGACAATCAACCGCCCGAAGAATCACCCTCGGTCAGGCACACGCGATTCGTGGGGCGGGCTCGAAGGTTTCGTCGTGCGACAGTTTCGAGCCGAGCGAACCCGTTCCTGAATACGCTACCAGTCGAGCATCGTCCGCATTGCGCGGAAGCCAGAATGCTTAGCCGGACGGCAGGCTCACGTACTGCGGGGATCTTAACGGCCGCTCGCTTTACGGAGCGAGGCTCGATAGCGAAGCTCGAACATCAGGCGCGAGACATCCGAGGCCGATTAGCGTCTTTTCGACGGCCACGTCCAGCGGTGTATGCGGCTCGTGGCCGAGCGTCTGCACGAGCCGCGCGTTATTCAGATGCACGGACGTCGTCCATAGATAGCGCATTTCCTGAAGCTCCCTGAATGTTACGTTGAACGGCGCGGCAAGCGCGAGCAGCCACCACGGAAAGCCGACGACAGCGGGCGCCCGCCCGGTGCGCCGCGCGACCACGCGACGGATCGCGTCGGCAAAGCCGGTGCCGTCCTCGTCCCAATGACCGCTCATGTGAAAGCGCGCGAACGCATCGAGCGAATGGCGGTGCGCAAGCAGTTCAACCATCGTGCGAGCGACATCGGGTAGATACGCCCATTGATGCCCGATGCCACGCGCACCCGGATTGCTGACCTTCGCCACCGGCTTTCCTGGCTTCACGAGTCCTTGCGCGAGCCAGTTATTGCCCGCTCTTGGCCCGAAGAAATCGCCCGCGCGCACGATCAGCACTCGCGCACCTTCCTTGCTCGCGCGTTGCAGACGCGCTTCCATTTCCACGCGAATCGCGCCTTTGCGCGTGACGGGATGCTGTGGCGCGTCTTCGTCGATGAATGGAAACGCGTCCGGCCCGAAGTTGTAGACCGTGCCCGGCAACACGATGGTAGCGCCCTGCGCCTTCGCCGCCGCGATGGTGTTGTCGGTCATCGGCAGCACCAGTTCGGCCCAGCGCTTATAGCCTGGCGGATTTACCGCGTGCACGATCACGGATACGCCCTGTGCCGCGCGCATTACGTCGGCCGCGTTCATCGCGTCGCCGTGAATCCATTCGATGCCGTCGCCCTTCGATGCCCCCGCGCCACGCCGCAGCCCGTGCACGCGCCAGCCCCCATCGCGCAATTGCCGCGCAACTTCCCCGCCGATGCCGCCCGTCGCCCCAAGTACCAGAACCGTTTCGCCTTGCGCCATGTCACGCCTCCCAGGTTGTCGATGACGCCATTCTCCGCCCTTCGCGGACACATTAAAATTGGCGAACCTCGTTGATCCGATATTCAAAAACGTATGGCAGACGACATCGGCTGGGAGCTTTACCGAACGTTCCTCGCAGTGCTGCGCGAGGGCTCGCTGTCGGGTGCGGCGCGCGCGCTCGGCATCACGCAGCCGACGGCTGGGCGGCACGTTGAAGCGCTCGAACGGGCGCTGAAGGTAAGTCTATTTACGCGCTCGCAGAACGGGCTTCAGCCGACCGACGTTGCGCTTGGATTACAGTCGCACGCCGAAGCGATGCAGAGTACGGCGGCATCGCTCAAGCGCGCGGCGAGCGGCCACACGGGCGACGACGGCGCGGGCGTGCAGGGCGTCGTGCGCGTATCCGCGAGCGAAGTGGTCGGGGTCGAAGTGCTGCCGCCGGTCATCGCCGCGCTGCGCGAGCGGCATCCGCGATTGATCGTCGAACTCGTGCTGTCGAACCGCGTGCAGGACTTGCTGAGGCGCGAAGTGGATATTGCCGTGCGCATGGTGCGCCCGCGCCAGACGCAACTCGTCGCGCGGCGAGTCGGCGTGATCGAGGTCGGACTTCATGCGCGGCGCGATTATCTCGACCGTCACGGCACGCCGCGCAGCATGGCGGCGCTCGCAGAACACGCGGTCATCGGCTACGACCAGCCAAACGCGTTCATTCGCGATGTGAGCCGCACGTTGCCGGGTTTTCGTCACGCGTTGTTTTCGATGCGCGCCGATAGCGATCTCGCGCAACTCGCACTGATCCGCGCGGGTGCGGGAATCGGCGGATGTCATGTCGCGATTGCGCGCCGTGATGGTCTCGTACGCGTGCTGTCGAAAGCGTTCGCGCTCCGGCTCGAAACGTGGGTGACGATGCACGAAGATCTGCGCGCGAGCCCGCGCTGCCGCGCTACCTTCGATGCCCTTGCTGACGCGCTCGAACAGTACGCGCGATAACGCCGCGACTGGGCGACACGCGCATCCGCAAGCCTCACTGTGAGCGTCGGCGCGAGGCATCGACACGGCGCAGTCCGCACCCGTCTTCCGAAACACTTCCAGCGGAGCTTCGACGAGCGGCGCAACCAGTTCGCATGGGCACGACGGATTTGTTCGATCCCGTATCGATGATTCTCCGCGAGACGCGACAGCGCATGTTATAGCGCGTGCTACCAGCGGAGGAAGAGGCATTTGACCGTTCTGGGCGAGGTCAATCCAGAAACTTGACGCGGGCAGCGAGGTGAGAGCCGCGCGTTCTGATTGCCGAGCGAACCGAACGGCCATGTGCACGCCGATGAACTCAAGCGCGTCAACGAAGGGGTGTTGAATACGTACGGAATCTCGGCACCATGCGTGCTGCCGAGGCTGGTTTCTTTCCGGGGGTCCTACTGTACCTCTCGTACTGGATTCCGGCGTCGTACCGCGCTCGCATCGTTGCTATATTCATGGTGGCGATCCCGCTTGGTAACTTCGTCGGTTCACCACTGTCCGCACTGCTTCTGCAAATGGATGGAATCGCAGGGATGCGCGGATGGCACTGGCTTTTTATCCTTGAAGGCCTGCCGACTGTGCTTCTTGGTCTGATGTGCCTGTTCTTCTTGACGAATAAGCCGGAGCAAGCGAGATGGCTCAAGGAGGAAGAGCGCACGTGGCTCGCCAATGAACTTGCGACAGAGACGAAGGCGCCAAAAAAAGTCTTGGATATGCCGCTGACGAAGCTCTTCCGAAACCGCTACGTCCTTTGCCTTGCTCTTGTCGATACCTGCGCGTCGGCTGCGGGTAGCACCCTGAACGTGTGGCAGCCACAATTGCTCAAGTCGTACGGCCTGACCGTTATGCAGACAGGCCTCATTAACTCCGTACCCTACGCGTTGGCGTGCGTGTTGATGGTCTATTGGGGCCGACGCTCTGACCGAGTAAAGGAACGTCGCTGGCACACAGTCATTCCGATGCTTCTTATCGGTATGGGCCTATTCGCCACGTCGCTTAGCGGCGCCTTGCTCCCGACGATCTGCCTGCTCTGTGCCGTTTTGGTCGGTGCTTATGCGTTCAAAGGGCCTTTCTGGGCGCTCTCTGGCGACATGCTCTCCGGCAGCGCGGCGGCGGCGGGCCTTGCAACGATTAACGCCATCGCAAATCTGCTTGGTGGCGGCCTCATGGTGAACGTCTACGGCTGGGTTAAGGAGGCAACGGGCAGTTACTCCCTCGCGCTCATGCCGCTTGCCATCCTTACGCTCGTCAGTGTCGCAACGTTGCTGCTCTTGACGCGCAAAGGACGATCCGGGCACATGGTCGGCAAGACGGAGGCAGCCTGAGCATGAAAATCTCGCGCGGCGCGGCTTTCTGGAGCTCGCCTGCGCTTCGAGGCGAATCTGGATTTACCTCGGTATGTTGCTTCTCGGATTGATCGCGATCGCCTTCATTCCCTCAATATCAACGGTCTTTCTGTGAGGCGCCGTCGAAAGCCGAGGTTGCTTAGTCAGAGGCCGCTGGCGCGCATCAGGGCGTACGCGAATGCAGGCGTCGATCCGATGACCATGCCTCGATTCCACGTACAGCAGGAATTTGCTAATTCCTGTCTGTACGGAGGTTTGAAGGTCGGAGAAGCTAGTGCCAAAACGACAACGGTGTCATTGCGCTGCGGCCGCCGTGTCGCGCAGCGCCGTGCGATCCCAGCCGCCTCCGAGCGCCTTGAGCAGTCGAACGCTAGCATTCAGTCGGCGCGCTTCGATCGTCTCGCCGTTGCGCTGGTTCTCGAGCGCAATGGTCTGCGCGCTGGCGACATTGAGATAGTCAACCGAGCCGGCCTGATAGCGGTTCGTCCCCTTGAGCACGAAAGGGTGGATGGAACGTTCTTACCTTCGTAGCTGTGTCGACTATGAGGTCCGACGTGCGCGCTAAGGTCTTAGCGACGTTCGGGACTGAAAGCGAGCTTGCTTGGCGAAACAAGTAGCATCACCGATGGCGACCTCGACCGGCTGAAGTATGGCTGCTCGCGGCTGCCCGTTGGATCGCTAGCTGCGCGGGACGCAGCAAACGGACTTCGATTGAGATCATCTTCCAGTTCTTGACCGTTGCGGTTACTGGATCTGTGCCGAGTTCTCGCGATGGTGCTATGTTCGCGTGCATCGGTTCCGCGCATCCGAGCGGACCCCCAACGGAGTCGAACCGAACATGAAAGGTTGTGTACGGAAAGCGGTGGCCGGTTTCACCTTTGTCGCGTCGGGCGCCATGGCACAATCCAGCGTCACGATGTATGGACGCCTCGACGGGGGCATCGAATATCTGAATCACATCGCGAACGGTACCGGCGGCACATCCGCGCGATGGAGCGCCGAGGGCGGCGACTGGGGCACCAGCATGTGGGGCCTCAAAGGCAACGAAGATCTAGGCGGCGGCCTGACGTCGGTGTTCAATCTCGAAACTGCGATCCAGATCATGAACGGCACCACGGGGGGCGGACGTCTCTGGTCGCGCCGCGCCTATGTCGGACTGAGCTCGAAGACATACGGGCAGTTGCAGGCGGGCCGCAATCTGTTCATTGACAGCGACGGCGTCTGGGAATTCGATCCCTTCGTGCAACAGGCGGTGTCATCGGCATCACTCGTGCGCGGACGCAACTGGCAGCAGACGAGCAACAACGTCGAATATCACAGCCCCGTGTTTCATGGGTTCGACGTGCAAGGACAGTACTCGCTGGGCGGTCAGGCGGGCGCGTTCAACTCCGGCGCGGCGGGCGAGTTCGGCCGCTCCGACGGCATCATGCTGACTTACCACTCGCCGCTTTTCGACGTGCGCGGCATCTATGACGAACTGCGCAGCCAGAATGGCCAGATGAACAACGTATTTCAGGCGTCGCGCGAACTCTTCGTGGGCGCGAACCTGAAGGTGGATCGATGGAAAGTGCAGGCCGCCTACACGCACTATTCCGCGCCCGACACGCCCGCGGGCCTCTCCAGCACCGCCGATCACTATTGGCTCGGCGCGACCTATCAGGCGACGCCCGCTTGGGCCGTCACGGCGGCGGGCTTCTATGTCCACGTGGGCGAGGGCGGCGGCGACGCATCGCATGACCCGGCGAGCCACGCGATGCTCTATGTGCTCGGCACGACCTATAACTTCACCAAGCGCACATTTCTGTACAGCACGGTCGCTTACGTGCGCAACAGCGCGAACGGTACGTTCTCCGTCTTCGCCACGCCGCGCGACGCCGATCCGGGCACGAGTCCGCTCGCGGGGCAATCCCAGACGGGCGCGTACATCGGCATGATGCATATTTTCTGACGCGCCGACGTTTCTTTTCGGCCGAAGTAGTCATGTGCCTTGCGCTTGGTGCACTACGCGAGCGTGACCGCGCAATCGAGGCGTGGCTGCGGGATGAGGTTTTGCCAGACGACGACCGGCCTGTGCCCCGATCTGACGTTTCGCGGCGAGCAGGTGAATCGCGAAGGCTGCGCTCCCGATGCCGCCGAAAAGCAGCGTCGCGTGACAGCGTACTGGCAGCCGTATCACGATGCGATCGCCGCCGAGCTTGTGCGTCTGCGCGACATGCACGGGAACGTGCTGCTGCGGGAAGGGCACTCGATCGCGAGCGTGCTGCCGCGTCTTTTCGACGGCAAGCTGCCAGACCTGAACATCGGCACGCAGGATGGGAGGACGGAGGCGGAATCGGTGACGAGGGCGGTGACGGATGCGGCCGCGCAAAGCGATTACACGTGGGTCGCGAACGGGCGCTTCAAGGGCGGCTTTATCACGCGCCATTACGGCGCGCCGCAGGACGGGATTCACGCGGTCCAACTGGAAATGTGTCAGTCCGCGTATATGGATGAAGCGCCGCCGTTCGTGTATCTGCCGGAGAAAGCCGACGCTATCCAGCCGACGCTGCGCGCGATGGTCGGCGGCGCGCTCGATGCGGTCGTGGCGTTGGATTGACGTCGGCGAGCCGGTCATCGGCCACAGCATCGACGTGACTTGCCGGACGTCGACCCTCTTTCCGATCGTCGCTGGACTTTGCGCAGCAAGTGACGTGCTTCCGATGCAGATCGAATATTCATCGGGTTGCGTCGCGCGAACGGAATTGACCTCGCAATGACGCATTTCACGGTGATGCGCAACGGCCGCTGCTGGTCAGGCAGTCGGCCAGGCGCGCCGCTACGCGCCCATCGAGCTTACATGCGCGCTGACGACGCGCCATCCCTCGGGCATCTTCACGCACGTTTGAGTCTGCCGGCCGATGCGCGGATCGCCATCGCGCCGGAACTCGATGTTCGCGACGCGAAGGCATCGCCGCATGTGGTCACGACGCGCGCGGTCACCGTGCGCGCCAGTGTCTTGCCCGGTCGTGCAGCCCGGAACGCGCGGATCGCCTTGTAACCGTAGAGGTTTTCCGTGGCGCCGTAGCGCAGCGTATGCGGCGTATCGAAAAACAGCGCGTCGAGCATCGCGACGTCGTTCGTGACGAGTGCGGTCTCGTACGCGTCGAAGGCCGCTTCGACCTCGGCCAGCTCGGCCCGAAGCCCTCGCAGCGTTCCCGGATCAACGCCAGCGCGCGCTGTGCCACGCCGTTGGGCAATTGATGGTTGCTCGGGCGTCCGCGTTTGCCTGACACCAGACCGGCCACGCCGGCCGCGTGGTAACGCCACACCAGGCGTTCGACTTGCCGTACGCTCAAGTTCAGCCGTTCGGCCGCACGCTCGGGTTTGAGTCGCGCGTCGGCGACCGCCTGAATCGCCTTGAGTCGGTCCAGTTCACGCATCGACATAGTGACGGTCCCAATCGTGTTCATCGCCCGCGCTCCTGAAACGCTTGTGTGGCGACGAACGTACGCCAAAACGCGACATCTCTACTTAGCAAAAACACGACATTTGAACTTGGGACCTACAATCCAAAGCACGATAATGTTGATTATGTAAAGCCAAGAATGGAAATTAGCCGCGCTTCCTGTTTGAAATTGTTGCTCACCGGGAAGCTCTATGGCGATTTGGGCGCGCGCTTCGGCCGCGTCTTCGTGCTTGACGTGCACTCACCACCGTCATGTGCCGCTCAGTGGCATCGCCGCAAGGCAGGGACGGTTCGACATCGTGAACTCGCCGCTGACCGAAGAGGCCGTGCTTGGATTCGAGTATGGCTACAGTGTTCAAACGAAGACCACGATGACTGTCTGGGAAGCGCAGTACGGTGACTTCGTCAACGGCGCGCAGGTTTTCATCGATCAGTACATCGCGGCCGGCGAGTTCAAGTGGGGTTATGAGTCGGCGCTCGCCGTATTGCTGCCGCATGGCCATGAGGGCGTCGGTCCGGAGCATTCGAGCGGCTATCTCGGCCGCTTCCTGCAGCTTTGCGCGGACGAAAACATGCGGATTGTCGTACCTTCGACCTCGGCGCAATGGTTCCATCTGCTTCGCCAGCAGGCGACGACCAAACGTCGGACGCCGCTCATCGTCATGTCTCCGAAGTCGAAGCTTTACGGCAACGTCGCGTCGCACTCGACGCTGCGCGAGATGATCGATGGCGCATTTCAATGCGTACTGGGCGACGAACGCATCGCAGATGCAAGTGCGGTTGAACGCGTCGTCCTATGCAGCGGAAAGTTCTACTACGAATTGCGCGATGCTCGCGACGGGTCCGGCGACGAATCGACGGCGATCATCCGCATCGAGCAGCTCTATCCGTTCCGCATGACCCACTCCGGCGCGTGCTCGCCCGGTTCACCAGCTTGCGCAGCATCGTTTGGGCGCAGGAGGAAGACCGCAATCAGGGCGCATGGCGATTCGTTCGCGATGAACTGGAGACCGTGCTTCCCACCGATTGCGCCTTTGCGCGATGTCTGCCGCACCGCGACACCAGCCGGCGCGCATTCTTCCGTCGCGGCGCATCGTCGGGAACAAGCACGGCTGGTCGCGACCGCCCTGGCGGCGGCCGAGCTTTAGGCCGAGTGCCAATTTTGCAGCAGGACGATGGGCGTCGATCGCGCGGAACGTACGATCGTACGCCGGGTACCCGAGTTCGCAATCTCCAGACTGACGAAACGTTGCGAGCTTGCTAGTCGAACCTTTGCGCGCGACGCATCGAGGGTCCATCTCCATGTCCCCGCTGCTGGTTAAGCCGCGGCCGCCGGACGCCCTGTCGCTCGTGTGACGTCTTGCGTCCCTATTGCGGACCCCACTGACTCTCGCAATCACTCCCTTCATACTTCAAACCGGTGCATCGCCGTGCGCGGCGGTGCATTCGCCCGCTTCTACACCCCCCTTTCAGTGCATGTCGGAAGACGAAGCCCCGCAGGTCCGGGCGCTTCGCGTTGGCACACTTCATGCCTAATGAATTACATTCAAGTTGCTTGAATGAAATTCCGATTGCCTTCAACATAGCCCATACGCAAGGGGAGTGTCATGAACAAACGTCTTCGCCATTTGCTGGCCGCACTGACGGGCGCGCTCGCGCTCAACGCCGCCGCGCCGTCGCTTGCGCACGCGGAAGATCTGCTCGCCCGCATCAAATCGAACAAGGAAATCACGATCGCGACGGAAGCGCGTTACGCGCCCTTCGAATACGTCGATAACGGCAAGATCGTCGGCTATGACGCCGATCTGATGGCCTACGTCCTCAAGTCTCTGCCCGATGTGAAGGTCAAGCAGCTCGACCTGCCCTTCCAGGGTCTGCTGCCCGGTCTCGATGCAAAGCGCTTCGACGTCGTCGTGACGGCCGTGACCGTCAACAAGGACCGCGCCGATCATTTCGCCTTCACTGTTCCCGTCGCCGACGCGACCACCGGCGTACTCACCCGGTCCGCCGATACCTCCATCAAAGCGCCGAACGATCTGAACGGCAAGGTGGTCGGCTCGCAGACCGGCTCTGCACAATTGCAGGCGCTGATGGCGCTCGACAAGAAGCTGAAGGAAGCAGGCGGTCCCGGCATCAAGCAGATCAAGCAATACGTCGCGTTCGACGAAGCCTATGCCGACCTAGCCGTCGGCCGGCTCGATGCCGTCGCGCAGTCCGTCGCCAATCTCGGGCCATTGCTGAAGTCGCGTCCGGGCGTTTTCGCGGTGCTGCCGCAGACCATCGGTCCGAAGAGCTACTTCGCCTGGGTCGCACGCAAGGACGCCGACAGCGCTGCCCTCCTCAAGCTCTTCAGCGATGGCATCGCGAGAGCGAACAGCGACGGCACCATGAAGAAGCTTCAGGAGAAATGGTTCGGCTCGACGATGGACGTTCCGGCCACGCTTCCCGCACCGTCTATCTGACATCGCGATGAACGGTCCCGATCTGCTTACGCGCTGCATCGGCTACTTGCCGCAACTGCTCGACGGCGCGCTGACGACACTCGTGCTGTCGGCGGTTGCTGTCTGCTGCGGCTTCTTCGTCGGCGTGTTCGTCTACACGATGTCGGTCAGCGACAGCCGGCTAATGCGCGGCACGGCGCGCGTGTACGTGAGCCTGCTGCGCGGCACGCCCGTACTCGCGCAACTGTTGGTGTTCTACTACGTGCCGTCCGCGCTCGGGCTCGAGTTACCGGGGCTCGCTGCCGCCGCGATCGGGCTGTCGCTCAACACGGGCGCGTATCAGTCGCAGATTCTGGGCGCGGGTTTTCGCTCCATCGCGCCCGGGCAGATCGAGGCGGCATCGACCTTCAATCTCACGCGGCGTCAGACCTTGTGGCATATCGAAGTGCCGCAAGTCGTGCGCGCGACACTGCCCGCGCTCGTCTCCGAAATGATCGATATCGTCAAGGCGTCGGCGGTGGTGTCGGTGATATCCGTAACGGATCTGATGCGCGTCGGACAGCAGCTTTCGTCATCGACGTATCGGCCGCTCGAAGTGTACGCGCTGGCGGCGATGTTCTATCTGGCAATCACGTCGCTGCTCGCGGGCGCGGGTCATGTGTACGCGCTGCGTGTGGCACGGCGTCCGTGAGGCATCGGCATGAACAACTTCATCGCACTCGTTCCGCGCTTCATCGAAGCGATGGGCATCACGCTCGAAGTGAGCGTGCTGGCGGCCTTCATCGGCATCGTCGCGGGCTTCGCGATCAACGCGATGCGGCTCGCGTTCGGCCGTCCGTTCGCGCTCGTCTATGGCGCGTTCGTATGGCTGGTGCGCGGCACGCCTTATCTGTCGCAGCTCGTGATCGTGTACTTCGGGCTGCCGGTTTTAGGCGTGACGTTGTCGGCCGTGCAGGCCACGATCCTTTCGCTCGCGTTCTATTCGAGCGCTTATTTCGCGGAGCTTTTTCGCGCGGCATGGGCGAGCGTTCCGCGCGGTCAGCTCGAAGCCGCCGCCGCTTTCGGCGTGGGCCGGCGAGACGCGTTCCGCTCCATCGAGCTGCCGCAGGCGCTCGCGTTCGCGGCGCCGCTGATCGCGAACCAGACGATTCTCGTCATCAAGGAGAGTGCGGTCGCGTCGATCATCACGGTGCCCGAATTGACGATGACGGCCAGCGATATCGTCGCATCGAGCTACACGTATATCGGTCCGTATGCGCTGCTGATCGCATGTTACTGGCTGCTGACGCAAGCCGTGTCGCTGATCGCGCAGGCCGCGACTTCCCGCATTCCGTTTCTGAAGAAGACATCATGAGCGACCTTCCGATACTCAAGCTGCGCGCCGTCGGCAAGTCCTACGGCGAGAACCGCGTGCTCAAGGGCATCGACCTGGATGTGATGCGCGGCGAGATCGTCACGCTGATCGGGCCGTCCGGTTCGGGCAAGACCACCGCGCTGCGCTGCATGAATTTTCTCGAAGCCTATGACGAAGGCGAAGTGTGGATCAAAGGCCAGTTGCTGGGCTATCGATCGACAGGACGCACGGCGAAGGATCGTGACAGCGAAGCCAGCATCGCCGACGTGCGCCGTCCTATTTCGATGGTCTTCCAGCAATTCAATCTCTGGCCGCACATGAACGCGCTGGACAACGTCGCAACGCCGCTCGTGCTCGCCAAGAAGATGAGCAGGCGCGACGCGCGCACGAAAGCGTTGGCCGCGCTCACGCGTGTCGGTCTCGAGCACAAGGCAGACGCGTATCCCGCGCGGCTGAGCGGCGGGCAGCAGCAGCGCGTGGGCATCGCGCGGGCGCTGGCCATCGAACCCGAAGTGATTCTGCTCGACGAACCCACATCCGCGCTCGATCCCGAACTCGTCGAGGAAGTACTCAACGTGATCCGTTCGCTCGCGCAGGAAGGCATGACGATGGTGATGGTCACGCACGAGATGAGCTTCGCCGCGAAGATCTCCGACAAGGTCGTGTTCATGGAAGCCGGGAAAATCGTCGAAGCCGGACCGCCCGCGCAACTGTTCGGCAATACGCGCACACCGCGCTTGCAGCAGTTTCTTAAACCGTGGCTGGAACGCAGCCTCGATTTCGTGAGCGAAGGAGTGACATCGTGAGCGCAAGACAAGTGGCGGATGCCGTGAACGCGGCGCGCCTGCTCGAATCGATCGAAGCCCTCGCTGCATTCGGCGCGCGCGATGACGGCGGCGTGGACCGCCCCGCGCTCGGCGAACGCGATATCGAAGCGCGGCGCTTTCTGATCGACCGCGCGCGTGCGCTCGGCTGCAGCGTGCATGTGGATGCGTGCGCGAATCTGTTTTTCCGCCGCGAGGGCGACGCAGCACGTGCGCCGGTGATGACCGGCAGCCACATCGACACGCAACCTGCCGGCGGCAAGCTCGACGGATGTTACGGCGTGCTTGCGGGCTTCGAAGTGCTCGCCGCGTTGAACGATGCGAACGTGCCCACGCGCCGCCCGCTCGAAGTCGCGATCTGGACCAACGAGGAAGGCACGCGCTTCTCGCCGGGCGCGATGGGATCGAGCGCCTTCGTGGAGCCGTCGCGGATGGCGCGTTATGCGCACGTGCAGGACGCCGAAGGCACAACCCTGAGCGCGGCGCTGCAACGCCACGTCAGCGCGTTCCCCGAACTGCCGCCGCGCGCGCAGCAAGACGCCGCGCATGCCTTCGTCGAACTGCATATCGAACAAGGTCCGCAACTCGAAAAGGCCGAGGTGCCGCTCGCTGTCGTCAGCGGCATTCAGGGCGTGCGCTGGTACGCGTTCCATGTGCAGGGCATCGCCGCCCACGCGGGCACCACGCCGATGCCACTGCGCCGCGACGCGATGACGCTCGCCATCGCGCTGCATCGGGAACTCGATGCCATCGCCCATGAACTCGGCCGCGCCGATACGCGCGTCACGTTCGGCCGCTGGAACATCGCGCCGAATTCGATCAACACGATTCCGTCGGCGGTGAGTTTCACCGTCGACTTCCGCCATCCGGACGCGCGCGTGCTCGGCGCGTTCGATGAACACGCGCAGGCCATCGCGCAATCTCATGGCGCGCGCATCGAAGCGCTATTCGCCCATGCGCCCGTCGCGTTCAATCCGTCCGTGTTGTCGCGCATCGACGAAGCCTGCCGCGCGCTCGATACCCGCGCGCTGCATCTGACCTCGGGCGCATTCCACGACGCCATGTATCTCGCGAAACATTGCCCGAGCGGAATGATCTTTGTGCCCAGCATAGACGGCATCAGCCACAACCCCGCCGAAGCGACGGACGCCGGACATCTCGTGCTCGGCGCACGCGCGCTCGCTCATTGCCTCACCACACTCTGCAACGACTGAAGGAGCCCACATGAACGCATCCGCAACGACTCTTGCAAGCACCGAAGACAACGGCCAGGAAACCGGCGTCAACGCCACGCTCAACGAACCCATCTCGCCGGACGGCACGCCTGAAATCGGCATGACGTATACGGTGCCCGCGCGCTGCGGCCGCGCGGTGCGCGTGAAGGCCGGGCAGACCATCCGCATCGCCAATCCGCACGGCACGCAAGTGTGCGATACGTGGATCTTCAACGCGCAGCATCTGAACGAGTTTCTGTCGTTCGAACATACGCGCGCGTTCATCGACAAGATCATTCCGCAGCCGGGCGATCCGCTCGTGACCAACCAGCGCCGCCCGATTGCCGAACTCGTCACGGATACGTCGCCGGGCGTGCACGATACGCTCATCGCCGCGTGCGATCTGTACCGCTATCGCAATCTCGGCGTCGAGCACTATCACGACAACTGCGCGGACAACCTGCGGCTTGCGCTGAAGGCTATTGGCTTGCGCACGAAGGAAGTGCCCCAGCCGTTCAATCTTTGGATGAACATTCCCGTCAAGCCGGATTATTCGATTGACTGGCTGCCGCCCGTGTCGAAGTCCGGCGATTACGTGGATATCAGGGCCGCGATGGACTGCGTCGTGGTCATGTCGGCGTGCCCGCAGGATATCATTCCGATCAACGCGCTCAACCCGCTCGAAGTCGAGTTCACGGTGCTCGCATAAGCGCGCCCTTCTTCTTTTCGATGGTGTTCATTCGTGGCCAGCAAACGACCTTCCTCAACTGCAGCGCGTACTTCACCTAAAGCCAACGCCGCGCCGGCGTCCGCCGCCGATGGCCTCGGCACGCGTCTGCGTCATGCGCGCATGGTGCGACAGATGACGCTCAAGGTGCTCGCGGGAGCGGCGGGTTGCTCGGAAAGTCTTCTGTCGAAGGTCGAAGGCGGCCACGCGACGCCTTCGCTCGCCATGCTGCACAAGCTCGCCATTGCGCTCGACACCAACATCGCGGCACTGCTGTCCGCGCCGACCCTCACGGCTTCGCCCGTTCAGCGTGCGAGCGAGCGGCCCTCGGTGCGCTTTCCGGGCGCGCGGGCCGCTCCGGCGGCCGGCAAACGCAGACGTGCCGAGGGCTCCATCATGCTCGAACGCCTTGTCGTGCCGAGTCCGGGCCAGTTGCTTCAGGGCGACATCCACGTACTGGAGCCGCTTGCCCGCAGCGACGAGCAGATTCATCACGTCGGCGAAGAGTTGGGTTATGTGCTCGAAGGCGAGCTGGAACTCACGCTCGGCGATCAGAGCTATTCGCTCAAGGCGGGCGATTCGTTCTATTTTCCGAGCACCGAGCCGCACAGCTATCGCAATCCGGGCGATGCGGTGACGCGCATACTCTGGGTCAACACGCCGCCCACGTTCTGATCAGCGGGAACTCATCATGGCCAGCACCGATCTTTCGCAGATGCAGTTGCCGCGCTTCGCCGGCATTCCCACTTTCATGCGCGTGCCGTTCGAGCGCGACCTCGCGGCGCTCGATATCGCGCTGGCGGGCGTGCCCTTCGATGGCGGTGTCACCGCGCGTCCTGGCGCACGCTTCGGGCCGCGCGAGATCCGCAACATGTCCACGATGATGCGCGCGATTCATCACGTCACGCGATTCAATCCGTTCGAAGCGTGCCGCGTCGCCGATATCGGCGATGTGCCCTTTGAGCATCTCTACGATCTAGAAGCCGCGCACGCCGATATCCGCCGCTTTTTCGAGCCGGTATTCCGCGCGGGGAAGATAGCGCTGATCGCGGGCGGCGATCACTCGATCACCTATCCGGTCTTTCAGGCGATCGCGCCGAAGCAGCCGCTCGCGCTCGTGCATATCGACGCGCACACGGACACGTGGGACGCGTTCAAGGGCTCGAAATTCACGCACGGCGCGCCGTTCCGACGCGCGGTCGAAGCGGGTCTTCTCGAGCCCACGCGCACGATTCAGATCGGCATACGCGGCGCGCAGAATACCGACGAAGGCTGGCGTTATTCGTTGGATCACGGCATGCGCGTGGTGTTCATCGAAGAGTTCGAGGAACGCGGCCCGGCGGCGATCGTCGAAGAAGCGCGGCGCGTGGTCGGCGATGCGCCCGTGTATCTTTCGCTCGATGTCGATGGGCTCGATCCGGTGTTCACACCTGGCACCGGCACGCCGGAAATCGGCGGATTGACGACGCGCGAAACGCTTGCGTTGCTGCGCGGACTCGACGGGTTGAACTGGGTCGGCGGCGATGTGGTTGAAGTGTCGCCGCCGTATGATCCGAGCGGCAACACCGCGCTCGTCGCCGCAACGATGATGTACGAGATGCTGTGTCTGTTCGCGGCACATCAGGCGGGATCGAGCCGACGCTAGCGCAGCGTCGAACGCGCTGCCGCTCGATGGTCCCGGCGTTAGCGAGCGACGTACCCGCGTCGCGGCCATACGCGGCCAACTATGCGTCGACTAAGAGCTTCTTGCTGCCGGACCTGCTCTTTCAGGGAGCCCGATAGATGAACCGCCCTCCGAGAACTTCCTTTGACGCTGCTTGCAGTGTCGTAACAGCTCGCTAACAATGATGCAGGCGTGCTATTACGCGAATGTCTCGAAGCGCAGATCACATTGCTGTCGGGCTTTCGGTCGTCAACCGACACATCGCGACTGCGGCGCCCTTCGCAATGGGCGCGCTCCATGGATCGGCCGGCAAAGTCCGCCCGAGCAATGCCTTGCCGGAAGCTGCCACAAGCGTCTCCCGATGCCTCATTGATGCAGAATCGGCGCAAAGACCACACCGACACGACCTGAATACCATGGACGACGCAGAATCGCTTTCCCTCGCACTACCCGACGGCTCTAAGGTCTCTGCGCTCCTTCAAGTGCCAGAGCACGCGCGAGCGCTATATGTCTTCGCGCACGGCGCTGGGGCGGGCATGCAGCACGCCGGCATGTCGTCTTTGGCCGACGCGCTTGCCGCGGCGAACGTCGCCACATTGCGCTACCAGTTTCCGTACATGGAGCGGGGCTCCAGGCGGGTGGACTCGCCGGCCGTGGCACATGTTGCCGTGCAGGCAGCCGTCGCAGAGGCCCGCCGGCGGCTGCCAGCCCTGCCGCTCTTCGCGGGCGGCAGGTCGTTCGGCGGCCGCATGACGTCCCAGGCCCAAGCCATCTCCGCGCTCGATGGCGTGCGTGGCCTCGCTTTCGTCGCGTTCCCGCTGCACCCGGCTGGGGCGCCCGGCGTCGAGCGGGCGCGGCACTTGGCGGACGTCACGGTGCCGATTCTCTTCCTGCAGGGCACGCGCGACAAGCTGGCCGAGCTTCACCTGCTGAGGTCGGTCGTCGAGACGCTGGGGCCGCGCGCCACGCTGCATGTGGTGGACGACGCAGATCATTCGTTTCACGTGCGCGCATCCTCCGGCCGGACCGACGCGGAGGTCGTGCGCGAACTAGCGCGGACGATGTCGGAGTGGTTCTTCGCCGAAGGGTAGTTCGTGCGCGTTACCTGAGCAAGCGCAGGAATGCTTGTAGCAGAGTCGGGACGAGAAGCCGGCGAACTCGCCGTCCTGCACTCGCCCTCTCAACGCTTTGCTATCCGCAGACGGTCTGTCGCCTAGCCACGACAACCGACGCCTGTCGCGTCGACGGCGTTTTGCCAGTGCTTAGTGAGTGAATTTGTCAGATCGATCTTTTCGCGGTGCTTCCGCCCCCGGAAATCGCGGCGGGCCATCTGCTTTGATTTGGCCGGCGCCGATCCGTGCAAGCCGCTTAGGGACGCGGCCGGAAAGCAATCAAGACTTTGCGATCATCAACTCCGTGCTGCACGGATGCGATCCACGGTCGCTACCCCATCGGCGCCCCAACCTCTACTAAACTGGGTAGCGTACTCCTGCAAGCTCAGTGAGGGCGGCGCGCAGTTAGCTAGCTGATCCGCGCGACCGAACGCCACGGTGTCAACCCCGGAGTTGACTTGATGAACAGCGTCGTTACCAGGATGCTGATTGCGATTTCCGTCGGCTATCTAGTGGTCGGTTGCGCTGCGGTTCCGCCAGAAGCCGCAATACCGGCTTACCAAAACCGGGCCGTGACACGCGACGAGGCCGGCATCGAGGTTTCAACAGCCGTGCTGTCCTCAGAGGAAAGCGCGGCGGTGTACGGTGTCCCGCTTGCCGAAAGAAGAATTCAGCCCGTCTGGATCGAGGTCCGCAATCGCGAGGACCACAACTACTTTCTCCTGTCACCCGGCCTGGATCCAAACTTCTTTCCCGCATCGGAGGCGGCAGAGGCTTTCAGCAGCGATGCTTCGCCCGACCAGCGTTCCGAGCTCGCGCGCCGCTTCCGTAGTCTCGCTTTTCATAACCCCGTGCGTCCCGGAGAGACGGTCGCGGGGTTTGTGCTGACGAATTTCAACGCGGGCGCGAAGCTGGTGCAACTGGATCTCGTCGCGAGCGGACACGCTCGGACGTTCTCCGTTTTCGTATCCGTACCTGGGTTTGAAGCCGACTACAAGCGTAGTCAGGTCTTCAGACGGGCGACCGATCCGCAGGAGCCCACTGCAAATTACACGGACGACGCGAGCTTTCGAGAAGCGCTCGAAGCACTGCCCTGTTGCGCAACTGACGAGGACGGCTCAAAGAAGGGCGACCCGCTCAACCTGGTGATCGTCGGCAGCCTCGACGACGCCTTTCCCGCACTGGTGCGGCGGGGCTGGAGCCTCACGGAACGAAAGTGGTCGGGGGCAATCGAGCGGATGATCAGCGCCGCGTTGTCGGGCCAAGCGTACGTCAACGCGCCGGTGAGCGACCTTCATCTGTTCGGACGCGCCCAAGACCTCGCGCTTCAAAAGGCGCGGGGCGACATTCACCAGCGCAACCATATGCGGCTCTGGCTCAGCACGATGCGCTATCACGACAAGCCTGTGTGGGTTGGACAGATCAGCCGCGATATCGGGATTCGCCTGACGTGGCACTCGTCAACGTTCACGACACACAAGATCGACCCGGAGGTGGATGAGGCACGCACTGCGCTGACCGAAGACATGGCGTATTCCCAGAACCTGTTCAAGATGGGACTAGTGACGGGGGTGGGTGCCGTGTTGGAAGCTGCGCCGCGAAGGAATTTGACGACCGACCCGTATTACACCGACGGCTTCCGCGTCGTGCTGGTGTTCGATCGCACGCCGAGGCCGTTATCGCAGATCGAAATCTTCCCGTGGATCACTCCGTACAAGGTACTGCGGGTGACGCCAGGAGCGAGGCCATGACCATCCAGCAGACCTTGCGCAGGCGACGGTCTAATGCAGGACTCGCGCTATGCCTGGCGCTCGCGCTGGCCGGCTGCTCGACATGGCAAATTCCGCCCGAGGCGGACGCTGAGCCGTTGCGTCAGCGCGAGGTCAGCGCCTCCAGTCGCGGCGTACGCGTGAGCGCAACGGTGCTTAGCGAAGAAGACAGCAAGCGGATGTATGGTGCCGACGTCAACAGAACGGGAGTGCAGCCGCTTTGGCTCGAAGTGCAGAATGGGACGTCGCAGGCGCTGTGGCTTTTACGCTCGGGCACGGACCCGGACTACTTTTCACCTCATGAAGTCGCATGGTCAATGCATACGCTGTTTGGCGGCGCAAGCAACAAGCGCATGGACGACTATTTCCGTGATCTCAGGTTCAACAACCCCATCCCGTCGGGGGAGACACGATCGGGCATTTTGTTCACCAACCCCGATCAAGGCATCAAGCTCGTCAATGTCGATCTGCTGGGAAACCAGACGCTGATGCCCTTCTCGATCTTTCTGCGTGTGCCAGGCGGCACGATGGATCCACGGCTGTCGCAGATCCCTCTGCCACCCTCTGCCACTGGAATCACGGACTACCAGGACCTGGCGTCGCTGCGCGCGGCGCTCGAGCGCCTACCATGCTGTGCCACCGACCCGAGCGGGACTATTCAGGCCGATCCGCTAAATGCCATTGGCATTGGCCAGCTCACCGACATCGGGGCAGCGCTGGTGCGGCGCGACTATCGGCGCGATGCGCGGGAGTTTGACCTCGCGCAGCGCGTCTTCGGTCGGGAACCGGACTTTGTCATGCGCAAGCAGGCGCAGGCCGGGGCGCCCGCAAACTGGATCCGGGGATGGCTCGCTCCGATCCGCTTTCAGGGACAACTGGTCTACGTCGCGCAGGTCGGCCGCCCTGTCGGCGGGCGCTTTGCGCCCCGCGATAAAAAACGCCTCACTCTCCACGAGAACGTCGACGAGGCACGCAACTTTCTGATGCAGGACCTGATGTATTCGAGCGGCCTCGAAAAGCTCGGATTTGTGAACGGTGTTGGCCCCGCACCGCCGACTCGTCCTCGTATAACCCTTGACGGTGCGACTTACTATACGGACGGATTGCGCGCGGTCGTGTTCTTCGCCACCCGGCCGCGGAGTCTGTCGGATGTCGATTTTCTTGAGTGGGTCCCCTATCTGGAAGAGCCAGATACTCGTCAAACTGGAGCAACCGGCAATGCGAGTCAGTGACTCGAGATCGAGATGGGCGCTCATTCAATTCAAGCGTCAGGTTGCCGCTGCCTTCGATGCGTGCCGCCAGATCAGCGCTTGGTTAGCGACGATCACGTCGTGCGTTCTCTTCGGCGCATGCGCGGCGAAGCCGCTTATCCCGTACTCGGCCGATACACCCCCGATGGTTCTCATGCCCGCGTCTCAGGCTGGCGTCATGGATAAGCGAGGGCGCTTTCGGGAAATATATTGCGCGGTCCTCGAAGCACGCGGTGCAGCGCTACCCGACTACCGCCCGTGTGAGCAAGCGCTGACGCGGGTCGGCGCAGAGTCCCCTGGCACCGGCGAGCCCGTCGAACTTGGCCAGTCTAGGCGGCACCTGATTGGGGCGGTGGTGCATGGCGTCGGCTACGATTGCTTCGATCCCTGGCTGGATACGCCGGATACCGTCGTGACGCATCTTCGCGAGTATGGCTTCGATGCAGCGCTCATCAACGTCGACGCGCTGTCGAGTTCCACTAACAATGCACGGCAAATTCGCGACGCGATCATGGCTATGCCGGCATCGGAGGACGCGCCGCGGCTCGTGTTGATTGGTTATTCGAAGGGGGCGCCCGACATTTTGGAAGCACTGGTCGCCTATCCTGAGATACGAAGCCGCGTGGCAGCGGTGGTGAGTGCCGCCGGTGCAATCGGCGGCTCCCCGCTCGCCAACGACGCCGACCAATATCAGGCCGACTTGTTGCGATATGTCCCGGGCGCAACCTGCACATCGGGCGATGGTGGTGCCGTAGAGAGTTTGAGACCTGCGACTCGCAAAGCGTGGCTCGCGCAGCATCCGCTTCCGGCTGATCTGCATTACTACTCGGTCGTGACGTTCCCGCAGCCCGAGCGAATCTCCTCGATCCTGAAGTCGAGCTATGACAAGCTCGCGCGCGTCGACTCGCGGAACGACAGTCAGGTCATCTTTTACGATCAGGTTGTCCCCGGCAGCACGCTTCTCGCCTACGTCAATGCGGATCACTGGGCGCTCGCGGTGCCTGTTGCGCGGACCCACCCTACGATCGGGGCGCTCTTCGTTACACAGAATGCGTATCCTCGCGAGGCGCTGGCAGAGGCGATTCTGCGCTTCCTGGAGGAGGATCTTGGCGTGCCGATCCGCTGATTAGCTGGCAGTCGTCTGTCAACGAACGCGTTCGGGGCCGTTTCAACCGGTTGATGCAGCCCCATGTACACCGGTCCGGCGTCGGTCCGGTCTCGACCTGAACCGGCCGCTGGAGCGGTCACACTGCGACTTGGTCGAACGGCAGAAACCGGCCGGCTGCGGAATTTAGCACAACGGCCAACCAGCTAACGAAAGGGTGAGGAAGTAAATCCGTGCAGCCATATGCGTTAAGCGGCAACCATCTCTGCAGACGTCGTTCGTCCGTCAAGGCTGTTACGTGTCCGGAAGGCGGCCCGTTCGCTGGCTCGTGCGATGGACAGCTTACTGCGCCCCGGATTGCGGCGATTCCAAGCTTTTCACGGCGTTCCTGATCTCTTGCAGAAGCCGGCTCTGTTGATACGGCTTGCGTAGTCTCGGTAGATCCGCTCCGGTGCCCTCCGGCAGTTCCGCGTAGCCGGTTGCGAGTATGACAGGCAGGACGGGCCTGAGTGCCCGCGCCGCATTGGCTAATTCAACGCCGGTCATCTTGGGCATTGAGAAATCAGTTAGCAGAACGTCAACTTTCTGGCCGGCGCGAAGGACTTGGAGCGCGGCGTCCCCTGATGCGGCCTCGATCACCTCATGTCCAAGGTCCTGCAGGAGATAAGATGTGCTTGACAAAATAAGTGGGTCATCATCGACGACTAGTACGGTGGCGCGCAGCTCGCTGGCGTCGGCCGGACCGTCGTCCTTCGGGTCATCGGCGATACGCTCCTCGGCAGCCGGGCGACCCGTGACAGGAAGCCAGAGCGATGCACGCGTGCCCTTTCCATACGTGCTTTCTAGACGAAGCGCGCCTTGTAGCTGACGCGCGAGACCGTGAATCATCGAAAGGCCAAGCCCCGTGCCCTTCCCCACTTCCTTGGTCGTGAAGAAGGGTTCCGTCGCTTTGGCGAGTGTCGCGGCGTCCATGCCAGTGCCTGTGTCCCTCACTGTCACCCGCACGTAGTCGCCGGCTCGCAGGTCGCCATCGCCCGCAGAATGCGCGGTATCGACGCTGATTTGGATTGCGCCGCCATCGGGCATCGCATCGCGCGCATTGACTACCAGGTTCAGTATCGCCAGTTCAATCTGATTTGTATCGACGCGAGTAAACGGCACTTCTTCGGGCGTATCGATGACCAGTTCGATCATCGAGCCAATCGACCGGTCCAGAAGGTCGGCCATGCCGTGAACCAGCGCAGACATCTGGACAGGCTCGACCTTAAGGACCTGCTGTCGCGCGAACGCGAGCAGCCGTTGAGTGAGCGCGGCGCCGCGTTGAGCGCCTTTCAGCGCGCCATCGACCAACCGACCCACTCGCTCTTCGGGCGGCACTTCCTTTCGCACGAGTTCGAGATTCGCCATGATCGCCATCAGCAAATTGTTGAAGTCGTGCGCGATGCCGCCCGTCAACTGGCCGATCATCTCGAGCTTCTGGACCTGCCGCAGCAGCTTCTCTGTGTGCTCGCGCTGCCGTATTTCCTCGAGCACCGTTCGATGCGCGTCTTCCAGTTGCGCGGTGCGCTCCAGCACCTTGACTTCGAGCGATTCGTTCACCCGGCGCAGCTGATCTTCCGACGTTTTGCGCAGCGTCACGTCGGAGCAAACGCCGACGAGCCGAACGATCCGGTCGTCGCGCACGACACGCGCCCTGACTTCAACCCAGTGCACGGTCCCGTTCCGCCAGACGTTGCGATACTCGATCGCGTAGTCGCAGCCGGTTTCCGCGCTGACCGCGATGGCTGCCTGCACCCGCTCGCGATCCTCGGGATGAGTGCTTGCAATCAGTTCTTCATAAGTAAAGTTGTCGGTCTCCAAGCGGCCGAATATCGCTTTGCAAGTCGTCGATGCTGTCAGCGTGTTGCTGGAAAGATCGAGGCTCCAGGAGCCGAGGTGTCCGGCCGTGAGTGCTATGCGAAGATGCGCTTCGCCCTCATCGAGTTCTCGGATTCGAGCCCGAGCCTCGAACTGGCGATTCCGGCCCCGCACCGCTGTTTCGACGACGCTTACGAACGTCGTCGGATGAAACGGACGCTCGATGAACGTGACGTTGCCGAGTGCCGTAATCAACCGCTCGGCCATCGGTCTGCGAACGGGACCGCTGCGCTGTGTGAGTACGACAAATGGAAGGTCCGACCACGGCGGCTGCGACGACACCCATCCCGCCAGCGTGGCGAGGTCGGCGCCGTTCAACGCTTCGTCGGCGACGATAACGCAGCAGACGTCGTCTCTCAACGTCTCGCCGAGTTGCGCTACGTTCTTGCACGGCTCTGCGTCGATCCCGGCCGCCCCCAACAGCGCCTGCGCAACGACGCAGTCGCGTCCCGACGGGGTGAGGAGCAGCACGGGACATCGCTCGGTTTCGGCCATGCGATCGTCAGTCCTTGGTTGCAGTCTTCGGCGTCAGCAGAGGCGCCGACTTTCCGACGAACGTCGGCACGCCTCGAAGCACCCCCTGGAAATCTTCCAGCGGCTCTCCGAGCGTGAGCCCCTCCGAACCGATACGGAACTCGCGGATCGATTCCTCATGAGCCCCGGTGCGCTTCTTGATGACCGACACCGCACGTCGAACGCGCCCGATCGCTTCGAAGTAACGAAGCAGGATGACCGTGTCAGCAAGATAGGTCACGTCGACCGGCGCCTTCATGTCGCCGACGAGGCCGTGCTGGGCGACAGTCAAAAAGGTGTTCGCGCCCTGCCGATTCAGATACTGCAACAACTCGTGCACGTGCAGTACGAGCGCGTTTTCCTCAGGCATGGCGGCCTGATACCCGTTCAGACTATCGATGACAACCGTCTTTACACGCGCGCGGTCGACGCTCGCACGCACGCGATGCGCGAACTCGCCCGGCGACAGCTCTGCCGCGTCCAGTTGTTCGACGTGCAGATCACCGGCATCTCTCATGGCTTCGAGGTCGATGCCCATTGGGCGCACACGGTCGAACAGTAGGCCGAGCTCTTCATCGAAGACGAAGAGCGCAGCCTTTTCGCCCCGCCGCACGGCCGCCGTGACGAATTGGATCGCGAAGAGGCTCTTGCCGGTCCCTGCGGGGCCAAGGATAAGCGTGCTGGATCCTTGCTCGACACCCCCGCCGAGCAAAGCGTCGAGTTCCGCAACGTCGCTTGTCATTTGCGTGCGCGCGTAACTGGTTCGGTGCTCACCGGCGACAAGTCGCGGGAACACCGCCACCCCGCCGTGTCGGATAGCAAAATCGTGATAGCCGCCACGAAAATGCTGACCGCGGTATTTGAGCACCCTTAGGCGCCGGCGCTCGGCGCCATATTGCGGCGATAACTCCTCCAGTTTGATGACGCCGTGCGCCACGCTATGCACGGTCTTGTCCGCCGCATCGGAGGTGAGATCGTCCAGCATGAGCACCGTGGCGTCGCGGCCCGCGAAGTAATGCTTGAATGCCAGGATCTGCCGGCGGTAGCGCAGCGAGCTTTGCGCAAGCAAGCGAATCTCCGAAAGACTATCGATGACCACGCGCTTCGGTTTCACGCGCTCGAACTCGCCGAGGATGAGCCGCGTCGTCTCGCCCAGCTCGAGGTCGGAGGAATAGAGCAGCGTCTGCTGCTGATCGGCGTCAAGCAGATTTTCGGACGGGCTGACTTCGAAGATGCTGATCTGTGGACCGAGCCGCCATCCGTGCGACAAAGCGCCGTTGCGCAGTTCCTCCATCGTCTCGGAGAGCGTGATGTAAAGGCATGGCTCCCCCAGTTCGGCGCCAGCCTGCAGGAAACTCAGCGCGATGGTTGTCTTGCCCGTGCCCGGACTTCCCTCGAGAAGGAACAAGTTGCCCCGGCTCAGTCCGCCAACGAGAATGTCGTCGAGCCCCGGGACGCCCGTGCGAGCGTATTGGGGCATTACGGTACTATCGTTCATCTGTTGCTCCAAGCTGCTTCATTGCAACACGGGAGAGCCTGTGTTTCGGAATTTTCGTCAGCGCCTGCTCGAGCGAAGTACGAGCGTCGCAGACATCATGCGCGGATTGCAGTTCCAACCAGTGCATCGCCGGCACGCCACAAAAGGCCTCGAGACGCACCGCCATTTCGGGCGTGATGCTCGCGCTGCCGTCGAAGATCCGGTGAAGCGTTTGACGAGCCACGCCCAGATCTCGGGCCGCCTGGCTCACCGAGAGGCCCAAATGGGGCAGCACAAAGATCTTGAGAAGATCCCCTGGATGGTGTGCCTCGTCCTGATAGCGGGTGGTGCCGGGAATCGACGTGGAAGCCATGGTGGCAAGCGTAACGCGTTGCGTGACAAGTGATCAGGCTACCATGAAGCTGGGTGAGCCGCGCCGTGAGCGTCCCGGCCCGGCCAGACCATCTTTTCACAGATTCCCTCGCTCTGAGCCGCGACAGTGCGAAGCAAGATACGGCGCAGCTAGCCTACTCACGCCGATGCTGATGTCGCAGCGGCCTGCCGCCGCTTCAAAGCGGATTGCCTGGCAAGCTGCAATGGATAGCCGTCGCCGCGATCGCGGCTTCGCCGACTGCCACGCAGATCTGATTCAACGAATTGACTGCATCGCCCGCGGCAAATATGCCGGCCACGCTAGTGCGCTGCCGCTTATCCGCCACGATCATGCCGTCCTCATCCCGTTCGACGTTCAAGCCACTCAATAGCTCAGTTTCTTCGCGAGAGCCAAGCACAGGATAGACAATATCGAACCTCTGTCGCCGCCCATCCGGGCAGACAACGCTCAAGCGCCCGTCAGCGTTAGCCGAAGCTTCGAGCGCACCCAACGGCACCAATTCTATGGCGTTCTCTACGGCCGACGCGCGCTCCTCTTGCGTCAGCGCCGAAAGGTCGGGCGCGACGACAGCTACCTGCCTGCAAAACGTTCGGAAGAACAAAGCGTGCGACAGCGCTCGTGACGCGGAACCCAGCATCGCCGCCCGTTTGCCTTGCGCCTCGAAGCCATCGCATATCGCGCACAACCTGAGCAATCCTTTTTCGGTAAGCCGTTCGGCTCCGACGATCGGCGGTAGCCTATCGCGGATCCCGAACGCGAGCAGGACACGATGTGCCAGAGCGCTCTGCCTGTCAGCATCGCCGCTGCTCCTGTAGTCCACGACGAAGCCGGCGGACACCTGTCGTATCGCGACGACTCGGCCGGCGATTATCGGCACCGGGTAGCAATCGACCTGCCGACGCATCTTGACGATGAGTTCCTTGCCGCTGATGCCGCCTTCAAAACCAGCAAGGTTACGCACGATCGGGATCCGCGACGCTCTGCTCTGACCGGCATCGATAACCAGGGTCGAGCGCCTGAACCGGGCAAGATAGAGTGCAGCGGTCAACCCTGCCGGACCGCCGCCGATAACAACACAGTCAAAAGCCTGATCCATCATCGATTCCTTCTTGCACAACCGACATAGCCGAATCAACACGGTGCGCGGTTCATTAACAAGCCTTCGTGGCAGGGTTGAGCAATTCCGATTCCCAAAAGTCCCATGTTGGAACCCGACAATCAAAGTGATCGCGACAGTGCGTAAGGGTCGCAAGCACCCGACCCGTCGAGCCACGCTGCCGATTCGACATGCCCGGAGTTAGCAAGCGGGTCTCGTGCGCGGCAGCCCAGGCAGCCGTCGACTTCGTCGAAAAGCGAATCTCGTCTTTCGTCTCAGTCTCAGGTCGAGGCACCGAAAGCGCGCTTCGTGGGAAGGACACCGACGTTCGCGCGGGCAGCGCCGCCCCCCGCTTGCGGGTGGGATGATCGCGACGCCAGATCAACCAGCAATCAGAACGGGTGCGCGGTTCGGTGGCCAAAGGCAACCCGCCGTCCGCCTGTCACAGCGTTCCGACCGACTGTGTTTCACACTGAACGGTGCACCGATGTTCGGACATTGTGTCGCGAGCCGGTCGGCCAACCATCTGTGGATCGGTGGCCGTGCAACTTTCAGCACGCGTCTTGAATATAAGAGGCCGGGTTCACTTCTTGAAACAGCGGCGGGCTGACGCCGGTCGCCTTGTCATCCGCGAGCGCTCTGCTGCCAGGCAGACCCTCGGTGTTCGGATCGCGCGGTTTGTGGACGCCCGCGTTTGTACTTCCGCGTTGACGTTCCGCTTCCTCGCATTTCGTACATGCGCGCTGAGTTGTGACGCGCGGCGGTGCCCGTGACAGGGAGCACGTACCTGTGGTGAAACCAGTCGAACATGCCTAAAGCCAACATCACTATTCGAACCATGACAGCGGAGCCGCTTCCCGAGCACGACCTGATAACCGCACTGATGCAGCGCCACGTCGCCGTTCTCGATGCCCGCGTCGCACCCGATGGCATCAACTTCGTTTGCGAGGCCGACGTCGGCGCGCTCAGGCGCTGCGCCGAGCATCTCGCGTCGCTTTCCTTCGTCGGCGGCGTCTCGCTTCAACTGTGTCAGGCCGCGGCATCGCCCGGCGGCAGCGGAACATGAATCCGGCGCTCGCGCAGCACTTCCTGCTCTACGGCGTGCTTCCGTTGTGGCTCGCCGCCGGCACCGCGGACGCGCTTTGTCACCGCTGGGCGAATCTTCCCGAGACTGCCGGCGTGCGCGAATCGCTGATGCATATCGCCCAGCTAACCGAAGGCGCCGGTGTCGTGCTGTGCGCGTTGTTCCTGCAAATCAACGCGTTCGCGATCGTTGCGATGGCCGCGCTCATCGTCGTCCACCATCTCACCGTGTATGCGGATCTGCGCTACGCATCGGCGACGCGCGTCATTACACCCGTCGAGCAAATGGTACATAGCGTTCTTGAGATGGCGCCGATCGTCGGGCTAGCCATCATTTGTCTCGCCCATCCCGATGTCTTCGCCAGACTGTTCGATAACGCCGCTAGTTACACGCCCGCATGGCGCGATCCTCCGTTGTCCTCGACGACCGTCACAGCCGTGCTGATGCTCTGCGCGATATTCGGCGTCGTGCCGTACGCGATGGAACTCGCAGCGTCTATCCGCGCTTCGCGCAAGCGGCAACGGCGGAAGACGGATGCCGCCAGCGAGTCCGTCATGCGCTAGGCACGCGCCATGCGCAGACCGAGTCGTGCAGCGAGAAACGACGACTTGGAGCAAGCATGCAGAACGCCGAAGGCAACCCGACCCAGGCCCAGCAGAACGAGATGGCGGCAAAAAGCCCCGCCAAGACACCAGCGACAGGCACCGCATCGCCCGATGCCGCCACGCAGGCAGCGGAGTTCGGCCGCGACCGCAATGCTGGCTCGGCCGAGCCCGGGCAGCGCAATGACCCGTCGCCGCTGCCCGACATCGACCATGCTTCGATCGCGCGGGATTCCGGCGATCCGGTGCAGCGGGCGAACAGCCGCATCGTCGGCGTGGATTCGCAAGGCATGGGCTCGACGGACGATACCGTGGACGCGGACGCCAAGTCGATCGAGGCGCGCCGCGATCTGTCGGGCTGGCACGACAACGTCATCACATCGAACGCGACGCTCGAAAACAACGTGCCGGCGCCGGCCGCAGGACTGGGCGGCATCGATAGCCGCGTGACGGGCAATCTCCCTTCCATCTTGCCGAAGCCGGGCTATCGGGTCGTCGTTACGGAAACGGTGTACGCCGAAGAGCGCAACGGTTCACGCGCATCGCACGTGTTCAGGCTGGAGCGCGAATAGCCCGGGCCGCACCCCGAGGAGCAAGCGATGAGTTTCTTGCAGCGTCTCTTTCATCGGCGCGAGCACGCCGTTAAAACCGATCTCTATGTGTCGGACTTCGAGCAGTTTCTGAATCGGCTCAAGCACGATCATCCCGAACTGGATCGCGAACAGATGCTCGGACGCGCGTTGCTGTGGGACAAGCTTCCACAGTTTCCGAATTCCGGCGATGTCGCCGGGAAGGAAGGCGAGCTGAGACAACCTTCGTATGTTTATTACAGCCGGACGGATTGAACCGCGTGCCTAGAGCGTCTTCGTGACCATCAGCCAGAAGATGCCGACGAACGCGACGAACGCCATCACGCCGAGCGCGATCCATGCGGACATGAGGCGCCAGTAGCGCCTCGACAGCCCGGCGTCGGATACGGCGCAGGCTTGCGCCTCGGCGGCGAGGCGCATCTGCAGCCACACGACGGGCAGCCAGCACGCGATCGCGAAAACGTAGAGGCCGATCGACCAGGCGAGCCAGGGACTCGAAACGGGAAAGCCCGTGAGCCGCATCATCAGATAGCCGGTGAGCGGTTGAACGATGGCGGTCGGCGTCGTGAAAAGCCAGTCTGCCAGCACCACGAGCCGCGACACGCGCGCGACGGTCCGTGCATCGCGTCCGATGCTCGCGGCGAGCAGATAGAACGCGGAGCCGATTCCGGTGCCGAACAGGATCGTCGACGAGATCACATGGATCCACTTGATCGTCAGATAAGTCACGTCGAGCCCTTTCCATCAATGTTCATCAGCAGTAAGAGTGCGGCGATCATCGGCAGATTCTTCGACAGCGGGCCATACGGATGCAGCCAGAACTCCGGCAAGCGCCAGGTAATCAGCACCGAATAGACGACGATCAGCCCGATCTGCGCCCACCAGAGACGGCGTCGCGGTCCGAGCCGCGCGGGCCACGCGAAGCACAGCACGCCCAATAGCAGGTCCAGCAGCGCGGCCGAATACAGCAGGAAGAGGCGCGTGCCTTCGGGCGCGCCGACTCGCGCCAGCAAGTCGAGGCTCGCCGCTCGCGGATAAAGCCAGGCGGACACGATCGCGGTCCATATCCACACCGCACCGATCGCGCCCGCCAGCAGCGGCGCGAGCCACGCGAGCTTCGCACGCAGGCCAAGCGTGGCGCGTTTCGACGGCTCGTCGCCGAGCGATCGGGGCGGCCTGCCGAGCCATCGCTGCATGCCATCCGCCGATGCCGCGTTGCCCCGTTCCAGCATCGCGAGTGCATCGGGGCTCATCAGCGCGCCGGGCAAGCGCGCGCATAACGCGGCGGCCGTCTTGACGAGCGGCATCGGCACCGGCATGAACAAGGGCGCACCGGCGGAGCAAAGCCGATTCAGCAGACGCAAGTATTCCTTCATCGTCACGGGTCTCGGACCGACAGCCGCCACCGTCTCGCTCGCGGGGGCTGCGCTTGCGCGCGTCAACGCGCCGCGCGTCACGAGTTCGACCACATCGTCCACATGAACCGGCTGCACGACCTGCGCGCCCGACCCCGGCAGCGGCACGACCGGCAACGTCGACCACGCGGCGAAGAACTGCGTGCTGCGTCCGTCTTCGGCGAACACGAGCGAAGGCTGCACGATCAACGACGAGATGGGCAACGCGCGCAACGCGTCGTCGGCGGCTTTCTTGGAGCGGTGATAAGGCGTCTGTGCGCCCGCATCCGCGCCAAGCGCCGATATCTGCACGATGCGGCCGACTCCCGCCATCACGGCCGCCTGGAACAGCGCGATCGGCGAACGCGTATGGATGCGCGAGAAGTCGTGTCCGGTCCGGTCCTCGAAGATGCCGGCGGCATTGATGACCACATCGACGCCTTCGAGCAGCGGCATCACGCTTGCTGGGTCGAGTTCATCGCTCAAATCGAGCGCCACGAAACGGCAGCCTCTCACGGCGCCTTCGCCGCCAGGCGCATGGCGCGCGGCGCACCTCACCGCGTGTCCTTGCGCAACCAGCGCCGCCGCGATGCGCGAGCCGAGGAGCCCCGTGGCGCCTGTCAGAAAAATGACCATGACTGAAGACATCGACCCTGTGACGGATATCCTGATTCCCGGCTCCGTTGCCGGACTGTTATCGACGGCGGCCCTTGCGATCTGTGGGCGTCTGCACGGCAAACGCGCAAGCGCGCCGATCAGCGCCGTCAGCCACTGGTTATGGCCGCAAGAAGCAAACCAGACCGCGCGGCCGGAATGGCGCCATCTGCTTGCCGGTCTCGCCATTCACCAGTCGATGTCGATCGGCTGGGCCGCCTGCAATGCGCTGGCTGTCGCGGCCGCGCGCACATCGCCGAGACTGCGCGGCGGTGCCGCGCCGACTCACGGACAACGCGTCGCACTCGCCGCAGCGACGACGCTTGCCGCAGCGGCCGGCGATTATATCGTCGTCCCCAAGCGCTTCACGCCCGGCTTCGAATATCACCTGCCCGCGGCGCACATCGCCGCTGTCTATTTGGCGTTCGGCGCGGGACTGGTTGTGCCCTTTCTGTCGAAGCGCCGCTGAATGCGCAGCCTCGCTCGCTGCAATCCGCGTCGTGGACTCGACGTATCCGCTCGCGCGTGCAACCGACGCGCATCGGCGGATGGAATCGTCGACGAATGTCGGCAAGATCATTCTGTCAGCGGCTACGGCAATCAGTCAGGAGTGATCTCGCCATCCTCCTCGCCCATCCAGTAGTGAATGCGCTCGGCGCGAACCTTGATGAGTACGATCCCCGGCGTTTCGAAGCCTTCCGAGAACCACTTCTCGATGTCTTCGTTCCAGTGATCCTTCATCGCCGGTTTCTCGCGAATGAGCTCCGCGCGCCCCTCGACGGCCACGAAAAGCGGCGGCGCGCCGTCCGGGTTCGCGCTGCTCGTGAAAGTCAGCGCCACGGTCGCATCGGCCTTGATCTCCTGCACCGTATGCGTTTCTTCGAGCGTGAAGAAGTAGCTGTCGCCGTCGTATTCGACATCGCGGTTATTGCTCATCGGCCGCGCGGCGATCTTGCCGTTCAGCGAGCGCGTCGAAAGCATCGCGAAGTCGATCTCCGCCATCTTGGTTGCGAGATCGTGCAAAGTCAGTTGGCTCATGGTGCTCTCCGTGGGTTGATCGCGTATCTTCCGCAACCCGCGTGCCGGTTCGCATCGGAGAGCCGCGCCTTGCAGGTCTGCTCAGTCCGCCGAACGGTGATAGCGCGCCACGTAGCGCGCCTGGCCGATGACTTTCCCATGCATCTGATAGGCGACAAGCGCGGGACTTGAATCCGCTTTGACATCGAGGCTCGAAACGGTCAAAGCCGAAGCCGTCACGATGTATCGATGCGCTTTGCCCGGCGGCGGGCACGGTCCGCCATACGCCGAAGCACCGAAATCGGTCAGCGTCTCGATTGCACCTATCGGCAGCACTCGGGCATTGCCCGACGCGCCTTTTTCAATCGATGTTTGCGACGGCGGAATGTTTGCCACTTGCCAGTGCGTCCAGCCCAAACCGCCGGTGGGTGCATCCGGGTCGTAGATGGTGATGACGATGCTCTTCGTGCCGGCCGGAACATGCGACCACGAAATGCGCGGAGAGACGTTTTCGCCATGACAGCCGAATTGACCGTACACCTGTTCATTTTCGAACCGACCGCGATTCAGCCCATCGACCTTGACAGTGAAGGAATCTGCAACCGCAATGGCGGGTACTTTGCAAGCAAAGCCGTGCAGCACACGGCTGGCAGGAGACCGTTGAGTTCCATATCGTGTCCGTTGTATAGAACCAGTAGAAGAAGGCCGCTCACTGACTATCATTGCCAGTGACGCGGATGTCCTCGAATCCAACTCGCAATGCGCCGCGAAGTATCGATCAATAGTCCCACTGCACCGGCACGAAGCGGTAACGCTCACCGCTCTTTGCAACATGACCGATCGACGGAAACGCGACGTGCGCAGCAGCGAGCAGCGTGCCGGTGTCAGCGGCGGCGTCGAGCAGCGCAATACGCACGTCCACACAGGCTTCGGGATCATGTTCGAAGCCATTCTGCCAATCGGGGTTGTCGAAGTTGACTTCGAAAATGGCGTCGCCGACGAACGTCAGCTTCTCCCCGTTCGATGCGACATCCACGACGCAGTGCCCCGGCGTGTGGCCACCCGTCACCCGCGCCGACACGCCCTGTGCGACTTCAACTGTCTGATCGAACTGCACGATGTTCTCGCTGTAGCGTTTCGCGAACTTCGCAGCAGCCTCGCGGAGCGCCGGAGGAACCGCTTCGGGCATCACCGTCTTGCTGAAGTCCGGATTCTTCCAGAACGCGATTTCAGCGGCGGACACATGAATGCGCACGTCGGGACGCAGCTTCGCCTTGACGCCATCGACATTCAGCCCGCCGACGTGATCCATGTGCATGTGCGTAATCACGATATCGGTGATGGCAGCCAGGTCGATACCGGCCGATTCCAGGCGCATTACCGACTGACCGGCGCGCGAGAAGTATTCGAACCCATCGCCTACGCCCGAGTCGATCAGGATCAGGCGTTCGCCGCTGCGCACGAGCGCGATATTCAACGCCCAGTCGAACGTGTCCCGTTGCAGGAAACGGCCATCGAACCATTCGTTGCGATCGGCTTCGCTCACGTTCGTGGACATGGTGGAGGTCGGCAGCGGCAGCACGCCGTCGCTGATCAGCACGACATCGATATCGCCTATGCGAACTGCGTATCGGGAAGACACGAGCTCGCCCGATCCTTCTTTGCCGAGCTTGGCGATAACGGGCTGCACATTGCGGGTTGTCTGGCTCATCTTCGATAGTCCTGGAAATTTGATGGCGTGAGCGCGCGTTGCGCTTCCTTTCGCTCGCGTTCGACCGAGCGTGTGACGGATTGTAGGAAGCGGTAGCGAAGGCCAGTAGGGTCGCGAGTGCGTACACCGTGTTGCCTGAGTGGCGACAATGGACGGTCGCGCGACGGCCGTCATCCGGTGAGTCCAGACTGAACGGAAGATGCCGGAACCGGCATGTGAGGCGCTATCGAAGATGTGAGGCCGCGTCGCCGCGGCCATGTCACGCTCAGATCTTGAAGTTTTCCAGCGTCGCGGGATGAAAGAGTTCCTCGGGCTGCAGCAGCCGGCTGGACAAGCCTTCCTGATGATGCCGCTCAAGGAACCGCGACAACACGTGCCGGTTCGGCTCGAAGCCATACGACCAGAAATCGTGGCCCATGAGACGCCGCGCATTGCGCAACTGTTCTTCGACGAACGGCAGCGTCACCTTGGTCGCGGACGTATCGCTGAGTCTGGCGAGCGCCAGCGCCTTGCTCTTCTCGAAGGCCTTCGCCACCGCGCCGGGCAGCCACGGATGCTGCTCGGCGAGCGTGCGCCGCACGCCCAGCAGATGCATGATCGGGAACAGTTTCGTGCGCGTGTACCAGTCGGCGGCAGCCTTTTGCGGATCGTCGAAAAGGTATTTGACGTTCGGATGTCCGTTCGCGAAGCACGACGGCGCGCGCGGGCCGATGAGCGCATCGATCTCGCCGGATGCGAGCATGCCCGAGATCGTCTGGTTCTCCGGTGCGTTTTCGAGCCTCACGTCGCCGGGCAGCTTGAGACTGATCTTTTCGAGCCGGCCGGCTTCCTCATAGCCGCCGCGAACCCACGTGACGTCCGACGGCTTCAGACCGTGATCTTCCTCGAGAAAGAGCCGCGCCCACACGTTCGCCGTCAGCTGATATTCCGGCACGCCGATGCGCTTGCCCTTCAAGTCGGCAGGCGATTCGATGCCGCGATCGTTGCGCACATAGATCGACGTATGCCGGAACGCGCGCGACGGAAAAATCGGCACGCCGATATACGGGCTCGTGCCCGCCGCCGTCTTCACGCTATAGCTCGACAGCGACAGTTCGCAGATATCGTAGTCGGCGTGGCGAAACGCGCGAAAGAAGATCTCTTCCGGATCCTGCAGCATGAAGGTCGGATCGACGCCGTCGATCTGCACTTCGCCATCGACCAGCGGCCGCATGCGATCGTAGTTCCCCACCGCGACCGACAGATTGAGCTTGCCCATATTCAACTTTCCTTTGTGATTGACGTTTCGCCGCCGATGAGCACGTCGCGCTGTTCGGCGCTCGAACGCAGCATCGCGAGGCAGATCTCCAGCGTGCCGCGCGCCCAGACGCCATCGTGCAGCGGAGCGGTCTCGCCGTGCACGGCGGCCATGAGTTCGTCGATGACTTCCGCGCGCGGCACCTCGGGCGCATCGAGCTCGATGCGCTCGCGCCGTTCGTCTCCATACACGACGATGCTATCGGGCATCGGCCGGAGATCGCCGCGCTCGCACGACACGATCAGCGGCCCGAAGTGCTGATGCCTGCGGGTATGGGCTGTCTTGGCGGCGGGCGCATAGGCGTTGCCGCCGTACGTGCCCGCAGCCTTGAGACGCGCCTCTTCTTCGCGCGACGCCACTTTCGCGAGCTTGCGCCGCGCGGCGCCATACTCGTCGGCGTTGCGCGTCTGACCCATTTCGCCGATCCAGCCGGTCCACTCGTCGGAATCGAAATGTCCATAGCCGTTGTAGGCAAGCGTCGCGAATGCGCCGTTCTCGAACCAGAGCGTCGCGGTGTACGCGCCTTCGGTCGGACGCGCCGTATCCCAGTTGCCGACGGCGGCGCGGATGCGCGTAGCACGGCTTCCCGCAAGCATCCGCACGATATCCACCTGATGCGCCGCCTGACTGAAAACCGCGCCGCCGCCCTCTTCCGTTTTCAGTTCCTCCGGACGGCGCGGCCGGTAGAGATAGTCGGTGTAGTTGAGCGCCTGGATCATCTTCACGTCGCCGAACGCGCCCGATGCGATCAACTCGCGCGTTCGCAGATACGGCGTGTCGAAGCTATGGCAGTGACCGACGATGAGATGCACGTTCGCCTCGCGACATGCGGCGATCATGTCGTCGCACTCGGCGAGCGACAGCGCCATCGGCTTCTCGACGAGCACATGCTTGCCGTGCGCCGCCGCGATTCGCGTATGCGCCGCATGAAACTGATGCGGACTCGCGATGTAGAGCGCATCGATATCGGCGCGGCGCGCGAGCGCTTCGATGTCGTCGAAAGCGGGCGCGTCGAAATCCGCTTCGAACTGCGCGCGCGCCGTCTCGCGCGGATCGCACGCCCCGGCGAGTCGCACGCGCGCGTCGGCGAGAAACGTCGGCAGCATCAGCGAAAAGGCGCGGCCGAGGCCGACGATGCCGAGTCTGATCGTGGTCATCAGACCTGAACCTGATAGTTCGATTCGAGTTCCGGCGCTTCCTTGTCGACGGACTCCATCCAGACCGGATGCGCCGCGTATTGCTTCCAGTCGGTGTCCTTCGGCACCATCGCCTGGAACGAGCACACGCTGCGTGGAATGGCCTTCTCGCCGGTCCCGATGGCCGCCTCGCCGGACTTGAACGCCTCGAGCGCATCGAGCATGCGGCGGCGGAACTCGACCACGGCGACATCGCTCGCGCCGAGGCGCTCTTCGGTGCGATCCGCGATCGCGCCCATCGTCACCCACATGGCGATGTCCTGATTCGGGAAGCCCTTGATGCCGGTGAAGTTGCCGGCCTTCATGGCTTCGCGATCCTGCCAGAAACGGTTGTCGTGATTGCGCAGCGGCCGATAGTTCTCGTCGAGATCGATGCCGACCTGCTGCCCCAGGAACTTGCGCCACGTCTCGGTTTCCGGCGTCTTGTCCGGATGGCCCCACGCCATGAAATAGAACGCCGTGCTGTGGTCGTCGCAGGGCACGTTGATGTTCGCGACGTTGTAGAGGTTGTTCGGCGGGATCAGCGCGGTTGCCGGCGCGACGAACACGGTCGAGCGCACGTAGTCATGCGTAGCCGCGTTCTGTATCGGGCGGCGCAGCGCGGCATAGCGAAAGCCGTATTCGGTGCGATGCACCTGGAGGCGCGGCGCCTTGTCCGTCGATGGACGCAGCCAGTTCTTCGAGGTCGCTTCCGCGCCGCCCACACGCGCCGGCACGAAGTCCGACGAGTGCAGACTGGAGCTGTGCGCCGAATCGATCGCGCCTTCGAGAATCTGCGCCCAGTTGCACGGCAGGATCGCCTTGGCGATGCTCACGCGCGTGTCTTCGGTCGGCGCCCATGCCGGCGGCACGAACTCGGGAATGGCGTCCTGCGGGCCCATGTAAGCCCATACGAAGCCGCCCCACTCTTTCGTTTCATAGGCCTTGTGCTTGACCTTCTTCGTCATGTCGCTGCACGAAGGCTCCGAGACCATCTCGATCACATTGCCCTTCACGTCCATCTTCCAGCCGTGATAGAGACAGCGCAGACCGCAATCTTCGTTGCGTCCATAGACGAGCGACACCCGGCGATGCGGACAGTACTCGTCCATCACGCCGACATTGCCGTCGGTATCGCGGAAGACGACGAGATCCTCGCCGAACAGACGCGCCTTCACCGGCGCCCCGTCAGGTTCGCTGACTTCTTCGATGAGACACACCGGCGTCCAGTGACGGCGCATCAACTGACCCATCGGCGCATCGCCTTCGACGCGGCACAGCAATTCATTTTCTTCATGCGTGAGCATTTACGCTTCTCCTGACCAACCTATGCAGTGGGGAATGTTCTTCAGAGATCCAGCACCAGTTCTTCGCTCTTCGCACGCGATACGCAGATCATGATCTGATCGCGCTTCTCGTCCTCGCCGAGCACCATGTCGCGATGATCCGCTTCGCCCGCGCACAGCGTCGTGCGGCACGATCCGCAAGTGCCGCTTTCGCACGAGCTCGGCGCGCGGATGCCGTTGTCCCGCAAGATTTCGAGAATCGAGCGGTCCTTCGGAATCTCGAAAGAGCGGCCCGAGCGTTCCAGCTTCACGCTGAAAGGCGCGTTGTCGGCTGCGCGCGACTGATCCACGCCGAAGCTCTCGAAGTGCACGCTGCCGGTCGGCCAGTGCCCGGTCATGTCGCGCACGCCGTCCATCAACGCGCGCGGGCCGCAGCAATACACATGAGCGCCGCTCGCGGGCTTCTCGAACACGGGCCAGGAATCGAACGCTTGCGCGAGGTCGCCGTGGTCGTGATGAATGACCACATGCGGCTTCCATTCCGGGCCCGACAGTTCGTCGATGAAAGCGGTGGTCTCAGGGCTGCGCGAGACGTAGATGAGCTTGAAACGCGGGCCGTCGATGGCCTTCAGATAACGCATCATCGAGAGAATCGGCGTGATGCCGATGCCGCCTGCAACGAATACGAAACTGCGCGCGCGCTCGTTGAGCACGAATTCGTTGCGCGGCTCCGAGACGTCGATGCGATCGCCTTGCGCGAGGTCGTCCGCCATGCTGACCGAGCCGCCGCGACCCGCCGCGTCGCGCTTCACCGCGATCACATAGCGGTCCGTCTCGGCCGGATCGTTGCAGAGCGAATAGCTGCGATTCGCGCCGTTCGGCACGCGCACCGTCAGATGCGCGCCGGCCGTGAACGCAGGCAGCTCGCCGCCTGCGCCGTCACGCAACTCGAAACGGAAGATGCCTTCCGCCACCTGATCCTTCTTCGTCACCACGAGCGTCCTGAATGACAGTTCGTCGTTCATTGCACCGGCTCCCCTGCTTGTCGCCTCATTCGATCGAGCCTTCCCAGCGTCGATCACCATGACGTTTATATTAGATATCTAATCATTTATCGGCAAGCGGGTTTTCCCTGAAGCGCGTCACCTCGTTACAAGAAAAAACGGCGCCTTCATGACGAAGGCGCCGCCGCTGCTGCGAGAATCGATGCTTACGAATGCTTTTCCGCGTGCTCGCGCAGCGTGTTGGCCGGCACGCCGATCAGCACGGCGAGTCCGCCCAGCATGACGATGGCCGCGATCGCCGATAGCCCGATGGCCAGACTGCCCGTCATCGTCTTGATCCAGCCGAGCGCGATGGGTCCGCAGAACGCGCCGACTTGCCCCAGGCAACTGATCGCGCCGATGCCCGCGGCGGCGGCGTCATCGGAGAGATAGGCCGGCGGAATCGACCAGATAATCGCGGCCGCGCCGAAGTACGAAATGGAGATCATGCCCAGACAGACGATGGCCGCTGTCGTATTGCCGGCCAGCACGGGCAGCAGGAAGCCGCCCAGCGCGCCCACCGCCGTACACAGGAAGAAATGCCAGCGGCGTTCCAGCGTCACGTCGGAACTGCGCGCGACCGCGAACATGCCGAGCGCGCCGATGATGTACGGCAGCGCGGACAGCAAACCGACGTTCAGCACGTCCGACACGCCCGCCTGACGGATGATGGTCGGCGTCCAGTAGTTGAGGATCGTGCCGCACAAAGGCACCGTGCCCCAGCCCGCCGCGAGGATATACACGCGCGGATCCTTGAGCGCCGCCAGCAACTGATGACGCGTATGTTTGGCGGGCTTTTTCTCGGCGCGGTCGGCGGCGAGCGCATCGAGGATGATCTTCTTCTGTTCCTCGTCGAGCCAGCGAGCGTCTTGCGGGCGATCGACGAGATAGAAGAACGCGACGATGCCCATCAGCAGCGCAGGCAGGCCTTCGAGAAAGAAGAGCCACTGCCAGTTCTTGTAGCCGAGCACGTCGACGAAGTTATGCAGGATCCAGCCCGAGAGCGGCCCGCCGATGATGCCCGCCGCGGCAATCGCCAGCAGGAAGCGCGATGTGATCCGCGCGCGCCGCGCGCCCGGGTACCAGTACGTCAGATAGAGAATGATGCCGGGCCAGAACCCGGCCTCCGCCGCGCCGAGCAGGATGCGCGCGATATAAAACTGCGCCGGCGTGGTCATGAAGGCCATCGCGGTCGAGATGCCGCCCCACAGGATCATGATGCGGGAAATCGTGAGGCGTGCGCCGATCTTCTTGAGCCACAGCGTGCTCGGCACTTCCAGCAGGATATAGCCGATGAAGAACAGACTCACGCCGAGACCGTAAGCGGCGTCGGACAGACCGAGATCCTGCTTCAGATGCAGTTGCGCGAAGCTGACGTTCACGCGATCCAGATAATTGAGCACCCAGCAGACGAAGATGAACGACATCAGCCGCCAGGTGACCTTGTGATACGTGGCCTCTACGCGCGCTGCCGCCGCGTCCGATTCCGATATGAATTGCGTGACTGTGGATTTGGCCACAAAGCGTCTCCGATTCCCATGCTCATGAGGACGATGCCCTGGCGCAGAAAGATGCCTCCCGCGACCCGGACATACCTTATTTTTATTCGATATCTAATCATTATGGTAAGGAGACCGGCGCGCGCGGACAAGTTCGGGTTTGCACGGAGTTCTGCGCGCTTTGCAACGGATGCGGGCGCGACGGCTGCGCGGCTATGATGTCGGGAAGACCAACTGCATTCGGGAACGAACCGCCATGACACGAAAGAAGGCTGTGGAGGGCGCGCCCCGCGAGACCGCGGAGATGCTGCGCCATTGGCACGAATCGGTGCCCAACGATCGCCTCGCGCACCTTGTAAAGGACGCCACGCGCTCGATGGTGCGCGCATTGCAGATGCGGCTCGCCGAGCACTCGGTGTCGTTCGGGCACTGGACTTTCCTGCGCATTCTGTGGGAGAAAGACGGCCTGACGCAGCGCGAATTGAGCGAACAGGCCGGCGTGATGGCGCCGACGACCTTCGCCGCCGTCACTGCGATGGAGAAGCTGGGACTCGTCGAGCGTCAGCAGCGGCCGGACAACAAGAAGAACACGCATGTGTTCCTCACCGCCGAAGGGCGCGCATTGAAAGACCAACTGGTTCCGCTTGCCGAGGAAGTTAACGAGATCAGCGTGACGGGTTTGACTGACCGCGAAATCAAGACAGCGCGCAAGGTGCTGCTCACGATCATCGAGAATCTCGCGGATGATGAGTCGGGCTCGACCAATCCCATGCGACGCGTCTTATCGACGCGCGAACTGGGCAAGCTGATCGCCGAGCGCGGCGAGAGTTTTGAAGACGCGTGATGCGCCGTAGCGCCTCCGCGCCGATCGCGTCATGCGACCTCGAACGGATCGATTGGGCGGTCATCCATCACGATTTCCGCATCGAGTTTTGGGTGCTGATCGAGAAGCGCGCCTGGTGCGGGAATGACGTGCAACGGGCGTTTTGGACGCTTGCTAATGGCCGGTCCCTTGCCGGTCACGATGGATTCGGCGGCGTCCGAGTGTTGCCGTCATCAGCCTCCGTCAACGGCAAATCCTGTTTCGGTTCGACGGGCTTCGTATCGGGTTGCTTCGCCTTGTCGGTATCGACAACGTCAGTGCCGGGTTCGTTCTGCGGAATGGTCATCATCGGCTCCAATCGGTACGTGAATGTGAGCGCCTCGAGGCGCGCAACATCGACTGCAGCACGAAGAATGCCCAAACGGCCGGAACACCGTTTGCTGTTCTTGAGAATCAAGACAACGATGGAGCCGATCATGTGCGCCGCACGAACGGAAAACAGCAAGCCGCCTCAGAATCCGATCGATTTCGACGGGCTCACCGATCTCGGTCCGGCACAGCCCAAGAACCCGCCCCACCGCGCTAACGAAGACGCTGAATTACGCGATCCTCCAAGTCCGGCCGGCGTGCCGTCCACTGGCGCGAATGAAGGACAACGTTGACGGCCGGCTCACGGAGGCTGGTCATGGTCCATCGTCGAATGCAAACGGCGGGCGCACCTGCTCGGGTCGGCGCACGCGATGCAGGTTCAGCGCGACATCCGCGGCATCGGCACGGCCCTCACGCGCGCACCGAGGCGGATGGTGAGTCCCAGCGACGGCCAGCCAGACGCATCGCGTAGTCGATTAAACGCGAGTCAGCATCCGGCCACCGGTCGCGCTCCATGCTCAGCGCCCTGCCGTCTACGCCGCCGTTCATGTAGAAACTACGCTCGAGCGCTTCTCGCAGACGCCGAAAAAATCCTCTTGTGTCGCTTGCGAGCGACCAAGCAGAGCGCTCGCGCCATCATAGGGTTCTCTCGAAGATCGCGCCGAATCCGGATGTGTCCTTACCTGTCGGCGCGGCGCTGGCTAAAGGCGGCGCAATTTGAGCCAGCTTGTCTGCGAGCGCGGCTTCTGAAAACGGCTTCACGATATAGCCGCTCGCACCGGCGTTGATCGCGGCGAGCACGTTCTCGCGCCGCTTTTCGGCGGTCACCATCAATACCGGCAGTTCGGCTAGATCGGACTTGCGGATCTCCTGCAGGAGAGTCAGCCCGTCCATATTGGGCATGTTCCAATCAGTTATGACGAGATCGAACTGTTGCGTGCGCAACTTTTCGAGCGCTGACACTCCATCCTCTGCTTCGTCGATGGTCGTATAACCGATCGCTCTCAGCATTTTCCGGATCAGATTGCGCATGGTGGCCATGTCATCGACCACCAACAAACGCGTGTGAGCATTTACCACCCTTTCCTTCTCCTTCATTTAAAGAAGCGCTCGCAAGTATTGGCTATCGCCCCTGCAAGATGCTTCGCACTATTGATTCACTACAACGGCCGCCTTTCGAGACGACGGTGTTGAGCGAGCCCAAGGACGTCCGATCGAGACAACGCGTCGAATTCGACGCAAGCCTTCGCCGCCGACTCAGGCCAAGGCATCGGCCGCCCGCCACGCTCAGAACGTCGACCAGTCGCCGTCAGCCGCCGCCGCGACTGCAACCGGCTTCTGCCCGCTCGAAGGCTTCGGCACGCGCGGCGTCGTCCCGCTCTTTTCGGCGAGTGCGGGTCGCGGCGTCTGAGGAGCGCGATGACTGATTGGCTTGACGGCGAGCGTCTGACCGGTGCGAAACACGCCTACGGCGGCGGTCAGTTGCTTCGCCTGGTCCTCCATCGAACCTGCCGCGGCCGCCGCCTCTTCAACGAGCGCGGCGTTCTGCTGCGTCACCTCGTCCATCTGCGAGATAGCTTGATTCACTTGCTCGATGCCACGGCTTTGCTCGTTGGATGCGGAGGCGATCTCGCCCATGATGTCGGTGACTCGTTGGATCGCCGTGCCCACACGCTTCATCGTCTCGCCTGCCTGTGCGACGAGTACGGTCCCTTCTTGGACTCTTCCGCCTGACGTTTCGATGAGATCCTTGATCTCCCTGGCGGCCGTCGATGACCGCTGCGCAAGGTTGCGCACTTCGCTCGCAACGACGGCAAAGCCGCGGCCCTGCTCGCCGGCGCGTGCTGCTTCGACTGCAGCGTTGAGCGCCAGGATGTTGGTCTGGAATGCGATGCCTTCGATAATCCCGATGATTTCGGCGATCTTTTCGGAGCTCTGCTCGATGCCATCCATCGTCTGAATCACCTGACCGATGATGGCGCTTCCCTCGTTGGCGACCGCATTCGCGTTGTCCGCCAGTCCGCTCGCTTGCTGGGCGTTCTCCGAGTTTTGCTTAACCGTCGCCGTCAGTTCCTCCATGCTCGCGGCGGTTTCTTGCAGCGATGCCGCTTGCTGCTCTGTGCGACTCGAGAGGTCGGTATTGCCAGCCGCAATCTGAACAGCGCCCGATGATACGGATTCCGAACTTGTTCGGATCGTGATAACCATGTCTTGCAGACCACGGCGCATGCTTTCGACTGCCGCGAGAAGGCTGCGGTCATCACCGTCCTTCAAGGGCGTTGGCGAACCGAGGTCTCCGCCTGCAATCTCCCGAACAACGCGCGCGGCAAACTCTGGTTCTCCGCCGAGGGCTCCCGTGACGCTGCGTATGATTTTCCACGCCAACGCAGCAATGACCAAGAGCGCTACACCTATCAAGCCGGCAGTCTGAAGCGTCGTATGCAGGATGGTGGCGCTGATATCGTCGGTGAAGAATCCGGTGCCGATCCACCAGCCCCAAGGCTTGAACTCGACAATGCCGTTCATCTTGCCTGTCATGACGCCGGTCGATGGGTGGGCGGTAACCACCATCACCACGGGGATGTGCTCCTTGGCGAGCATCTCGCGATAGAACTCTGTGTCTGGCCGTCCGTCCGGCGCCTTGCCCAGCAGGATTTTGCCGATGTTCTCCTGTTTGCGATGAACGAGCGAGGTCCCATCCGGGAGGCGGGCCCAGAAGTAACTCTGATCGGAATGATTCATCCTGTTCAAAGCGGTCTTCGTTGCGGACTGCGCTTGCTCCGTAGTCATCGCACCGGCAACTTCCTGATTGTGATAATACTCAGCGAGGTGCTCGGCCATTTTCAACAGGTTGACTATCTCCGCCTGTTTCGCATCGAGCATTGCGCGTCGCTCGCTATAGACGCTGTATCCTCCGACTGCGAGCAAAGCGATAAGCGCTGTGACGGCTAACAGTGTCAGCCGAGTAGAAACTTTCATTGCAGATTCCGTGTGCATGGTTGTGGTCGCGGCAATTCGCGGCGTCCTCCCTGCTAACGGCACTAACCGCAAGCACTTGAGTCGAGGATCGCGGCGGACATCCGGTTTTCGTCTGGCCGACCGCGGGACGCGCTGCGGACACGCTGCCGCGGTACGCGAGCGTTCCCCCGTCGGACGTGTTCAAAGTTCGACTTGACCCCTTTCAAGCCAAACTACGTCTGGTCGGCCGGTATCGTGATGCCCAACCCCCGCTTGCGAACGCGTGGGCGGCACACCGAATGCTTCGAGTCTTTCCGCCGCGACGCCGTCGTCGCGGGGCCGCGTCAGACGGGTTCGGCGCTCGGTCAGTCAGCCTTGCGAACGCGCGAGTCGTCCGGGCCGTGCTTCGTCGGCTGCCAATGAAGGCGGCACGCAAAGGAAAAGCGTTGCCGTTTTTCGGCCGGTGATTCTGATCTTGCCGAGCGCGAAAGGACTCAGATGATGCTACGTAACAGGCGTAAATCTGCCGACACGGAAACGCATGGTGCCGAGCGCGGACTCGACCGCTTCGAGGGATTCAGCGACGCGGTGTTCGCGATCGCGCTGACCCTGCTGATCGTCGAGATCAAGGTTCCCGGATCCCCGGAGGGCACGCATGACTACAGCGACCTGGCAAGCGCCATGGCGGAGCAGTGGCGCGAATATCTCGCGCTCGTTCTCTGCTATGTCGTGATCGGAGCCTACTGGCTGCAACACCATTATTCGGGTCGCATTTATGCAAAGAGCGATCACTGGTTCGGCGTAATCAACCTCCTGTTCCTGCTGGCGATCGTCGTCATTCCTTATCCGATCCGCGTGTGGTGCTTTCACCTCGGCACGGGCTTCGAGCCCGTCGCATCAGTAACCCTCGTTGCCGGTCTTGCCCTGACCGCCTGCACCTGGATGGCGAAGTGGTTCTATGCAATGCCAGGCCGCCGGCTGATGGACGAACGGCTCGCGCCGGATTTCCTCCAGCAGATGACGCGCCGCTACGGCGCTGCGACGCTGGTTCAGATCGCTGCAGTTCCCGTCGCGATCGCGGCGTGCCGCATCGGCGTGGCCATTGCATTGCTGTCCATCGCCTTCTTTCTGCTGCCACAGCCCACGCCGCGCTACAACCCCAGAGAGGAGCCGAGCGAGGCTGAGAAATTAGGCAAGTAAAGGGGGCGCGCTGCCTCGAGCGGGATCGGCCAAATTCGGCCGTTTGCTCAATCCCGCTCGTCATTCCAGCAGAGTTCGACGGCTGCACGGGCGCCGGCCTCGATGCTTCGCCTCAAGCCGGCGAAGCATCGAGCGCCTCGTCCTGCCGCGCCCTGTTCCACAGCACCAATTCCTCGGCTGGGATCGCCGGTGCGAACAGGAAACCTTGCAACTCATCGCAGCCGATCTTGCGCAACACTTGCGCTTGATGGCCGGTTTCCACCCCTTCGGCCACCACGCGCAAACCAAGCTCATGCCCGAGATCGACGATCGCCTTGACGATGGCAAGATCGGCAGATGCGTCGAGCATGTCTCGCACGAACGCGCGGTCGATCTTCAGACGGTCGAGCGGAAACCGGTTCAGATAGCTGAGACTCGAGTAGCCGGTGCCGAAGTCGTCGAGCGAGAGCTTGACGCCTAGCCCGCGAATGGCGTGAATGGCTTGCGCGTAGTGTTCGGCGCCATCCATGAGAACCGTCTCGGTGATTTCGAGTTCCAGGCAATGCGGCGGCACGCCATGCGCGAGCAGACTCGTGCCAAGCGCCGCAACGAGCTCCGGCTCGCGTAGCTGGAGCGCCGAAATGTTGACGGACGCGCGTATTTCGAGGCCCTCTTCGTCGCGCCAGGCGGCAAGCTGCCGGCACGCTTCCTCGATCACCCACGCGCCAATGGCAACGATGAGGCGCGTGTCCTCCGCCACCGGGATAAACACAGCCGGACCGATTTCACCCAGTACCGCGCTCTTCCAGCGCAGCAGTCCTTCGACGCTCGCGAGCGCACCGGACCGCGCTTCGAGGCACGGCTGCCACTCGAGCCGCAACTCGCCGAACTCGATAGCCGTGCGCAAACACGTTTCCAGCGTGAGCCGATGCCTCGCCTGTTCGGCCATGTCGGCCGAGAAAAACTTGACCTGATTTCGTCCGGCAGACTTGGCCTGATACATCGCGGCGTCGGCGTTCTGCATCAACGTATCGATGTCTTCGCCATCATCCGGGTATAGTGCGACGCCGATGCTGCTCGCAACCTGCAGTGTCAGCCCGCTCACTTCATGCGCTTCGCGAAGCAGCGGGAGCAGCCGCTGTTCGATGCTGCGCGCCACTTCGCTCGCGTGACCGACTCCGTTGAGCAGCACCGTGAACTCGTCTCCGCCCAGGCGGCTCACGGTGTCGTGGGTGCCGACCGCATTGAGCAGGCGTCGCGACACGGACCGCAACAGGCCATCACCGATGTGATGTCCGAGCGAATCGTTGATGTTCTTGAAGCGGTCCAGATCGATGAACAGCACCGCGACGCGCTGCCGCGTTCGCTGCGCTGCTGCGATGGCAACGCCGAGCTTCGCGGCAAAGAGTGCACGGTTGGGCAGTTCGGTGAGCACGTCATGCTGCGCGAGAAACTGAATGCGCGCTTCGCTCTTCTTGCGGTCCGTGATGTCGATCAGCGTGCAGATGTAATGCGATACGGTGCCGCGCTTGTCGTGTACCGCGCTGATCATGAGCCACGCCGGATAATCACCGCCCTCGCGGCGGCTTATTTGCGCTTCGCCGTGCCAGGTGCTGCTGCGCCCGACGCGTTGCAAGAGGTTACCCAGCGGACCGTTTTCGTCTTCCTGCGCCTGCGTGTCGATGAAGGCCGGCGGCTTGCCCGCCACGTCGTCCATCCGATAACCGGTTGCGCGAAAGAACGAAGGATTCGCAGTGAGCAGACGCGCCTCGGCGTTCAGGATGACGATCGCCTCGGACGATGCCTCGAACACCTTGCCCCACAGTTCCAGCCGCTGCTCCATGAGCTTGATCTGATTGATCGGCGTGAAGGCGGTGAGAATGGCGTCGCGTCCCTGGAAGTCGAGACGGCGCGCCGACAGCATCGCCCAGCTCGGCTGCGAGGTCGCTTTCCAGTGAACTTCGAATTCGTCGATGGCTTCGCGGTCGGAAAGTTGCTGAAAGAAGCGCGCGCGGGTCGCGGAGTCGAGACCCTGAGCCCACGGGTCGGTGCTGCTCCCATTGAGCCAGAAGAGTCCAGGCGCATTGGCGTGCAATACCTCGTGGCCGGGAATGGCGGTGACGACCATCGGCACGGGCGTGGCTTCCACGAGCGCTGATTGCGCGGCCGACGCGCGGGCGGTCGCCGCCAATTCCTTCTGCACGACGCGTTCGCGATCCAGTTGCGCAAGCATTTCGTTGAAGCCGCGCACGAGTTGGCCGATCTCGTCCTGACTGTCCCAGTCGGCGCGCTTCGTGTGATCGCCGGTGCGGCGCACCACATCCATCACGCGCGCGAGTTTGCGTAGCGGCGACGAAATCTGCTGCGCGACGCAATAAACCAGTGTCAGGATGGCGCAGAGCAGGAAAAGCGCCGTGCCCAAATGCAGCCACATGCGCGAAAACAGGGCTTGCACGCGTGCATGCAGCAGGCCGTCTAGCTGCTCGCCGGTATCGCGCCAGAGGCCGTCTACGCTTTGAACGAGCGCTTGCTGCGCGCTGTCGACGATCATCAGCACAGCTGCATCCGGCGCCACGTTGTCGTCCACCACCACGCGCGCCGCATGCCTGAATGCCTCGACGGCAATGCGCATTCGATCGAACGACGGGCTGAGTGTGCGCTCGAATTGACGATTGGCCGCCCCCGCCTCGGCGTAGTCCGACCGCAAACCTTGCATGACCCCGTCGAGTTGCCCTTCGAGGACCAGATAACGCGAACGCACTTCCTCTCGCGAGCGCGCGTGAGCGCCGTCGTGCAGATGGCGGCCGATGCTGTTCACCGCGGTCAGCAGCGCGGGATAGCGCAAGATCGAGAGCGACATCGCGTAGTAGCTGTCGAGATCCGGGTCGAGAATCAGGTTAGATTGATTACCGATGCGCGTTATCAGATCGCGGGAGGCCGTCAGCGCCTGGTCCGTCGACGCGATCCCGACCTCGCGTTCGTGCGCCATCGTCTGCAGAGCGGTCCGCAGCGCGTTGCTCGGCTCCGCGCTTCCCATTTGCGCGCCGTATTGCTGCTCGGCACGAACGAGCCTGTCGATCTCGGCATCGAGCTGCGCCGCCGTCGGCGGTTTGCCCGCGCCCGCCATCGCGATGGACGTGATGCCATGTTCGACCTCGTGAACATACGCGTTGCCGACAATCTCCTTGTTCGAAAAATCGATCGCCAGATACTTTTCGTGAATCAGAATCCCGCTGATGTAGATCACCGCGCTGAGATCGAGCAGGTAGATGAGCAGCAACTTGTGCCCCACGCGCAAGCGCGCGAGCAGCTTGAAGAAAGGATTCCGTTTCATGGGCGAGACGTTTGGAAACGTGCAAGAAGAGTCATGCAGGCGGGCGCTCACAGGGCAGCGAATGGCCGCCGGCGATCGTGTTCGCCCACCTATCTATTACGCCTCTTACGGCTCGCCAAAATTAACCTTTAATTAAAGTCTTAGTGCGCCGCTTTAGCCCCGAAGAAGTGCATGGCCATGCACGCGTTTAGTGCCGGAAAAGTCACGCTCAGCGCATCATCCCCGCGTGGCGAGTCTCTTCAGACCGCACTGAGCGACTCTTGCTTGTTCATCGATCTAAACCGGTTGCGATAATCGACCGGACTGATCTGCAGACGGCGCAGGAAGGTGCGGCGGAATTTGTCGGTGTCCTCGAAGCCGCATCGGTGTGCGATGACTCTCAGCGGCAAGTCCGTGGCTTCCAGGTAGCGCCGCGCGGCATCGATGCGCGCATTGGCGAGGTAAGTCATCGGCGTGATGCCGCAATCCTTGGCGAAGATGCGCGAGAGATTGCGCGCGCTCATATGCACGCGTTCCGCGAGCGACGCGACCGTATGATCCACATGCAGGTTATCCAGCATGAATTGCTGGACTTCGATAGTCTGCGAACCCGGCGAAGCCTGCGTTTCCAGCAGCGGGCTGAACTGCGACTGCCCGCCCGAGCGCCGCAGATAGACGATCAGATACTTGGCGACATCGAGCGCCATTTGCCGGCCGAAGTCGTCTTCGATCATCGCGAGCGAGAGGTCGATGCCCGCCGTGACACCGGCCGTCGTGTAGATGCTGCCGTCGCGAACGAAGATATGATCCGGCTCGATGCGCGCCTTCGGAAAAGTGCTGGCGAGCCGGGGCACGTCCATCCAGTGAGTCGTCACCAGTTTGTTGTCGAGCAGCCCCGCCGAGCCGAGGGCGAACAACCCGTTGCAGATAGCGGACACGCGGCGGCACTGCCGATGCTGCGCGCGCAGCCAGTTGCTCAGCGCCGGATCGTCGAAGGCGTCGAAGATGCCGAGCCCGCCCGGCACGATGATGATGTCGAACTCCGGGCACGGATCGAAGATCGTACGATCCGGCACGGTAGTCAGGCCGCTCGACGATTGCACCGTGCCCCGCGTCGTGCCGACCATCATCATTTCGTACTCGCACTCGCCTGAACTCAGCACCTTGACTTCGGCGAACGCATCCTTCGGCCCGGCGATGTCGAGCAGCTGAAATCCAGGAAAGACGAGCATTCCGACCTTGATGCGTTTCATCGCCGATATCCGGATCCTCTGAGAACAGACTTGCTCATGGTCATGCCTCGACCCACGCGCGCAGCGCCGGGCAACGCCATGCGCTCCGCCGCCACGCCGAACGCAGCGCCGATGACCGTCCAGATGATCGCCTGCATGCCGATCGACGCCACCCGGAATCGCCACAGCAACGTGGCGGGAAACTCGGCGGGCACTTCGTCGATAGCCGGTAACAGCGCGAGCATCGCGGCGGCCATGATCGCGAAAGCCAGCAGACCGGCGAGCGTCGCGTTGGCATCGCCCCATTTGCGCGACAGGGCTTGGCGCAAAGCTATCGACAGCAGTGTAATGGCGACGGAAATCCCCATGCATAAAAAATAAAGCGCGGTGCGCACGCCGATGGTTTCCGCCGCGCCCACCGAAGGCGGATTCGCCGGATATTTCAGCGCCGGCAGCACCACCAGGGCGGCGAAAGCCGCGAGCGCAAGCCATGCTGCAAGCGGCCGCGCGCCCATGCTTCCCGCGCGTCCCCACGCATAGGCGAAGCACAACGCGAAGAGCCCACCGAATGCAGCGCCGTACGCGAGTACGCCCGTCAGCAAGCCCACGCCCGCTTGCGTTTCACGACTGACGATTTCAGGCTCGGGCGCATCGCCGGCGTGAGCGTGCTCGTGCGCTTCATGGGCCTCGAAAGCGATCGCGCGTTCGACTTGCGGCTCGCCCGCCACCCGCGCGAAGCAGAAGGCCAGCAGTCCCGCGATGAGGCCCGCGAGCATGCCGCGCATCAACAGTTTGCCGACCATCGTCGTCTCCTCGTCAGTGGCAGGGGAAGCCCAACAGATGGCGTCCGTCATGCACGAACTCGTGAATGGCGGTGCCCTGAAAGACCGCGGTAGCACCCTGCTCCGCGCCGACGAAATACAGCGCCAGCAGCATCAGCAATCCGCCGAAGATCGTCCACGGCAGCAGTTCGCGCAGTGGAATCGGTTCGAACGTGTCAGTGGAATGCAGGACAGCTTGATTCATGAAGTACCTCCAAAAGAGTCGGAAAAATGTTAACGGCTGCGCGCCGCGACGATCGCTTCGATCTCCCGGCGCGACAGCACGCCGCTCGTCTCGACCACGTTCAGCAGCGCTTCGAGAAAACGTTCGTAGTAGTCCCAGCGCGGCTGATTCGCGCATTCGATCGCTTCCCACTTCGCGATGGACGCGATCAGGCTCTGGCGAAAGTCCTCCCACTCGAAACATCCCGCCTTCGATAGCGAGAGCGCGAGGCCGAACACATCGCGCTCCCAGCGATTGGTGAACAGCAGTTTGCCGTCGAGACGCGGCGGAGAATCTGGTGCGCCGAGCATCGACGCGGCAGCGTATTCTTCGAAACGCGTGAACATGGCACGCTCCTCAGGCTGCGGGCGCTTCGACGAGTGCAACGCCCATCATCGACTCGGGCGTAACGAGCGCGGCGAGTTCTTCCTCACTCAGATGCTCCGTGTTCGCGGGGCGCTCGGGCACCACGAACCAGCGAATCTGCGCGCTGCTGTCCCACACCTTCACCTCCTTCGTGGCGGGCACCTGTACGCCGAATTCCTGCAGGACGGCGCGCGGTTCGCGCACGCCGCGCGCGCGAAATACAGGGTCCTTGTACCAATACGGCGGCAGGCCGAGCACCGGCCACGGATAACACGAACACAGCGTGCAGATGATGAGGTTATGCACGTTCGCGTCGTTTGCGACCGCCGCCATATGCTCGCCTTCCGCGCCCGCCATGCCGAGCGGAAGCGAGAGTTCGGCGATCGCCTTCGGCGTGTCTTCGACGAGACGTCTCGCGTAGTCGGGATCGACCCATGCGCGCGCGACGATCTTCGCGCCGTTGAACGGGCCGGCCATCGTCTCGAAGTGCTTGAGCACGACATCGACGGAGTCGGTGGCAATCACGCCTTTTTCGATCAGCAAGGCTTCCAGCGCACGCACTTTGGCGGCGCTCGATGCTTCGCGGTCGCCGGAAAATTCGAAGAGTTGGCTCATGGGTTCGCTCGGGGTTGGCTTATGTTCGAGTTCAATCGGCGGCCTGCACGTAGGCTTCGTACAGGTCGGCGTAAATGGTCGTGTTCGGCTCGCTTTTGCCGGCGCCCCAGATCGACGCGGCGTCGAAGGCAACGCGATACACAGGCATCGGCGCGCCGATACCGTCCACGCCCGTCGAGACGAAATAGGAGAACGCGCCGGGATAGACGAGATCCACCACGCCGGTCTTGTTGCGCAAATACCCCGGCAAGCGCGTGTGGTCCACCGCTTCGGGATCGGCGATACGCACGGCATCGCCCGCTCGAAAGCGCGCCGCGCCGTCGAGCGCGTGATAGCCCGAGTCGCCGTGCTGCAAATAGGCGTCGATCTGCGCCGCGAGTTCGGCATTGGGGCGATCGGGTAAAGGCGCGTCCGGGTGCGCGCTGTAGTGGGCGGTTTTCTCAGCGAGTTCCTCCGCCGACACATACCCCTGATCGACGAAAAACTGCGCAATGCCGCCGAGCCATTTCTCGTAGTAGCGATACTTGAAGTACTCGAACGGCTGCATGTCTTCGGCGCCGGTGCGCAGCGAGGCCCAGGTCCAGTTGCTCTTGAAGGCGGTGGGCAGCGTATCGACCGGATAGCGATGCGGCGTGTCCGACAGATGCGCGCTCTCCGCCATCATCACCGTATGAATGCCGAAGATGCGCTTCTCCCACGGCTCGACGAATACGCGCTTTTCAGTGCTGACCGGCCCCAGATTTTCGATGCCGCCGAGATGATGTTGCAGCTTCATGTTGTGCTCCGCTTGAATGGAAACGGTCTTATCCGAGCCGATGCTCGCGTCTGAATTGCAGGGCTTCGCCGACCACTTCCGAGACGAAGCCGAACACTGCGCCGGTAACGAGCGCGGCGGCCGCGACCAGCGCAGGATTGCCGATGCCCGCCGTGGTGATCGCCTTGCCCGTTGCGACCATCGTGCCGACCGTCGAGGCGAAGCCCCAGACGATCGCGGGCAAGACATCGAGCAATTTGATCTTCGACGCCTGAACCATCGCCGCGCTGCCGATGCCAACCAGCACGGCCACCGCGATCGCGCCGCCGCTCGTCGTCGCAATGCAGAGCAAGGTAAGCGAAGCGATGACGAGTCCCGTGAGATTCGACGCCACGCTCTTGACGAAGCCCGCGCGCCCGCCGCCGAGCACGAAGAACGACGCCCACGCGATGAACGTCACCCAAACCGGAACCGGAAAGATCGTGCCGGTGAGCCATGTATCGACGACCGCCAATACGCCGATGCTCACCGTGTATGCCTCTGGCTTTTTCATGCGTAGCTCCTTGAAGAAGAAATGAATGAAGGCTTCAGTTCATGCAACTCAGAAGGCCGTCGCGCATTCGCGCAGCGTCGATGTTGCGGCCGATCATCACGAAACGGCTCTCTCGTGTTTCGTCGCGCATCCACGCACGGCCGAACGTGGTGTCGAGCAACATATGCACGCTATGGAAATGCAGGCGTCGCGGTTCGTCGTGCATGTTGAGCACGCCTTTCATGCGCAGAAGTTGTGTGCCTTGCGTTTGCACGAGCTGATTGATCCAGCGGTTGAAACGCGTCGCATCGATGCCGCCGGGCACCACGATCGCGCACGATGCAATGCTGTCGTCGTGTTCGTGATCGTGGCCGTCTTCGTCGAGCAGATTCGGCTCGATGGCGAGCAGGTTGTCGACCGAAAAGCTCCGCGTGCCGAAAAGCGCATGGGCGTCGATCCTCGAACGCTGCGCGTACTCGATGCGTGCAGTGGGATTGAGCCGGCGAATCCCGGCGACGAGCGCATCGACGGCATCGGTCGAAACGAGATCGGTCTTGTTGATGACGATGCGGTCCGCGAACACCACTTGCTCCCGCGCGATGTCGTCATGTAGCTGGGATTGCGCGTGCATTGCATCGACCACGGCGACGACCGATTCCAGTTCCACGCGCTCGCGCACGTCGGGATCGGCGAGAAAGGTCTGCAGCACCGGCGCGGGATCGGCGAGGCCCGACGTTTCGATGATGAGACGCGCGAGGCGATCGCCGAAGCGCATCAACATGTCGCGCACGCTGGCGACGAGATCGGTGCGGACCGTGCAGCAGACGCAGCCGTTGTTGATCTCGATCACGGCGCGTTCATCGGCGACGATCAACTGCCCGTCGATACCGACTTCGCCGAATTCGTTCACGACGATGCCGATCTGCATCGGCCGCGTGGATTCGAGCAGGTGATTCACGAGCGTGGTCTTGCCGGCTCCAAGGAAACCGGTAATGACAGTGGCAGGCACTTTGGCGGGTCGCATGAGGGTTATCCTTCGCGTGCGTCGATTAGGAACGCCTACCCTTTAGCGGCTTCCGTTCCGATTTCCCGCGCTTGGCCGCCATCGGGCGATACTTGGCGCGGCGTGCATGAGCGCATGTCCGTTCTGTTCCGAAGCGACACGGACGGACAAAGACGCACGTAAGGCGACGAAACACATTGGTGCGCGACGCGCATCGCCGAAGTGCAGGCGATGCCCTCTTCTCGCCCGCCGATACGAACGGACGCGACCCGGCATTCCCTTGGCGAGGGTTTCGTGAACGTTATGGATGGATGGACAGGCCGCTCGCCTCAGTCATGCAAGCGACGCGCGCGTGCGCGCGGATTGACAGGCTATGGATCGATGTCTTGATTCGCGTCGATCAACGCTTCTTGTAGTTCTTGAACACTTCCTTGCGGATCGAACCGTGTACGCCCCAATTCGCGTCGACCACCTGCGTCACGCCGAAGTCCGCCGCTACCGACATCAGCGCAATGGCTTCGTCTTCGCTCAAACCGTGCACCGTCATCAGAAAGCGGCGCAGCTTGCGAAAGGCATCGCGCATGGCTTTGTCGAGGCTCGCATGCTGCGCCACTTCCACTTGCGCGTTCGTCCCGAGTTCGGCCAGATAGTTGGGGAACGTGAAGCCGTACACCGACCATTGCTGATCCGTTTCGAGCAGCGGATGCGTGAGCCCTTCGAGGAGCGTGCCTTCGAGATCCGCTTTCTTGTGCAGGATGAATTCGAAGTCCCCCGTCAACGATGTTTCGATAGCGGTGCCGCCCAGTTCGCTGTCGCCCTGCGCGGCATGCGGGTCGCCCACCGAGAAAAGCGCGCCTTCGACCGCCACCGGGTAATACATGGTCGCGCCCCGGCCGATGCGCCAGTCGTCGATGTTGCCGCCCGTGTAGCTCGGCGGAATCGAACTGACATAGTCCGCTTCGGCGGGCGCGACGCCCATGGTGCCGAAATGCAGTCGCGCCGGCACGCGGATATCCGGCAAGATGTTTTCGCGCTTCGTCACGAGCCGGTGATCCACCTGCACGCCGGGATAATCGATCGTCGCGTGCACGATGCCATCCGGGTCGGTCTGCGGCGTCCACACATAGTTGTAGACCGCGCGCGCATACGGCTCGCCGGAAGTATCGAGTTCGAAGATGGTCACCACCTCGCGCGGCTTCGGCTCCTCGATCAGATCGTGATACTGAAAGCCCCACGACGCGGCCACGTTCGAGCCGAAGCACTTGCCCGCATGACACGCGCTGCAACTCGGCCGCGGCCTGACGTCGAGGATGCGCACTTCGAGCACGTCGCCGGGTTCGGCGCCTTCGATTGCCACCGGACCGGTGAGCAGATGCACGCCCAGGCCTTCGCCAGCGCCGAGGCGGAACGGTCCTTCGGTCGGACCCGCGCCGCGCCGCGAAACGGCCTTGTGCTCGCGCGTCCATTCGAACACGCTCTGCGCGCCCGGATCGCCCGCGATCATGCGCTCGTGGTCGTCGTTCGCGTGATGCGTCAGCGTTTCGATGGTGGCGCGGTCGCCCGACTTGAGCGTGAGGCGCGGTTCTACCCGTTTGCTGAAGTATCCCCAATGCACGGTGGATGATGAAACGGGCAGCGTGTAATGCTTCATTGATTCGTCCTCGGCGAGTGGCTGTGTTATCGATGCGATTCAGTGCACGGTTTCGAGCGTGCTGCCCGCGCCCATCACGTTGAGAAAGCGCGCCGTCAACGGATGATGCGGCCGCGTCAAGACCTGATGCGCGGGTCCGTCCTCCACGACGCTGCCGCCGCTCAGGAACACGACGCGGTCGGCCACTTCATCGGCGAAGCGCAACTGATGCGTCGAAATGATCATCGTCAGGCCATCGTCGAGCGCGAGGCGGCGGATCACTTCGAGCACTTCGCCCACGAGTTCCGGATCGAGCGCGGAAGTCGGCTCGTCGAGCAGCAGCACGCGCGGATTCGGCGCGAGCGCACGCGCAATCGCCACGCGTTGTTGCTGGCCGCCCGACAGATGACGCGGCAACGCATCGGCGCGATGCGCGAGGCCCACGCGTTCGAGCAGGGCATCCGCGCGTCGGTTGGCATCGGCGAGCGTCGCGCCGTGCACCCAGACGAGCGGCAATGCAATGTTCTCGCGCGCCGTCAGATGGCCGAAAAGATTGAACTGCTGGAACACCATGGCGACGCCGAGACTCGCGCGCTCCTTCGCAAGCTCGCGCGGATTCATGCGCCGCCCGTCATCGCGAAAGCCCAGGCGCCGTCCGCCCACGCGTATCTCGCCTTGTTCCCACTGTTCCAGATGATTGATGCAGCGAAGCAGCGTGCTCTTGCCCGAGCCGCTCGGTCCGAGCAACGCGACGACTTCGCCCGAGCGGATGTCGAGATCGAAGCCATTGAGCACCGGCTGCTCGCCGTAGCGCTTGTGTACGCCATTGATCTGCACGGCGGTGCCGTTGCGAGACAGCGCGTCGTAGCGGCGTGCGCGGTCGCCGGGTGTGACGCGAGCCGGGACGAAGACCGGCGGCAGATCGGTCGGGCCTGCGGGCTTCGTCGATACGGGCGTGCTCCGGCGTCGTCCCCAGAAGCCGCCGCGCGAGCTGGCGCGGTCCAGATCGAGCGCGCGTTCGATCATCAGCTGAATGGCGGCGATCGCGCCCGTCAGACACAAATACAAGAGACCCGACGCAAAGAAGATCGAAAAGAAGTCGAACGTCGACGAAGCAAGCTGCGTGCTGCGCAAGGTCAGCTCGCCCACCGAGATGACCGAAGCCAGCGAAGAGTTCTTCAACGCGCTGACGGTTTCGTTTCCGAGCGCGGGAATCATCGAGCGAAGGGCCTGCGGCGCGATGATCCGGCGCATCAGCACGGAAGGCGTCATGCCGAGCGCCTGCCCCGCGAGCGTCTGTCCGCGATCCACGCCGAGCACGCCCGAGCGGAATATCTCCGCGATGAACGGCGCTTCGTTCGCGGCGAGCGCGAGGCCCGCCGCGCCGATGGCGCTCAGCTTGATGCCGATATGCGGCAGGGCGTCGTAGGCGAACACGAGTTGCAGAATCAGCGGCGTGCCGCGAAAAATCACCGTATAGCCGCGCGCGATGGCCGCGAGCGGTCCGATTCGGCTCAGTTGCATGGCGGCAAGGACGAGTCCCAGCACGAGCCCGCCCGCGAGTCCGAGCAAGGTGACGGTGATCGTGAAGCGGATGCCGTCGAGCAGATAAGGCAGGCCGAGATAGTGAAGGAACAGGTCCATATGCCGATGCTTCCGCGCTTACTTGGCAACGACGAGTTGCGGCGTCGCGAGATTCTCGACGCCGAGGCCCCACTTCTTCAGCAGTTCGGACTGCGCGCCGCTCTTCTGAATGGCGACGAGCGCGGCCATCACGGCATCGCGGAAATCGGGCTTGTCCTTCGGCACGCCGATGCCCACGAAGTACGGCAAGGTCACGGCGGTCGCTTTCTCCAGCTTGTCCGGATACGCCTTCACCGCCTGGTCGACCGTGTTCACGTCGTTGATGTACGTATCCGCGCGGCCCGCGAGAATGGCCTGGATGCAGTTGGCGTTGTTGTCGTAGAGCTGCACGGTGGCTTCGGGCTTGCCGACCGCCTTGCATTGCGGCGCCAGTGCCTGAATCAGCGGCACTTCCACATAGCCCGTGTTTTCGGCGGCGGTCGTGCCGCACATCGACGTGTTGATGCCGGTGATCTTCTTCGGATTGCCCTTGGCGACGAGTACGCCGTCGAACACCTTCGAGTACGTGATGAAGTCGGCGGCCTTGGCGCGCTCCTCGGTCGCGTAGATATCGGAGATGACGATATCGGCCTGACCGCTCTGCAAGGTCGTGAGCAGCGCGGCGAAGGTCACGGGCTTGTAGGCCATCGTGAAGCCGAGGCATTGCGCGATCAACTCGCCCAGATCGATATCGAAGCCGATGTACTTGCTCGGATCGTTCGGGTCGAGCGCTTCATAGCCCGGCGTATGCGGATTGATCGCATTGGTGAGTGTCTTGCCCTTGAACTGCGGGTACTTCGCCTGCAACGCGCTGCATTCGGCGGGCGCGGCGGCGTGCGCCTGTCCCGCGAAGGCGAACAACACCGCGCACAGCGCGCCAAGTCCTGCGCGAGATAAACGGCCCATGAGATTCCTTTGCATCGATACGCTCCTGACGGCTGATGACGATTGACTTGCGATGCCCAGAGCGTAGGCGACCGAAATCCCGCGAACTTGACTGGCTGCGCACAACTGCTGGTATTGGCGTGCACGCTCGTCCAAGAACGCATGAGGCCGCGCGTCGCGTGATGCGCGCAAGTGCAGGCGTGCGCCGCGATGGCGCATGTATGCACTGTCTTCGATACGCGATGCACCCGCCGCCGTAAGCATCGCGATGGCGCGAAGGTTGCTTTTGAAAAGCGCTTGCTGCTTCGCCTATCGTGGAGTTTTCGTTGAATCTGTCGCGCTTCACCACCGAGTCGTATCCCGAGTTCGAGCGCCGGCATGAATGGAACGCGGCGCTCGCACGTCTCGGATGGCGCGGCAAGATCGAAGGCGGCGAACGCGGTTTGCACGGCACGCTGACATCGCGCGTATCGGCGGGCGGGATCGAGTTCACGACCATCGCCTCGGCCGCGCAGACGCTGCAGATGAGCGCGGATCACGCGGACAGTCTCATGCTCGTGCTGCTGATCGATGGCGACGCCACGCTCGTCGCCGATGGTCTGCGCGAGCGCGTGAGCCCGCATGACATCGTCTATGCCGCGCCGGGCCAGAGCGCGTCGCTGGTTTTCGCGGGACGCTTTCGCGCGTTCATCGTGCGGGCGCCCAGGAGCGCCATCAACGCGCGTCTCATTTCGCCGCTCTCGCTGCGCGTGGCCTTGTTGCCGGGCGCGACGGGCATCGGCCACATCTTCTCGGGCTTTCTGCGTTCGGTCGTGGAAAGCCTCGAAACGCTGAGCGCGGAGGAGTTGCGTCCCACCGAACTCGCGCTCGCCGAAATGCTCGTGGCCTGTCTCGCCGGACAGGAACGCAAAGGTTCGTTCAACGGGCTGACGCCGCCGCAGTCGGCGTTGTTCGCGCGACTGTGCCGCTTCATCGAAACGCATCTCGCCGATTCGACCCTGAGCGTGGCCTCGCTCGCCAAAGACGAACGCGTGTCGCCGCGTTACGTGCAGAAGCTGTTCGAACTCGCCGGACAGAGTTTCTCGACGTATGTGCGCTCGCGCCGCCTCGAACGCTGCCGCGCGGAACTGGCCGATCCGCTCTCGGAGAAAGTCTCCATATCCGACATCTGCTTTCGCTGGGGCTTCAACGATCCGGCGCACTTCAGCCGCGTGTTCCGCGAGCGTTATGGCGCATCGCCGCGCACGTTCCGGCACGAAGCGAACCTGGAACTCGCGCGCCATCTCGTGCATTCGCTATCGCGCGGGCTGCCGGTGAACGCCGCGAGTCTGATCGCGCAGGCGCGCAGTGAAGAGACGGGCGACACGCTCGTCGCCGCGCGCGACGAAAGCGATGCCGTGCAAGCGCGGCCCGCGCGGACGGGCGGCAGGCCGCGGCATCATTTGCTGCGCGCAACGGCGAACACGGTGCATTGGGGCTATTTCAGCCACGATCTCAAGCCCGTGCTCGAAGTCGCGAGCGGCGATACGGTGACGGTCGAAGCGCTCACGCAGCATGCGTCGGATGACTGGGACCGCATGATCGCGGGCGATCCCGGCGCGGAGAGCGTGTTCCACTGGACAGCCGAACGCAAGAACGTGGACCGTCGCGGCGCGGGCCCGATGAACGCCTCCATCTATGGACGCGGCGCGGGCGAAGGCTTCGGCGTGCATATCTGCACCGGGCCGATTGCGGTGACAGGCGCGGAACCGGGCGATGTCCTCGAAGTGCGCATCGTCGATATTCATCCGCGCCGCTGCAGGAACCCGAAGTTCCACGGCCGCGCGTTCGGCAGCAACGTCGCGGCGTGGTGGGGCTTTCATTATCGCGAACTGCTCACCGAACCGAAGCCGCGCGAAGTCGTGACCATCTACGAGATCCACACGGACGAAGCGCGCGACGACAGCGCCTATGCGCGCGCCGTCTACAACTACCGCTGGACGCCGCAGCGCGATCCTTTCGGCGTGCTGCATCCGATCATCGATTATCCGGGCGTGCCGGTGGATCACGCGAGCGTCGTCGAGAATCACGACGTGCTGAAGAACGTGACCATTCCCGTGCGACCGCACTTCGGCGTGATCGGCGTGGCGCCGCAGCAGAACGGTCTGATCGATTCGATTCCGCCTTCGGCCTTCGGCGGCAATCTCGACAACTGGCGCGTCGGTCCCGGTGCGAGCGTGTTTCTGCCGGTCGGCGTGGCCGGGGCGCTCTTGTCGATCGGCGACCCGCACGCGTCGCAAGGCGATTCCGAGTTGTGCGGCACGGCCATCGAATGCTCGCTCACCGGCGACTTCGAACTGATCCTGCACAAGAAGCACACGCTTGCCTCGCAGTCGTTCGCGGACCTCACGTATCCGCTCGTCGAAACCGCCGATGAATGGGTGCTGCACGGCTTCAGCCATCCCGACTATCTGGCCGAGTTCGGCACCAGCGCGCAAAGCGAGGTCTATCAGAAGTCCACGCTGGATCAGGCCATGCGCGATGCCTTCATCAAGACGCGGCGGTTTCTGATGTCCACCAAGGGACTCACCGAAGACGAAGCCATCTCGCTGATGTCGGTGGCGGTGGACTTCGGCGTCACGCAAGTCGTCGATGGCAACTGGGGCGTGCACGCGATCATCCGCAAGGCGTTGTTCACGGATTGAGCGCGGTCCCGCGCTTCGTGCAGGCCGGGCTTCTGCCCGCGTTCATCTGACCTCGACACGGTTACGCCCCGCCGCCTTCGCGTGATACAACGCCCGGTCCGCGCGGCGCATGAGCGCATCCACGTCGCGCTCGCCGGGCTCGCGTGTCACCACGCCGATGCTCACGGTGAAAGGAATCGCCTTGACGCGCCAGACATGCTCGACATCCTGCCGCTCCAGACGCTGGCGCAAGGCGTCCGCGATCCGCGGCGCGGCACTCGCGTCCGCGCCCGGCAGCGCCGCGACGAACTCCTCGCCGCCCCAGCGCGCGAACAGCATGGATTCGAGCGGGATCGACTTTCCGACATTCGCGAGCACGCGCAGCACTTCATCGCCGATATCGTGGCCGTAGTTATCGTTGATCGCCTTGAAGAAATCGATGTCGAGAATGAAGACGGACAGGATCTCGTCGGTCGCGAGCAGCTTTTCGACGAAGTCGATGAACTCGCGTCGGTTCGGCAGACCGGTGAGCGCATCGGTGACGGCCTGTTGCTTCAGCAGTTCCATGAGCCGCGCGCGCTCGGTGATGTCGCGAATGACCGCGGTGAACTCGACCACGCCGCCCACGTCGATCTTGGAGATGGCGATTTCCACCGGAATGATGGTGCCGTCGCGATGCCGCCCGAAAACGCTGTTGCTTTCGTCCATGCGCGGCGCGGTCATCGCGCGCAGGTTCGTCATCGGCGAATTCGCGAACTGCCGCACGTTGTCCGCGTGATGCGCACGCGCGCGCTCCGGCAGCAACATCTCGATGCGCCTCCCGAGCGCTTCTGCCGATGTATAGCCGAACAGATTCTCGGCGGCCCGATTGAACAGCGTGATCTCGTGCCGCTCGTCGATGCTCACGATCGCGTCGTACGCCGAGTCCACGACCGCGCGAAAGCGCGACGCGTCGAATTCGACTTCGCGCGTGAGCGGCCTCTTCGACGTATCGTCGATGCACGAAATCATGACTTCGTGCACGGCTTCGAGCGCGCCCGGCCCCCTGAGCGGTTCGAGCGCGAGACGCCACGAACGCGCGCCGTCGATGAATCGATGCGTGTGCGTCTGGCCGTCGAAGCACGCCTTCAACTTTTCGATGAGGATCGGATGCGCCTCGGCCGGCATCATGGCATCGACCGCGAGGGGAAGCGCGGGCGTGTCCGCTCGCGAGGCGTCCGTCATGCGCATGAACGCGTCGTTGCAGGTCCTGACGATCAGACCGCCGCGCGCATCGCGGCCCACGATAGCCACGCCGATCGTTGCGCCTTCCGTAATCTCCCGCGATGTGTTGGGCAACCCCGACATACTCCTATCCTGCCGCGCCGTCGTCCGGCACCGATAATCATCCACTTGCGTCGCTGACGCCACCATGCGTTTGTTATCGGCAGCGTGGGCAAAGGCTTGAGGGCGAAGCGTCCGAGCGCGATTCACCGCAGCGCAGCTTGTTGCGGCCGGCTCGAAGGCGAACGCAACGGCGAGACCCTCGTATCAGCGCATCGGCTGACGCTCCTACCCGTCGATCAACGCCGCCAATTCCTCCGGAGCGCCGGAGGGAAACGATGCTTTGAGGTGGTTCAGGAAAGCGGACACGCGCGCGCTCAGAAAGCGCCTTGAAGGGTAAAGCGCCCACAGCGCGATGTCGGACCCGTCCAACTGGCCCCACTGTGAAAGTCGACCGGCGGCGATATCGCGGCTGACGAGCGACAGCGGCAGGCACGCGATCCCAACGCCAAGCCGGACCGTGTCGCGCACCATGACGAGCGATGACAGTCTGGCGAATGGCTCGACGAATATGCGCTTTCTCCCCTCGGCGCCGGTGACATCCCAGAACGACGTTTGATCGGCCGCTCCACGGATGACTGCCGGCACGCGCGCTTTTCCCTCGGGCGGCTCCAGTCCGGGCTTCGCCACGACGACGAGCCGGTCGTGCAGGATGATCCGTCCAACCAGATTCTCGTCGGGAGCCGGGTTGACCCGTATAACCAGGTCATAACCTTCTTCGATCATGTCGACCGGGCGATCTTCCGTCGTGACTTCCAATCGAACCTCCGGCCACTTCAGCGCGAACGAGGCGACCAGTTTTCCCATGGCGATTTGCGAGAAAAGCGCGGGTGCGCTGATTCGCAAGCGGCCGCGAGGCTGCTCGCTGCTCGATGCTATCGCTGCGGCACTGGCGCTGAGCTCGGCGAGAAGCGCACCGGTGCGCTCATAGAGTGCCAGTCCTTCCTGCGTGAGCTTTACGCCTCGCGGTCCCCGTTCGAGAAGCCGGATTTGAAGGTCGCTTTCGAGTTCGCTCACCCTTCGCGAAAGCGTCGCCTTCGGACGACCCGCGGCGCGAGCCGCCTCGCCGAAGCTTCCGTAACGAGCGACGAGGTTGAAATCAGCAAGTGCAAGAAGATCCATTCGCGCTATTCCAGCGTTCCATTGGTGAGACACGTCGTCTCTTTATAGCATCTTCCGGACCAGATTTGGATCACGTACCTTTGAGCCATCCCAACCACGCTCAAGGAGCAACACCATGACTATTCTCGTTACCGGCGCCACCGGCCGTGTCGGCCGCCAGGTCGTCGACCAGCTCGTGCGTCGCAATGCCGACGTGCGCGTACTCGTGCGGGATCCGTCGAAGGCCGACTTTCCCAGCGCCGTGAGTGTCGTGCAGGGCGAAATGCTCGACATCGACTCACTTCGCCGCGCGTTCGCCGGCGTGCGCACATTGTTCTTGCTCAACGCGGTCTCGGGCGATGAATTCACGCAGGCGCTGATCGCGCTGAATATCGCCCGCGAGTCCGGCGTCGAACGCGTCGTGTATCTTTCGGTGATGCACGCAGAGCGCTTCGTCAATGTGCCGCATTTCGCCGTCAAGTCCGGTGCGGAGCATATGATCGAGGCGATGGGCTTCAGCGCCACTATCCTGCGGCCCGCGTACTTCATGGATAACGAACTGATGATCAAGGACGTGGTCATCGAGCACGGCGTCTACCCGATGCCTATCGGAACGAAGGGCGTCGCAATGGTGAACACCCGCGACATTGCGGAGGTCGCGGCCCTCGAACTGATCCGTCGGGACGAGGCGGCCGCTCACCTTCCACTGGAGGTCATCAACCTTGTCGGGCCTGACACGCTGACCGGCCCCCAACTCGCCGCCATCTGGACCGACGTGCTCGGTCGTCCCGTTGGCTACGGTGGCGACGACCCGACTGGCTTCGAGCAGAATCTGGCGAGCTTCATGCCAAAGTGGATGGCGTACGAGATGCGCCTGATGGCCGAGCGTTACGTCAGCGACGGGATGGTGCCCGAACTCGGCGATGCCGAGCGCCTTGTCGGCATTTTGGGCCGTCCCCTGCACGCCTATCGCGACTTCGCCGCCGATCTGGCAGAGGGGCAATCGCAGCGCACCATTTGATTGCCGTGAAAAGCCCGCCCGCTCAATCGAGTTGACGAATCGACCGTTCGACGCGAATGCCGTGCCGCTTCATCTTTGCGTAGAGCGCGGGCTTCGACACTTGCAGGAGCTTCGCGCAATGCGTCACATTGAGGTGGCACGCCTTCAACGCACTTTCGATGGCGAGGCGCTCCGCCTCCTTCAGCGACACCGGCTCGCCATGATGCTCGGCCGACCCATCGCGCGCCGGCGAAACCGATGCGCCGCCCAAAAACGCCGATACATCCGCGACAGGCTCGCCTTCGTTGAAGTTGACGATCTTCTCGACGAGATTCTCGATTTCGCGCACATTGCCCGGCCAGTCATGCGCTTCGAGTTGCCGCAGTGCCCGCTCCGCGATTTCGGGCCTCGGCTTGTGCATGCGCGCGCAATATCGATCGAGGAAGAACGCGGCCATCGCGCGGATGTCCTCGCGACGCTCCCGCAGCGGCGCGATCATGATCTCGATGACATTGCAGCGATAGTACAGATCCTCGCGAAACGTCTTCGCGAGCACCATCGAAGCGAGATCGCGATTGCTCGCGCAGATGATGCGCACGTCGACGGGAATGCCGCGCGTGTCGCCGATGCGCGTGACTTCGCGCTCCTGCAGCACGCGCAAGAGTTTCGCCTGCACGTCGATGGGCAACTCCGAGATTTCGTCGAGGAACACCGTGCCGCCGTCCGCCGATTCGAACTTGCCCGGACGGCCTTCGCGCGCCGCCCCGGTAAAGCTGCCGGGCGCGTGGCCGAAGAGCTCGCTTTCGATCAGCGCATGGGGCAGCGCCGCGCAATTGATCGCGATGAACGGCAGCGCGGCGCGCGCGCTCGCATTGTGGATCGCCTGCGCGAACACTTCCTTGCCGACGCCGCTTTCGCCGGACAACAACACGTTCGACGCGCCGCGCGCCGCCTTCTTCGCTGCATCGACCGCGCGCTTGAGGCCCGCGTTGGAGCCGATCACGTTGTCGAAGGTAAAGCGTGCGTGATTGCCCGCGTAGCGCCCCGCCATCTTGCGCACGCGCCGCATCTCGCGAAACGTGTTCACCACCGACACGACTTCGCCGCAACGATTCTTGATCGGGATAGCGGTATCGAGCAGGTGCAAGTGGCGCGCGGGCGAATCGATGATGAGCTCGCGATCGACGTAACCCACACCTGTCCGATAGATCGGCCCGACGATCGGCTCGAAATCGATCACTTCGTTCAGCGTCTTGCCGATGCTCGTCCGCGGATCGATGCCCAGAATGCGTCCCGCGACCGAATTGACGTGGCGCAACACTTGGCCCTGTCCGATGACCATCAGCCCATCGCCGATATGATCGATGATCGCGCGCTGTTCCTCGACGAGCGTGTCGTAGGCGGCCAGGTCGAACGCGCTTTGCAGCAGCACGTCGAGCGTCGCGCCGAGCAGCGTGATCCAGGGCGCGGGGGTCGCTTCATTCGTCGCTTCATTCGTCGCTTCATTCGTCGCTTCATTCGCCGCTTCATTCGCCGCCTTCCGCCAGCGCAACGCGACGAGAAAAACCCGGCGGCCATGCGCATCGACACGCAGCGCGAACGCCTGCGCGATCGATGCATCGGCGTCCTGCAGCGCCAGCGTCACGCAGCGGCCGTCCGATGAGACGGTGGCGGCTTCGGCGAGCGCGGCGAGCCCCGCCGAAGGACAGCGCGCGAGGAAGGCATCGAGCGCGGCGTCGCCAATGTGCGCGAGCGGTTCGAGCACATGGCCACTGCGATCGAGCGTGAAGATGCACGCGCCGGCCTCGCGCGCGGCCAGGCGGCGCGCATCGCGCCATCTGGGCGACGCGAGCGCGCTCTCGAGTGTGGCGATGCTGGGATCGAGCGCGACGGTGGCCATATCTACCTGCGATGCGGTGGGTCAACGGCTTCGAATGTAACAGGACAAAATCCCGCCGCCCCGCGCATCGCGGCATCGCGCGCTCAGTCCTTCTGTGCGATCGCCGTGAGCGCCCCGCTGTTCAGCCGGTACACCGTGACAGGCGCATCGATCCAGTCGCCGTTGGAATCGAACTTGACGGGGCCCAGAATGCTGTCGAACGACTGATCGCGCAGCGCCTTCACGAATACCTCCGGTTTCGCCGATCCCGCCTTGCGCATCGCATCCGCGACGACGAGCGTCGCCGCATAGAACGCGGGCGCGTAGGTATCGACATCGGCGCTGAACGCATTCCTGAACTTCGCGCGGAAGGTCTTGCCCTCGGGCAGCGTGTCGAGCGGCGCGCCGCCTTGCGCGCAGAACATGCGCTTGTCCGCGACGCCCGCCGAGAGCTTGTCGAATTCGGGCGAACAGATACCGTCGCCGCCGACGAGCGTCGCGCTCAGGCCGAGCTCGCTCATTTGCCGCGCGAGCGTCGCGGCCTGCGCGTAATAGCCGCCGTAGAACACGACCTGCGGATTGCGCGATTTGATCTGCGTGAGAATGGCCTTGAAGTCGGTCGCCTTGTCGGTGCTGTACTCGCGCGCGACGATCTGCAAGCCTTCCTTCTGCGCGGTCTTGATGAACACGTCCGCGACCCCCGTGCCGTAGGCGGTGCGGTCGTCGATGACGGCGGCGCGTTGCGCGCCCAGCACCTTCGACGCATAGACCGCCATGCGCCCGCCCATCACGTTGTCGTTGGTGGCGAGGCGGAACACGTACGGATAGCCGAGATGCGTGAGATCCGGGTTCGACGAGGCGCCCGTCATCATCACGACTTTGGCGTCGTTGTAAATGCGCGCCGCCGGAATGCTCACGCCCGAGTTGTAATGGCCGATGACCGCCGACACGCCATCGTCGACGAGCTTCTGAGCGACGTTCACGCCGACCTTCGGATCGCCCTGATCGTCCATCGAAATCAGCTCGAATTTCACCGGCTTGCCGGCGATTGCGAAGCCCTTCGCGTTCAATTCGTCGATGGCGAGCCGCACGCCCCGCTCGTCGTCCTTGCCGCTCGACGCCGCACTGCCGGTCAGCGGGCCGGCCACGCCGATCTTCACGACTTCCTGCGCATGCGCCGCGCCGCATAGCATCGCCGCGCATGCAATGAACGTGATTGCCGTCTTCATCGGTTTCATCGTGATTCTCCCGTCGCAGTGAGTGTCAGATTCTCAAGAAGGTCCCGTACCGGCGACAAGGTGTCGAACTCGAAATCCGGGCGCGGCTGCCACGCGCCGAGCGTGTCCGCGCCGCGATTGATCCATGCGACCGCCATGCCGAGCGGCTTCGCGCCGTCGATGTCGGCCCAGCTCGCGAGCGAGCAGTGCAACACGTCATGCGCCGGCAGCGCGAGGCGGTCGAGCGCCAGCCTGAAGATCGCCTCGGACGGCTTGTACGCCTGCGCCATCTCGGCCGTCGTCACATGCTCGAAGTAGCGGGTGAGCTGCGTGCGCCGCCACAGGTCGCTGTCCATGTTGGTGATCGGCATCAGCGGATAGCGCGACGCCGCCCAGTCGAGAAACGGCTCGGCGTCCTCATGCGCGGGCGACGCCTCGACGAGATGCGCGAGAAACAGGTCGGTCAGCTCGTCCAGCGCGTGGCCCTTGCGCGCGCCGGGCCAGCGCGCATCGAGCACGGCGGCGAGCGCCTCGCCCGCCACGTCGCGGTAACGCGCATACGCCTGCCCGCGATACAGCCGCACATTGCGAATATCCCAGTCGAGATAGATGTCGAACATCGCGTCGCCGGTCTCGATCGACAGACGCCGCAACACTTCCGCGATGCCGAGCGTGCCGCCGCGATCCACATCGACGAGCGTGCCGAAGTAATCGAACGTCAGGGCTTTGGGGTTCATTGCGCGCGCTCCTTTCTCGTGGCGAACTGCTTGACGCGTTCGGCGGCGTCGGGATCGGCGAAGGCGTCGATCGTCGCGTCGAACTCGAGTTCGAGACTCCGTGCGAGCGATTCGCTCAATTGCGTGGTGACGAGGCGCTTCAGCCGCGCGATGGATCCCGGCGATTGCTCCGCGATGCGCGAGGCCAGCGCGATCGACGTATCGAGCATGGCGTCGCGTGGCACGACGCGATTGACGAGTCCCATCGACATCAGCGATTGCGCGCTTTGCCGCTCGCCGAGCAGCCACAATTCCATTGCGCGTTGATGGCCGAGCGCCTGCGGCAGCAAATGCGTGACGCCGCCCGTGACGAACTGGCCCCACGCCATCTCCGGAAAGAACGCGACGAGATCGTCGGACGCCACGACCATGTCGCAATTGAGCATCCATTCGAAGCCGCCGCCGACGGCAAAGCCATGCACCGCGCCGACGACGGGCTTCGCGTTGAACATCAGATCGCGCGTGATGCGCTGAATGCGCTCGATATGCAGACGAATGCTTGCGTCAGTCGCGCTCTGCTCGCCGAACTCCTTAAGATCGTCGCCCGCGCAGAACGCGCGGCCCGCGCCCGTCAGCACGATGACGCGGCACGAGGCGTCGTCGTTCGCTTCTTGCAGCGCCTCGTGCAGATCGTCGAGCAGCGCGCCGCCGATCGCGTTCATGCGCTCCGGGCGGTCGAGCGTCACCACCCGAAGCGGTCCTTCCGTGCGTGTCCTGACGTAGCTCATGCGGGCTCCCTGTCGATCCAGCGTGTCTTGCCTTCGGTGCGCGGAAAGTGCTCGAACGGGACGATGGTCACAGCCGCGCTCGCGCCGATGCGTTCGCGCACGGCCGCCTCGATGCGCGCGGCGGCATCGTTCCAGCGTGCGACGGGCAAGCCGTTCGCGGCCTCGACCGTCATCGCGATGCGGTCGTATGGCCCCGGCCCTTTGAGCACGATGCGAAACATGCCCGACGCCCATTGCGGCAACGCCTCGACCGCGAGCCGCACCGCGCCCGGGAACACGTTGACGCCACGCACGTTGAACATGTCGTCGGTGCGGCCCGTCACGCGAAAGCGCCAGGCGCTGCGGCCATCGGGGCCGGCGTCGGTGGCCGTCACCGTGACGACGTCGCGCGTGCGATAACGCACGAGCGGCTGGCACTGCTTGCGCAGATGCGTGCAGACGAGTTCGCCCGTCGTGCCGGCTTCGATCGGCAGACGCGCGAGCGTGTGCGGATCGATGATCTCGGCGAACACCACGTCCGCCGCGTGATACAGCAGATCGGTCGTCCAGTCCGTTTGCCCGCCGAGAATGCTCAGCACTTCCGAGAGGCCGAAGTTCGCATTGCGCACCGCGAAGCCCCACTTCTCCTCCATCGCGGCGCGCAACTCCGGATTGTCGAGACCGGCCTCGCCGCCGAAAAGCCCGAGCTTCAGCCCGAGATCGCGCGGCGCGGGGCCGCCGGTCTCGCGCAGCACCTGCTCGATCAGCGCCGGATAAGACGGCGTGCACGAAATCGCGTCGATGCCGAGATTCAGGATCGAATCGATCAGAAGCCGCGTGTTGCCGACGCCGAACGGCACGACGGTCGCGCCGGCGGCTTCGAGAATCGTGTGATCGGTGAAGCCGCCCGTCCACATGCAGTAGTTGAGGCAGTGCACGACGCGATGCTCCGGGCGCAGTCCCGCCGCCCACATCGAGCGCGCGCCGACGCGGGCGATATCCGCGGCATCGCGCGCGCTGTTGGCGAGGATCAGCGGCCGTCCCGTCGTCCCCGACGTACGATGCAGCCGCGCGATGCCGCTCTCCGTGCACGCGACGTAATCGCCATACGGCGACGCGTTCTCCTGGCTTACGCGCAAGTCGTCCTTCTCGGTGAAGGGCATGTCCTGCAGCGTGTCGAGCGTGATGTCGTCGCGGCCGGCCCAGCGCTCGAGCTTCGTGCGATAGAACGCGGACATCGCGCGCAGATACGGCCAGTGAGACGCCCATAACGCATCCTGATGACGCCGCACTTCGTCGAGCGGGAGCGTCTCGAACGCTTCGTCGAAGTAGACGCCGTGCGCCGGCGAGTGAACTGCTACGTTCATGTGTGGTCCTTTGTCGTGTTGGCGTTATTCGGCGCGGCGGCGTTTGGCGGCGCGTGCTTCGATCGCGGACCGCTCGACGATCGCCCGCGCGTGGCTCGCGGTGCCGATCGGCCCGCCCGCATCGGTGGCGACGATGTCGAACCAGTACAGCGCGCCGTCGATGTCGCGGAAGGTCGCGGTCGCGGATACTTCGGCGCCGAGCGGCGTCGGCGCGAGATGGTTGAGATGCGTCGTCACGCCGACGGACAGTTGCCCGTCACCGATGGCGTCGCGCAGCACATCGGCAGAAGCGCGCTCGATCAGCGACAGGAGCGCGGGCGTGGACAGCACGTCGGGGTAGCGCTCGTCCGCGTCGCGCGCGTGGGCGGATGCGAGATCCGCGGATGTGACGGTGTGGGTGAGCGTGGCGGCTCGGCCTCGTTCGATCATGTGCGGCTCCGGGTTGTGTAGCCGCCAATAAGGCAAGGTCCGGGCCATATGGGCCGAAGCCCCGTCGGGCGGGGCTTCGGGCGATTTTGCAAGACGTTGGAACGGCGGACCGTTAAGATTCTTGACGTTTCGATTCGCTACGGACGTCTTGGCGGCTGATGCGGCAGTCGCTGCACGGTGACGAGCGTGCGCGGGTCTCGACATCCATCACGGATGAAACCGGGGCGAGTTCCGCATGAAGTCAGACCTCAGCGACAACCCGTCCGAAGGCCTCCCGCACGGCGTCGCAAAACGCGTCGGCCACAACGGGAACGGGCCGGGAGGCATTCGTCACGATATAAAAATGATCGTGCACGGCAGGCGCGAAACGCTTCACCGCCACACGTTGCCGTGCGTAGGCCGCCGTCACCGGGTCGATGAGCGCGACTCCCGCTCGATTGGCGACCAGCGCCACGATCGCTTGCGATAACTGCGCCTCGATCACGAGATTGCGTGTCACGCCCGCTTCCACGAAGACGCGGTCGATCGCGGCGCGGGCGTCGAAGCTGTGCGGAAACGAAACGAAGGGCTCGCCGCGCAGGTCGTCGGGACTCAACGATGCACGGCGCGCCAGGCGATGCCCGCGCGGCACGATACATCGCATCATCGCGTTCGGAAGCCGCTCGCTCTTCACGGCCGGATGCGGGATAGCCTCGGCGGTCAGGCCCACGTCGCACTGGCCGGACGCAACCTTGTCGACCACCGTCGTCGCACTGTGCGCGAGCAGACTCACGTCGATGCCCGGATGCTGCTCGACGAAACGCGCGATCACCGCCGGCAGCAGATCGAGCGCGACGGCGGGCGACCCTGCCACGCGCAGCGAACCGCGTCGCATCGCGCGAATCTGGTGGGCCGCCTGCGTGATCCGGTCCAGTCCGACGAACGCGCGCTCCACTTCCTCGAACAGCACGCGCGCTTCGGCCGTGGGCGCAAGCCTCCCCTGCTGCCGTTCGAACAGCACGAAGCCGACGCGGCTTTCGAGATCGGCGATAAGACGGCTCACCGCGGGCTGCGAGATATGCAGCGACTCGGCGGCGCGCGTGACGGTGTGTCGAAGCATGACCGCGCGAAACGCTTCGATCTGCCGGATTTTGAGCTCGGACATTTCCATAACATTGAATTATAGATGACCGATCATTCGGCATTTGACGGGCGTTTTTTATCCGCCGAAAGTTGCGTCTCGATACATCAATGCAGGCACAAAGCGCAATTCATGCACGTCGATCTCGCCCATAACACATGCTGCCGGTTCGATCTCGTGGTCGCGGGCGGCGGACTCGTCGGCATGGCCATCGCCTACGGGCTCGCGCGTGCGGGCCGGCGCGTTGCCGTGTGCGACGGAGCCGACTCCGCGCATCGCGCGGCGCGCGGCAATTTCGGCCTTGTCTGGGTGCAGGGCAAAGGCGGACGATGCCTGCCGTATGCGCAATGGTCGCGCGAGTCGTCGGAGCGCTGGAGCGCTTTCGCCGCGCAATTGAAGCGCGAAACGGGCATCGACGCCGGATTCGAACGGCCCGGCGGCATCGAGTTGTGCGAGACGGCCGAGCAGCTCGAAGCCGGCCGGCAGCTGCTCCAATCGATTCATGCGCAGGACGCATCGCTCGACTACGAAGTGCTCGACATCGACGCGCTCAAGGCGCGTGTGCCTTCGGCATCGGACGAACTTGCGGGCGCGCTCTATTCGCCGCACGATGGCCACGCGAGCCCGCTCTACACGCTGCGCGCCATGCAGCAGGCCTTTGCGTCGCACGGCGGCACGTATCTTCCGCATAGCGAGGTGCGCGAGATTCGCCCTCGCGCGGGCCGCTTCGAGATCGACACGACGCACGGCATGCTGCAAGCCGGACGCGTCGTGCTCGCCGCGGGTCTCGACAACAAGCGCCTCGCGCCGATGGTCGGCATGAACGCGCCGATCACGCCTCTGCGCGGTCAGATCATGGTGACCGAGCGGCTCGCGCCGTTTCTCGACTATCCGACGCTGGTCGTGCGGCAGACGCGCGAAGGCTCCGTGCTCCTCGGCGACTCCGCCGAGCAGGTCGGCTTCGACGACGGCCAGACACGCGCCGTCATGGCCGATATCGCCCGGCGCGCACGCACCGCGTTTCCGGCACTCGCGCATGCGCGCATCGTGCGGGCATGGGGCGCGTTGCGCATCATGACGCCGGACGGACTGCCGGTCTACGAGGAATCGGCGGCGCATCCCGGCGCGTTCCTCGCCATTTGTCATAGCGGCGTGACGCTCGCCGCCGCGCACGCGGACGTCATCGCACCGTGGATCGCGGGCGGCGCACGGCCCGCGATTCTTCATCCTTTCGTCGCCACGCGCTTTTCGAATTAGACATGCCCACGCACTTCGAATCCCTCGCCACGCTGTCGACGCCGCTGGTGTGCATCGACATCGACGGCGCGCATCGGCAGGTGCCGACGCATTACACGGTCGCGGCGGCGCTGCTGGAAAGCGGCACGCTGGCGTGCCGGAACACGCCGGTCAGCGGCGCACCGCGCGGACCGTTCTGCATGATGGGCGTGTGCTTCGACTGTCTGGTCGAAATCGACGGCGTGCCGAACGTGCAGGCGTGCATGACGCGCGTGCGCGAAGGCATGCGTGTGCGTCCGATGTCCGGCAAGGCGAGACTCGCATGACACGGCATCCGGCACAGTCGAAGTGCGATCTGCTGATCATCGGCGCCGGGCCTGCGGGCATGTCGGCGGCGATCGTCGCGCGCCGCGCGGGCCTCGAGGTGTTAGTCGCGGACGAAGGCGAAGCGCCCGGCGGACAGATCTATCGCAACGCGTCGCGGTCTCCGCTCGCGGATGCATCCGTGCTCGGCGACGACTATCTCGCGGGACGCGCGCTGATCGACGCTTTCGAGGCCAGCGGCGCGACCCATCTCGCGCGCTGCGTCGTATGGCAGATCGAGTCCGGAAACGGCCGCGCCGTCGCCATGCTCACGCGCCGCGCGCACGACGGCGAGCCCGGCGGCACGCTCGACGTTTCGGCGCGCGCGGTGCTCGTCGCGACCGGCGCGCAGGAGCGTCCGTGGCCCGTGCGCGGCTGGACCTTGCCGGGCGTGATGGGCGTCGGCGCGGCGCAGACGCTGCTGAAGTCGTCCGGATTGGCGCCCTCGCAAGACGCCGTGCTCGCCGGCTGCGGACCGCTCTTGTGGCTGTTCGCATCGCAATTGCTGAATGCGGGACGCCGTGTGCGGGCCATCATCGACACGACACCGCGCGATGCCTGGCGCGCCGCGCTGCCTCATGCGCTCCCCGCACTCGCCGGCGCCGACTATCTGCTCAAGGGTCTGCGCATGATGCGCGCGGTCAAGCGCGCGGGCATCCCGGTGCATCGCCGTGCTGGCGCTTTTTCGATCGAAGGCGAAGGACGGGCCGAACGCGTGCGTTTCGTCGATGAACAAGGCGCGTCCCGATCGATCGGCACGTCGCTCGTGCTGCTGCATCAGGGCGTGATTCCGTCGACGCAACTGTCGCGCGCGCTCGCTTGCGAGCACGAATGGGATGCGTCGTCGGCCTGCTGGCGGCCTCGCACCGATGCGCGCGGGCGCAGCAGCGTGAAGAACGTGTGGATCGCGGGCGATGGCGCGGGCATCGGCGGGGCGAAGGCCGCCGCGCACGCGGGCACGCTTGCGGCGCTCGATATCGCGCGCGAACTCGGCGCGCTCGATGCGCCAGCGCGCGATGCACGCAGCCGTCCTGCGCGGCTTGCGATGAAACGCCATCTCGCCGTGCGTCCGCTGCTCGATGCGCTCTACGCGCCGCCCGCCGCGCTGCGCCGTCCCGCCGACGACGTGATCGTGTGCCGGTGCGAGGAAGTCACCGCGGGCGAGATTCGCGCGATCGCGGCGTTGGGCTGCCAGGGACCCAACCAGATGAAGGCATTCTCACGCTGCGGCATGGGCCCGTGTCAGGGCCGATGGTGCGGCACGACGGTCGGCGAACTGATCGCGCAGGTGCAGGAGCGCGCGGTCGGCGATGTCGGTTACTACCGCATCCGCGCGCCGATCAAGCCGGTCACGGTCGATGAAATCGCCGAGTCCATCGCGCTCGACGACGACTTCGCACGCGGCGAATTTCCCAGTTGAATCCATCCACGACAGACGAAACGACACCCCACACACGGAGCCCCCAATGAAGACCACCCGCGCAAAGACGATGTTGACCGCCGCCGCGCTCGCCCTGATGGCCGTCAGCACGATGGCATCGGCCAAGGAATGGAGCACGATCCGCGTCGGCGTCGACCCGACCTATCCGCCGTTCGAATCGGTCGCGAAGGACGGTCAGGTCGTGGGCTTCGACGTCGACCTCGGCAATGCACTGTGCGCGAAACTCAAGGCGAAGTGCGTCTGGGTGCAAAGCAGCTTCGACGGCCTGATCCCCGGCCTGCAGGCGCGCAAGTTCGACGTGATCCTGTCATCGATGGCAGCGAACGCGAAGCGCCGCGATCAGATCGATTTCACGGACCGGCTGTACCGCAATCAGACACGCCTCATCGCCAAGGAGAGCGCGCATCTGCTGCCCGACGCGTCGAAGCTCGCGGGCAAGCGGGTGGCCGTCGAACAAGGCACGGTGCAGGAAACCTATGCGCGGGAAAAGTGGGCATCGTCCGGCGTCGAAGTGGTCGCGTATCCGAGCTACGACCAGGCGTATGCCGATCTGACGGCGGGCCGCGTCGATGCGGTGCTGATGGATGCCGTGCAGGGCAAGCTGGGTTTTCTGGCGACGCCCGCGGGCAAGGGTTTCGCATTCGCGGGCGATGTGGTCTATGACGCGAAGATCATGGGCGACGGCGACGCCGCCGGCGTGCGCAAATCGGATCCGGAACTGCGTGAGGCGTTGAATGGCGCCCTCGCCGAAATGCTGCGCGACGGAACCTATCGCAAGATTGAAGCCCGGTACTTCGATTTCGACATGTACGGGAAGTAATGTCCGTAGCTTGGCGCGCACGCAGGGTCGCTCGTGCGGGCGGCCTCGAACGCACGCTACCCGGCCGCGGCGGCGTCCTCGCCTAGTCGAAGCGGCGCGGCCAAAAACGTCCAGCAGTGCGCCGAAGAGGCGACTGTCCGTGGTCTTGCCGCGCCGTTGCTTGACGGCTTTTACGCCGCTTTATTTAGCGATGCCCACACGTTCGCAGTCCGCGATCGCGCCGTTGCTGCCTTGCGTGTACTGCAGCGTGTAGCCGTTCTTGAGACCGCGATTGGACGCCAGCACGATCTGGCCGAGCGTGGTCGTCGTGGCCGCGCGCGTCGAACGTTGCTCGATGATCAGATCGGCGAGTTCGGGGTTCGCGCGCGCCGCGTCCGCATCGATGATGCGTCGCGCGTTCGACACGCTGCCGCGATACCAGCCGTAGAACGGGCGATACGCCGGACCCGCGTAATGGCTGTCGATGATCATGTACGGATCGAGACGCTTCAGCGCGGCCTCGACGTCGTCGTCGTTGAGGATGTACGCGAGATCGCCGCCCAGACGCGAACCCGGCTCGCCGATGTGCGCCGGATCGTAGCGCCAGCCGTCCGGCCCGTTGCGCAACTGCGACCACGTCTTGCCCGTCCACGTGACGACGTGCGACAACGCGATCGTCGACGTCGCCGTTTCGGGCACCGTCACGCCGTTGACCTTCTTCGGCGCCTGCGTGATATAGAGCAGATCGCCCGGCAACAGCAGCTTCGACGTCGCATCGAAATTGCCGTGGTTGATGTCGAGCAACACGCCCATTTGCTTGACGCCCGCCCATTTCGGTGTCGTCGTGGCGCCCGCGGGCGTCATGCACGCCTGCGTCGTGATGCCGGTTTCGACTTCGCGATTGTCCGTGGTCAAGCCCGCGAAGTTGTAGACCCACGCGGTGAAGTCGGAGCAGTCGACGCCGTGCCACTGAATCTGCGCCGGCTCGAGCGCGGCCGCGTTCGTTTCGCCCTTGCGCTGCACGACCTGCGAGCCGTCGACGCCGCTGCGCTGCGCCGTGCACGTCATGCCGTACTTCTGCGCCGGATCGGTCTTTCCGCCCGACGTGCTGCCCTTGGACGAGTTGCGATATTTCGGATCGGCTTCCGACGAATCGTCGAACGGCAGCCAGCCCGGAATATGGTGGTGGCAATAGTTGATGTTCTGATCGACCCAGTAATTCTCGACCGCGATCACCAGTTCACGCTGGAACGTGCCGCTATCCGCGCACCCGGCGGGCGCCTGGATCGCGCCGTACTGGCCGGCGAGCGGCCCCCAGCTGCTCGGCGTCTTGAGCGTCGACCAGTTGGTCTTCGTCAGCTTGCCGGTGAGCTTCGCCTGCACGTCGTTTCGGCGGCCATCGAAGAGCGCGAGGTTATCGGTCAGAAGCGCGACGCGGTCGCCGCACGTGCTCGCGCTGCCCTTCGCGGTCTGCACCGCGCCTGGCATCACCGGCTCGATCTGTGCGACCGACGTGATGCCCGAGCGGTTGCGCGGATTCGACATGTACGTCGCCGCGCCCGCCGTGATCGAGCAGTTGCCGCCGCCCGGCGCGCTCACCGTGCCGTCTTCCGCGATGTTGCCCGCGCCCGCGTGACACGACGTCAGCGTGTCGCCGTTGGCCGCCTGCGCGACGATGTCCTGCGTGCTGGCCCCGATGCTGCTGCCGTCGGCCGTGCGGCTTTCGGACTCCGCGCCGAGGGCGAGCGCCATCTTCGCGCCGTCCGTGACCGTCGACGCCGTGCCGGCCGCGACGAGTGCCGGCATGGTTTGCTGCACGTCGATATCGCCGGCGAACGCGTTCACGCGCGACATAGCCGCCGCGATATTGCCCGCGATAAGACCGCCCGCGGCGCGCGCATCGGCGACGATCGCGTTCGAATACGCGGAGACGACCATCTGCGAAGGCGCGCTCAAATAGACCGCGTCGAGTCCGCCGGTGAGCGTCGTCGCCGTGCCGTTCGCTTCTTCCTCGAAGCTGCCGCCCTTCACGCGCACGAGCAGCGGATAGCGCAGCGTGCCCGTCAGCTTGAACGTGCCGTCGCTGCCGGTCGTGGCGACGGCGGAAGCCTTGTCGGCGACGGTGCCGTCGGCCGCGATCTCATGCACGGTCACCGATGCGTTCGCGACCGGGCCCATGTATACGCCGCCCGACGTCGACGGAGTCGATCCGCCGCACGCGGACAGACACAGGGAAAACGCCGCGCTCGCCGCGGCGGTGAAAAGAATGGGCTTCACGATGACCTTACCGATAAGGATGCGGGCGCGGCGATGAACCGCGCTTGATGTGTCCGATGCGGCTTTCGGGAAGCCGACCATCGACGTCATCAGCGTAAGGCAAGCGTCAGCACCGCGATCCGGCGATCAGACTCGATAACGGCCGGTTGTTCAGCGGATTCGAAAGGCTAAAGAAGAGCGGATCGTGGCCGCGCGGCGCATCCGTGACGTCACGCTCGACCGCCGTGCCATGACAGGGTCTCGCCGATTGCTCTCGGCCACTAGCGGTCGTTTATCGCCACGCTGAGGTTCAGACCGGATCAGGGTCGCCGTTTGCTTCGCCCATCAGCGGATTTACCAGCGGGCTTGCGCGACCCCGCCGCTGGCTTGCCGGCGGATTTGCCGCGTGGCTTCTGCACGCCGAAAGGATTGCTGCCAGGCGAGATCATGCCTTTGTCCGCGTCCGCAACGCGGGACGTCGCGGCCGGCGCGACTTTGGGCTTCTTCGGCTTTTTGGGTTTCTTGATGATCTGGCCCGTCGCGCTGGTTTGCGGCACGCGGTGTTCGGCCTCGAAACCCGGCTCTTCTTCACGCGGCAGCGTTTGCCGGATCAGCGCTTCGATCGCGGCCAGTTGCGGCGCTTCATCGGCACACACCAAGGACACCGCCACACCGCTGGCGCCCGCGCGTCCGGTACGGCCAATACGGTGCACATAGTCCTGCGCGACGATCGGCAGATCGACGTTGATCACCAGCGGCAAGTCATCGATATCCAGCCCGCGCGCGGCTACGTCGGTGGCGACCAGCATGCTCACTTCGCCCGTCTTGAAGCGCTCGAGCGCACGCAAGCGCGCGGGCTGCGGCTTGTCGCCGTGAATGGTGTCGACGGCGTATCCCGCTTCATCCAGCATCGCCGCCAGATAATCCACGCCATTGCGGGTTTTGACGAACACCAGCGCGTGTTCCCAGTTGTTCTCGGCCACGAGATGCATGAAGAGATCAGGCTTGTTTCTCTTGTCCACCGGCACGACCCACTGCCTGATCTTGCTGGCCGTCGCATTGGGCGGACTGACGCTGATATTGACCGGCCCGCGCAGAATGCCCGCCGCCATCGCGCGGATATCGTCGGTGAAGGTGGCGGAGAACAGCAGCGTCTGGCGCTCGGTCGGCAACGCCGCAAAGACAGCGTTGAGTTCGCGCGCAAAGCCGAGATCGAGCATGCGGTCGGCTTCGTCCAGCACGAGCGTCTGCACTTGATCGAACTGCACCGCGTTCTGCCGATTGAGATCCAGCAAACGGCCCGGCGTGGCGACGAGCACATCGACGCCCTTGCGCAACTTCATCATCTGCGGATTGATGCTCACACCGCCGTAGGCGGCCAGATATCGCAAGTCGAGGCCTTTGCCGTATTCGATGAAACTCTGCAGCACCTGTTCTGCCAGCTCACGCGTAGGCACCAGCACCAGAACGCGCGCCCGGTTGCTGGACACCGGCGGACCGTGCTGCACCAGCCGTTGCAACAGCGGCAGCGCAAAACCCGCCGTCTTGCCAGTGCCGGTCTGCGCCGCAGCCATGACGTCCTTGCCGCCGAGCACGGCAGGAATCGCCTTCGCCTGCACCGGCGTAGGTGTCCGATATTCGAGGTCCTGCAGATTACGTAATAACGGACCGATCAGGCCAAGCGAGGCGAAGGACATGCACGTATTCCGGGCTAAAACCGCAATTTTAGCTTTACGAAGCGCGCATCGGCGGCGCGCGCCATCGAAAGCGGCGCGAAAGCTCGGGTTCCAGATTCGCATCGATGAATCCGCCGCGCTTGCGAGATCGAGGAGACACCGCGATGACCCGCTTCATCGATTGCGATGATGGATGAAAAGGCCCGCGTTTAGAATGCGCTCTTCGCTATCGGCGCAACGGCTATTCGAACAAACGCTGTCACTGCAGCGACAAGGACAATCGAGACCATGCTCAGAAAGAAGGTAATTCCGCTCGCTTTCGCGATTCTTCTCCATGCGTTGCCCGCGAGCGCCCAGCAGACGACGAACCGCGACGAGTTTTACTGGCTCGGCGAAATCAACAAGGCTACCGCGGTCATCAATAGTCAGGAAGGGTTGCTGGACAAGGCGTTGGTGCCCGGCATCGCGGCAGGCCTCGCCAAAGTGATTCACGACGGCAATCAACCCGGCGGCAAGCGCCCTTCCACCGTCATCACATTCGAGCCGCTGCTGATTCAAGCCGCAGGAATGGATGTGACGCTGCTGCACGCCGGGCGCTCCAGCCAGGACATGCATGCCACGTATCGCGCCGCCATCTTGCGCGACGATATGCTGCGCCTCGCCGAACAGTTGAACAAGACATCCGCGACGCTCGTGACGCTGGCGCAAAAGCACGAGCGCACCATCGTGCCGAATTACACCAATGGCGTCGCCGCCCAGCCGAACAGCTACGGGCATTATCTGCTCGGTTACGCTGCCGCCCTCGATCGCGACGCGCAGCGCATCCGCGAAGCGTACGCACGCATCGATCTGTGCCCGATGGGAACCACGGTGCTGAACGGCACGAGCTGGCCGCTGGACCGCGTTCGCATGGCGCAATATCTGGGCTTCGCCGACATCGTCGACAACGCCTACGACGCGCATCAAATCGCCGCGGTCGATCATCCGGTAGAAGTCGGCTCGATCGTGACGAGCATCGCGCTTCATGCGGGCAGTTTCATCGAGGACGTCATGACGCAATATGCGCAGCCGCGTCCGTGGATTCTGCTTCAGGAAGGCGGCAACAACACCTACGTTTCCAGCGCGATGCCTCAGAAGCGCAATCCGGGCCTGCTGAATTCGACACGCGCGGATGCATCGACTGCCATCACGCTCGCGATGGGACCGGTCATTCGCGCACACAATCTGCCGCCCGGCATGCCGGACGCGAAGGAAGTCAGGGACAACAAGGAAATGGTGAACAGCGCTATCACCGTCCTGCGCAAATGGGACGACATTCTCAAGGCTTTGGTGATCGATCAGGGCCGGGCGCTGGAGGAACTGAACAGCGACTGGACCGCATCGCAGGAAGTCGCCGACGTGCTGATGCGCAAATACAAGCTGCCTTTCCGATTGGGCCACCACTTCGCGTCGGAGGTCGTGGAATACGCGCGAGCGAACGATATCAAGCCCAGCGATTTCCCCTACGATCAGGCGCAGCGCATCTACGCCGAAACGACCAAAGGCTACGGCAACGGCGTGCTGCCGATGAGCGAAGAGGAATTTCGTTCGACGCTGAATCCGGCGGCTATCGTCGATAACCGGCGTACCGTCGGCGGGCCTCAACCGGCCGAGATGGCACGCATGCTGACTGCGGCAAGAGCGAAGATCGCGCAGCAGGACGCATGGGTGGCCGAGAAGCGCAAGACGATCGATTCATCGTTGGCCGGACTCGATCGTGACTTCGACAAGCTCTTGAGCAGCCGGTGATCGTCCGGGTGTCGCAACGGGCTGCTCGACCCAGGCGAATGAACGCTCAGAGTGCCGTCAGACGGCGGTCCGGCGCATCGTCGAGATTCGCGCGGGCCGTCGCGGCTCGCGCGATTTCAAGCCGGTTGCCGCCGCGCGATTTTGCGCTGTAGAGCGCGCGATCCGCGGCAGCGAGCACTTTTTCCAGCGTGTCTTCATCGGTGCCGATGCGCGCCATGCCGATACTCACCGTCGCCTCGATCTCCACGCCGCCCGCCGTGCGCGTGACGGTCTGCGCGAAGCGGCGAACGACGGCTTCGGCCAGGTCTTTCGCGCGGGCGCTTTCGTGCCCCGGCAACAGCGCGGCAAACTCTTCGCCGCCGATGCGCGCCAGGATCACATCGCGTCCGAGCACGCTGCGCAGAATCTTCGCGAACGCCTTCAGTACGTCATCGCCGGCTTCGTGGCCGAAGCGGTCATTGATCGCCTTGAAGCGGTCGAGGTCGAGCGCGAGACACGACGCCGGCGGAAAGGCGTCGCTTTCGCGGATGACGCGTGCGCCTTCTTCGAAGAACCATCGGCGGTTGCCGAGACCCGTGAGGTAATCGGTCTGCGATTCGCGTCGCAGATCGGCGTGGGCTTCGTCGCGCGCGAGGCGCAGGAGCGTCATCGGCAGAACGACGGAATAGAGCACGCCTTCATACATCGTCGCCTGACCGGCGATCGCCAGCAACTGCGGTCCGAACGACGCCGCCAGCCACGGCAGAATCGCGGCCCTGAATGCGTAGAAGAGCGCGTGGCCGCCCGTGACGGCCACGGCGATGTTGCGCGACTGCTTCCATTTCGAATCCCGCGTGCCGAGGAGTTCGCGCGCAGTCAGACCGCACACCACGGCAATGGGAATGGCGCTGATGTACGCCCACATGACCGCTTCGCCGCGCTTGCCCGCGATGGCCCAGGCGAGCGCGAGCATCGACAGGATGCCGACGGCGAACCGGCCGTAGCGGCGTCCGTTCAGGAGCGCGACGCCTTGCAGATTGAGCAGATACCCGCCGACGATGATGAGATTCGACACCGCGGCCCCCACGACGCCGGGGAGGCCGGGCACGCCGTGCCGCATCGACGCGGCGGCGCAGCCGAGCGCGAGCGTCGCATAACCGGCCGCGAGCACGCCGAGTTCGCGCCTGCGCCGCGGATACGACCGGCGCTCCCAGAGCGTCAGCGCGCTGCTGGCGAGGAGCGTTCCTATCGCTAACAGGTAAAGGGTGATGAGGTCGACACGCATGCGCTCGTTAAGCCTTCTTCCGGCCGAAGACGATCTGACATGACTCGTTTACGGCGGCAGAATCGGAAAATTTAGGCACGCGTGCCGGATTCGGACGCGTGCCGTCAGCCTGATTTACCGCGCCCCGTCTTTTGCTGAAGTTCGTCGATGCGGCGGGACGCGTCGGCTTTCGTCAGGGTTTCGTCGAAAGGTTCCTTGGCTTCTTCGCAGAGCGTTTTGAGGTAAGACGCCTGCGCGCCGGTCATCGGCTCATCGCCTGTGGTCCAGTCGGCGGGGTCTTTTTCCGCGTTCGACGTCGGGTGCGATTTGGGGTTGTCTTGCGGATCGGCGGATTTCTGGGTCATGCTGGGATCTCCTTGCAATGCCCCTTGCTGCGCAAAGAATGTGCCCTGCCTGGGCGAAAGCCGCGACGTGTGATGCCGATATGGGCCGTACTGGATTCGAACCAGTGACCAACGGATTAAAAGTCCGCTGCTCTACCAACTGAGCTAACGGCCCGGCTCGCCCGATCTCCGCCCGCCACAGAGGCGCTTCTTGGGTGCCTGCCCTGGCCGATGGCCGGCAATCGCGTGTATGTCCGCGCGAGCGCTCCTTGATGACGGTGCGCATCCGGGTCTGCGCAGTCGGAGGGTGGCGGCAGACGGCCGCCACCCACGTTCTCCTGTCGTTGCTGCCCGCCCGCCGGCCTCAGTTCGTACGCACTTCGATTCGGCGCGGCCGGGCTTCGTCGCGGCGCGGTATCGTCAGCTTCAGCACGCCGTTCTTCAGGTTCGCATCGATTTTCGATGCGTCGAAGTCAGCCCCCAGCGAGAACGCCCGCGCGAAATGAGGCTGGCGGATCTCCGCATGCTGCAGGCGCAGTCCTGCCGGCGTGGGCACCACCGCCTCGGCCTCGATGTACAGGTTGCCGTCGTGGACCTTCACATCGAGCCGGTCCTTCGTCACGCCGGGCAGATCCGCCCACAGAGTGACGCCCTGGCTATCCTCGAAGACGTCGACGGGCGGCGCCAGCGTGATCCGGCGTGGCGACTGCTCGTCGTCGCGCCGAGCCACCGTCGTGTCGTCTTTCCTGGCAAGTTTGGTCGTGTCGTTCATGATGTCCTCCTACGTTCTGCGACGCGTTTCATTGAACCGTGATGGCGCGCGGCTTCGACGTCTCCCGCTTGCCGATGCTCACGGTCAGGCAGCCATTGGTGTACTGCGCCGTGACCTTGTCCGGGTCCGCGTGCTGCGGCAGTTCGATGACGCGCCGGAAAGCGCCGACGAACCGCTCCTGCGCATAGGTACGCGTGTCGTCGCCGGATTCCGGCTGTGCGCTCCCGCGCTCGCCGCTGATGGTCAGCAGCCCCTTGTCGATCGATACATCGAGGCTGGCCGGATCGACACCCGGCGCGAACGCGACGATCTCGATCGAGTCGTCGGTCGAACCGATGTTGACCTGCGGGAAGGCGCCCGAGCGCCCGGAACGGATGCTGGAGGGGAAACCGCCGAAGAGGCTCGCCATCTGCTGTTGCAGACGGTCGAACTCGCTGAAAAGGTCGGTCCCGAAGTAGAGATCGCTCATGGTCATTTCCTCCTCGAAACCAGCAGGAAGACGAACCGGCCTACGCGCTCCAGTTCGTCTGCCATGCTGCGGGCAAACAAATCGAAACACGCAGCGCGCCGGACTGCTGGCGCGACTGCCTGAGCGGAATTCAAGATAGGATCCCGAGCGGAAATTTCAAGGGGATTTTTGCGACTTTCCGCTCTTGAATTGGAATGCTCGCACCCTATCTTCACGACGCTTCCGACGGACCATGCGAGGACATCATGGAATTCGAATACGATTGGCTGACCCTGGGCCGGCACCGAATCCGGCTGCGCTCGACAAGGGGTTTTCCGACCGAGACGATGCGTACGGCGGTCGAGGTCATCCGGCTGGCGATCGACAGCAACATGAGCGCGCGTGCGCGGCTCGTTGAAGTCGTCTTCCAGCAGGAATCTGCTTACGAGATTGCCGTCGGCACCACGTTCGCCGACGACCGGTTATGTGCGCCGCAACTGGAGGTGGCGATCGCGACGGTCCTCGGCCTGCAGCCCACGAAGATCAATATTTCCGTGACGGTGGTCACGCAGGAAGAGGTCGATCTGCACTTCGGAGTCTACGAGAGAATGCTGGCCGAAAAGCTCGGCGTGGTGCCGCCGATCCAGTGAACCGTCGCACGCGACACCAGAGCTCCAGACCTGCGGCGAACAATGAGTGCGCGACCTTGTCCCGGCGTCCGGTAACCTCGAGCAGGGGCCGGACCTTCGATCTCGCGTCACGCCATTAGAACTCAACCGCCCTTTCCTTCCCTGAGCCGCGCGCGATGCGCGGCGACTTTCGCGCGGTTCCCGCAACTGGCCATGCTGCACCAGCGGCGAGCGTGACCGCGCGTGTGATCGGCGAATAGCAGCGTGCATGTCGGACCTTCGCACGCTTTGACGTAGGTGAAATCCTCTTCGCAGACGAGTTTCGCGAGCGCCTCGACAATCGGCATCAGCAGCGACTCGGCCGTCGGATAGCGGCGCTGCATCGCGAATGCAAGCCCGCTCGAAGCGCTCGCATCCGCGACGATCGCGCCGTGTTGTTCATCGCGCATCAGCACGGTGTTCAGCGCTTCCAGTTCGCGCAGGTCTTTAGCCGCGAGCGGCCGCCCCTTGTTCTTCTGCACGAACGATCTGAACCATTCGCGCAAGCCGCGCGCCTTCGCCGCGACCTCGTCCAGTTCGGCGGGTGCGATTTGCGAACGCATGTGCGCAAGCACGTCGGCGGGCACGAGGCTCGCCTGTTCGAGCCATGACAAAAAGCCTTCGCCGTCGGCGAGCCAGTCGACGGGTTCATCGACCGGCGTGGCAACCGAGTTGAGAAAGTCGAGGCCGGGCGCGTCAGCCACGAAGAATGCGGGAAGTGAGCGGTATTCCATTTCTTCGGTACAGCGGTGTTTCTACGATGACTTCATCGTAACCGCTAAAAACGCACTTGACAAGTTACCTAGTCGATAAGTAACCTTCATCGCAGACGTTTAACGGTTACACGAACGAACGCCCTCACTCGCGGAGAAACAACATGTCCACCATTGCTCATCGCCATATCGACGTCGACGGTTTCAACGTGTTCTATCGCGAAGCCGGTCCGGCAGACGCGCCGAAGCTGCTCTTGCTGCATGGCTTTCCCAGTTCCAGCCACATGTTTCGCGACCTGATTCCGCTCCTGGCCGACCGCTTTCATATCGTCGCGCCCGATCTTCCCGGTTTCGGCCTCTCCGACATGCCGAGCCGCGACAGCTTCGCATACACGTTCGATAACATCGCCGGCGTGATCGACCGCTTCACGGAACGGGTCGGCTTCGATCGCTATGCGGTCTACGTCTTCGATTACGGTGCGCCGACCGGTTTCCGCCTCGCGCTGAAGCATCCGGAACGCATCGCGGCGATCGTTTCGCAGAACGGCAATGCCTATGAGGAAGGACTGAGCGACGGCTGGAGTCCGATCCGCGCGTATTGGCAGACGCCGACGCAGACGAATCGCGATGCGTTGCGCGCGATGCTCACGAAGGACACGACGAAGTGGCAATACACGCACGGCGTGCCCGATGCGTCGGCGGTTTCGCCCGATGGTTACTCGCTCGACGACTACTACCTGAACCGTCCCGGCGCGCACGAAGTGCAGCTCGATCTGTTCGCCGACTATCGCAACAACGTCGCGCTTTATCCGGCGTTTCAGGCGTATTTCCGCGAGCATCGGCCGAAGTTTCTCGCCGTGTGGGGCAAGAACGATCCGTTCTTCCTGCCGCCGGGCGCGGAAGCGTTCAAGCGCGACATCCCGAACGCGGACGTGCGCTTCTTCGATACGGGCCACTTCGCGCTCGAAACGCACGCGGCGCAGATCGCGGCGGCGATCAAGGAATTCCTCGCCGACTAATCACGGGTAAGCAAGGCCGGGCGCGCACCCGGCCTTCGCTTTTACTGCGACATCGCGCCCGAAGCCGGATGGTCCATGCCCATCGCGTTGTTCTTCTTCATCTTGTCGCTCTTCTTCATCGAGTCGTGCGACATCGCGTCCTTGCTCATCGAGTCGTGAGACATGCTGTTTTTGCTCATGGCATCGTGAGACATGGCGTCGTTGGACATCGCGCCGCTCGCCTGCGCGAACGCGGACGAAGCGCCGAGCGCCATCATGGTTGCAAACACTACGGTCATCAGTCGCTTCATGGTGCATCTCCTTCGTGGGTTGAAAAGCAAAAAATGCGGTGCGGCGATCAGGAACCGCCGAACCAGTTGTAGCCCTGGTCGACCCAGTAGCCGCCCGGATACGTATTGGTGACGAACATCTCGACGATGTGCTTCGGGTTCTTGTAGCCGAGCTTGGTCGGCATGCGCAGCTTCATCGGATAACCGTATTTCGCGGGCAGACGCTCGCCGTCGTATTCGAACGTGAGCAAGGTCTGCGGATGCAGCGCGGTCGGCATGTCGATGCTTTCGTAGTAGTCGTCCGCGCAGCGAAAGCCGACGTATTTCGCGGTCGTGTCCGCGCCCACGCGACGCAGAAACTCGGAGAACGGCGTGCCGCCCCATCGCCCTATCGCGCTCCAGCCTTCGACGCAGATGTGCCGCGTGATCTGCTCCGCGTGAGGCAGCGCATACAGCTCGGGCAAGGTCCACACACGCTTGCCCGTGACGAGGCCGCTCACCTTCAGCCGATAGTCGCCGCCATCGACATGCGGCACGTCGTCGATGCCGTAATACGCGTTGAACGGAAACGGTCGCGTGAGCTGCGCTTCGGTATAAGTGGGCGCGAAACGCTTCGGGTCGAAGAGCAGCGCCTGCGCGCGATCGTTCAGGCGCGAGACGGCGGTCAGGAACGTGTTGACCGAGTCTTCATCGGTGATGGAGCAGCCGGTCAACAGCGACAGGCCGCCGAGCGTCAGCATGCGCTTGCCGAAGAGACGCCGCGAAGGCATGTCGAGTTCGCGGCGCGCGTCCGCGAGTATCGAGGCGCGGTCGAGCTTCATGATCTTTCTGTCGTTCGTGTTCATCGCGAGTCTCCGGATCAGCGGCCGCGCAGCATGGTGAGCAGCGAACGCGGCACGAGCGCGACCATCGCGACATGCACGACCACGAACGCAGCCATCAACGCCATCGCGCAGAAATGCACGACGCGCGCGCGGTCATAGCCGCCCATCATTTCGCGCAGCAACGGAAACTGCACCGACTTCCAGATCGCGAGACCGGACAGGACGAGCACGATCAGATCGATCACGACGAAGAGATAAGCGAGCTTCTGCACCGCGTTGTATTGACGAAGGTCCGCGTGCGAAAGCTTGCCGGTGAGCGCCGCGGTCAGATCGTGCAGGACGGCGCGCGGCGAGAGCGGAAAGAACTTTGCAAGAAAGCGGCCGCTCGCGAGATTGAGCGCGAGATACACGATGCCGTTGAAGACCAGCAGCCACATCGCGGCGAAATGCCATTGCAATGCACCGCCGAGCCATCCGCCGAGCGTGATCGACGTCGGAATGACGATGCCTGGAAACACCGGCGAAGCGTCGTAGATGCGCCAGCCCGAAAGCATCATGATCAGCGCGGCGAACGCGTTGAGCCAATGCGTGATGCGCAGCCAGAGCGGATGAATGGGCGGAATGCGTTGCGCGGTTTCGCGCGTCTGCGTGAGTGTCGTTTGCATGTCGGTCCCCGTGATGAAGCGTCGGATACGGGTGAATTCGTCGCGAGTCCGCGTTCGGTTACAGACGGGTTTTTCTTTTTCTGTTTCCCGTCGTGTAACCAATCGGCACGCAAAGACGAACTAGCTCACAAGACATGCAAGGAGTTCGTCATGCGGATACGCACGGCTTTCAACACGCTTGCGCAATGAAAAAGATGGACCGCGACGGCGCGTTTTCGACCCTCGTGAGCGCTATTGCGGCGCACCACGGCTTCGTCTATTCTGAAGCGCCCGATCTCACACACGACGCGTCCGCGCCCCGTACGCGCACGTCAGGCGCCGTGTATGAATCGCCGTCCGGCCGTCTCGCCAATACGGGAACCATCTTGCAAGAAGCGGAAAACCGCCTGAGAGTGCTTTTCATCGCCGGACTCGATGGCGACCCGAACGCATACCGCGATTTTCTGCAGGCGCTTACGCGGCACTTGCGCGGCTATCTGCGCAGACGCATTCCGCAGCATCGCGACGATGTCGAAGATCTCGTCCAGGACATTCTGCTCGCCGTGCATAATGCGCGTCACACCTATCGCACCGACGAACCGCTGACCGCGTGGCTGCACGCAATCGCGCGCTACAAGCTGATGGACTATTTCCGCTCGCGCGCACGCCGCGAATCCCTGAACGATCCCATCGACGACTATGCCGACTTGCTCGCCGTCTCCGACGACGAACCCGCGCAAGCGCGGCGCGACATAGGCAAATTGCTGGAGGACTTACCGGACAAGCAGCGCCTGCCGATCGTGCATATGAAACTCGAAGGCTTGTCGGTGATGGAAACCGCGCGCATCACGGGGCTGTCGGAATCGGCGGTCAAGGTCGGCGTGCATCGTGGGCTCAAGGCGCTCGCCGCACGGCTTCGGGGGTTGCGATGAAAACCGACGACCTCATCGGGCTGCTCTCGAATCAGGTGACGCGCATCGATCGCGGCGCGGTGGCGCGGCGCTTCGCCAGGGCGCTGCTGCTGGGCGCGCTCGGCTCGGTGATCCTGATGGCCATCGTCTACGGCGTGCGGCCGGATCTCGCGAGCATCGCGCGCACGCCGGTGTTCTGGGCCAAGATGGCGTATCCGTTCGTGGTGGCGATCGGCGCGTTCATCGCCGTGACGCGGCTCGGGCGTCCGGGCGTTCGTGCGGGTTATGCGTGGGCGCTCGTCGGCGTGCCGTTCGTCGCGGTGTGGCTCGCGGGCTGGCTGGTGCTCGAGGGCGCCGCGCCGGCCGAACGTCTGCCCATCGTGCTCGGCCAGTCGTGGCGTACGTGTCCGTTCAACATTCTGCTGCTGTCGGTCCCGACTTTTCCCGCCGTGTTCTGGGCGATGAAGAGTCTCGCGCCCACACGCCTTCGCCTCGTGGGCGCGGTCGCCGGTCTGCTCGCGAGCGCGATCGCCACCGTCGCCTATTGCCTGCATTGCCCGGAGATGAGCCCGGCGTTCTGGAGCGTGTGGTACGCAATCGGCATGATGCTGCCCGCGGGCATCGGCGCTTGGCTCGGGCCCAGGCTGCTGCGCTGGTGATCGGCGTCGTGAGGCGCGAGCGTACCGAAGCCGATCCTGCCAGGCCCGATCAATGCTGATGTAAGGAAGCGCGACGTCGCCGCGTCCGATCAGATGTCAGCCGGAGCAACGCCATGGGCCCCACTTCCCTTACTTTCGACATCGATCCCACCCCGCGCCGGGCAGACGGCGAGTTCATGGCCCACGCGCGAATCACCATGCCCGCGGAAAACGGAAGCGAGGGCCAGATCTTCATGAGCGGCGATCTTGCCGGATTCGACACGCGCGAAGACGCGATCGCGTACGCAAGGATCTGGGCCCGCGACTGGATCGACGCTTTCGTGCGGCTCAATACGCGATGACGCGTCCGCACGATCCCATCCCTGATATCGACCACCGAGACGAAAGCATGAACCAGCCGGAAAACAACGCAGCCAATGCAGAGGACGAGCGCGAAAAAGACCGCGCGGCTCGCGAAGCGCTGGACCGCGGCGACAAGGAAAAAATCGACAAAAAGCTCGATGAACTGGACGTATCGAGAACCGAGTCCGGAAAAGACCAGTCGTCGAAACCGGACACGGAAGGATCGAATTCATCGAGCAAGAACCTCGACGAGCAAGGCGACTAGCCGGGCTCCGCCGTCCCGCCCGAATCGATCGATCAGGCGGGACGAGTCGCGGTCAATGCTTGTCCGGCAGCGCATACGCGATCACGTAATCGCCGAGCTTCGTCAGAAACGAGCCGTGACCGCCCGCCGCGATCAGCACGTACTGCTTGCCGTTCGCTTCGTAGGTCATCGGGGTGGCTTGGCCGCCGGCGGGCAAACGCGCTTCCCAGAGCTTTTCACCGGTGTCGGTGCTGAAGGCGCGCAGGTAATCGTCCTGCGTCGCGCCGATGAAGAAGACGTGCCCGGCGGTCGTCATCGGTCCGCCCAGCATCGGCATACCCATGCGGAACGGAACCGGAATCGGCGATGCATCGCGCGTCGTGCCGATGCGTTTCTTCCAGATCACCTTGTTCGTGTCGAGATCGAGCGCGGCGACATAACCCCACGCGGGTTGCTTGCAAGGCAGACGCAGCGGAGACAGGAAAGGATTCAGCTCCACGCCATACGGCACGCCGTATTGCGGCTGAATGCCGACTTCGGTGCCGGTGCCCGCCTGGCCCGCTTGCGGCGGATCGATCGGATTGCCGGGGCCGCGCGGCACGAGCTTCGAGACGAACGGCAGCGCGATCGGATTGGCGATTGCGATGCGTCGGTCCGTATCGACGGCGAGCCCGCCCCATTCGAACATGCCGAGATTGCCGGGGAACACGAGCGTGCCCTGCTCGGACGGCGGCGTGAACGGCCCTTCGTACTTCAGCCGATGAAAGATCACGCGGCACATGAGCTGGTCGTACATCGTCGCGCCCCACATGTCCGCGTCGGTCAGGTTCTTTGCGGGCCGGAAAGTGAGCTGCGAGAACGGTTGCGTCGGCGAGAGGCGATCGCCCTTCGCCGCGCCTTGCGGGACCGGCTGCTCGGGCGCGGGCACGATCGGCTTGCCGGTGCGACGGTCGAGCACGAAGATGTTGCCGGTCTTAGCCGGTGCGTAGATCGCCGGAACGATGTTGCCGCTCTGATCCCTGATATCCGCGATGGTCGGCTGCGCGGGCAGGTCCATGTCCCAGAGATCGTGATGCACGGTCTGATAGAACCACGCGAGCTTGCCCGTCGATGCGTTGAGCGCGAGCAGCCCGCTCGCATAGCGCTCCTGATCGGGCGTGCGGTTGCCGCCCCATATATCGGGGGTCGTCACGCCCATCGGCAGATAGACGAGATCGAGCTTCGCATCGTAGGCAGCGGGCGCCCACGAGTTCGGCGAGTTCTGCGTGTAGCTATGTTGATCGTCGGGGATCGCGTTCGGGTCGTGCGCGCCGGGATCGAAGGCCCACAGCAGCTTGCCGGTGTTCACGTCGAAGCCGCGGATCACGCCCGACGGCTCGCGCGTGCCGTAGTTGTCCGTGACCGCGCCCGCGACGACGATCACTTTCGACGTGACGATCGGCGGCGACGTCGGCTCGTACTGGCCGGGCGTCTTGACCGGCTGCAGATGCTGAAGATCGAGCACGCCGTTCGTCGCGAACTCGGGGCACGGCTTCCCGCTCGCGGCGTCGAGTTCGAAGAGACGCCCATCGTTGACGGGCAACACGATGCGGCGCGCGCACATCGGCAGATTCGTCGTGTTGCCGGCGGCGCGCGCCTGCTCGGCGGCGGGCGTCTCGTAGTACGACACGCCGCGGCAAGTCACGTGCTGAAAACTCGGATCGGGCTTGAGCTTCGGATCGAAGCGCCATTTCTCCTTGCCCGTGGCGCCATCGAGCGCGATCGCATTCTGATGCGGCGTGCAGAAGAAGAGCGTGCCGTCGATGGCGAGCGGCGTCACTTCATCGGTGATCTCGACCGGATCGTTCGGGCCTTTCATGTCGCCCGTGCGAAAGCGCCAGGCTTCCTTCAGTTCGTGCGCGTTGCCCGCGTTGATCTGCGCGAGTTGCGAATAGCGCGTGCCGGTCTGCGTATTGCCGTAAGCGCGCCAGTCGCCATCTTGCTGCGCGGGCGCAGTGGCGGCAGCCGACGGCGCCGCGCGCACCGTGCCGTCCAGCTCCTGCGGATCGTTGAACACCGCATATGCGAGCGCGATGCCCGACAGCACGATGGTCGCACCGAGCGCGAGTGCGCCGGACTGCCGGGGCCACGTAAAGATGCGCAGCACGAACGGCAGCACCATCCATATGCCGACGATGACAAGCACATCGAGACGCGGCGCGAGCGCCCAGAAGTCGAAGCCCGACTCGACGATCGCCCATATCAGCGTGCCGAGCAACAGCGCCGCGTAGAGCCACAGCGCGAGGCCGTTGGCGCGCCAGACGAGCCACGCGATCACGAGCATCGCCACGCCGGCGACCACGTAGTATGGCGAGCCGCCCACCGCGATCAGCCATCCGCCGCCGATGGCCATGTAAAGCCCCGACAGAACGAGAAAGACGATCGTGATCCACTTCGGCACGGACGAAGGCGAACGATGCCGCGCGGGCGGCGGCGAGGAGGATGTGTTCATTCGATGGAAAAAGGATGCGTTGCCGGCAACGCAGCAGTCGTCGTGCCTGTCGTTTGCTTTACTTGGGGACGTGGGCCACGACCGCGCCGGTCGCGTCGACGATTGCGGTCTCGCCCGATGCGCTCACCGATGCCGGCGGCTCGATCGATTCCGCGAGCACGAGTTTCGGCGCGCCCGGGTCCGGCTGCGATGACGTGGCGCCTATTGCATCGATGACATCGGCGGCTGTCGCGGCGATGATCGACAGCAGATCGCTTGCGTACGACAGGAACGCGACCGGCAATGCAGGCTGCGCTTCGCTGGCCTGCGGCGCGCCCCACTGAACGCGCACATCGGCGAGCGCGGATTGCATCGTCTTTTCGTTCAGTTCTCCGAGTTGCCGGAAACCGACCGCAAAACTGGAAGCGGCGCGCAAGCCCGTCTCGAGATTCGTGCGCGCGACGGAGAAGAAAGGCTGCATCAGAACGGGAAACATTTGTACGCTCCATTAGCGATGAAAGTCGGCGAATCATGGAGCAACGGGTATGCCATACACGCGGGACTTTCGTTTCGTCAGGACGGCACGCCGATTGCGCCACGCACATGCGCGTCTCTCGACGCGCACCGCGACTTCATCGCATTCAAACGATTTCCAGTGGAGGCAAGCATGGCTGACAACGACCGCGCGCTCGAACCCGTCAACGCTATCAAGACCGAAAGAGCCGACAGCGCCTATGAATTCCCGACGAGCGACAACATGACATCCTCGAATGGAGACCACAGCAGCTTTCGCGAAGCATCGAAGTCATGGGATGCAGGCAACGATGCAACGTCGACGAGCAATCTGCGCTCCGATGCGAAGGCCCGGTTCGCCGACATGCAAGACGCGATGACCCGAAAGTACCGCGCCGCCGCCGATACGACCGACGACTTCGTGCACGAGAATCCGTGGAAGGCGATCACGATGGCCGCGCTGGTCGGCGTGGTCGTGGGCATGCTCGCCGCGCGCTGAGCATCGCTCGTTCGCTGAAAAGGAGGAAAGCATCATGGACGTCCCGGCTAGCGAAGAACAGATTCGGGCACTCGCTTATCGGCTTTGGGAAGAAGCGGGCGGCCCTGAAGGCCGCTCGGACGAGTTCTGGATCATCGCGCAGCAGCAACTGGCGACCGAGCCTGGCATGGGCGGCAACGAATTGCCGGGAGGCGAGCCCGCCGGCGCATCGCCGTCCTCTCGCTGATCTCGAAGATGACTCGACGACGCGCTTACTCGAACCTCGGTTTGCGCGTCGCCCGAAGATAGCGGCGGCCGGCGTCGAGCAGCAGCAAGGCGGCGACGCCCATCGCCACGCCGCGCATGCCGGGCGGATCGATGCGCGCATCGGTGTAAAGGCTTCGCTCGCGCACCTTGCCGTTGCGGCCCGACCGTTCGCGCAGACTGCCCGCCCCTTCATACAACGCGTCGCCTTCGCCATGAGGCTGCCGCGTGAGTTGCGCCTTCACGCCGACGAGACTGACCAGCCTGTCATACAGTCGCGGTGCGCGCTGGCCGAACGACGCCATCGCGCGCGACGCCCCACCGACATGGACATCGCGCTCGGGCACCTCGGCGCAATGCAATATCGCTTTAGCGACCACCTCGGGCGCATAAACCGGTTGCGGCAGCTTCGGCTCGTGCGTGAGATAGTTTCGCGCGTGCTCGACGAAGAGCGTGTCGATTCCCGCAGGCTTGATGAGCGTGACGGACACCGGCGCACGATCGTTTTCCAGCTCGATGCGCAACGCATCGGTATAGCCCTTCACCGCATGTTTCGACGCGACATATGCCCCTTGCAGCGGAATGGCGACATCCGACAGTTCACTGCCGAGATTGATCAAAGCGCCGCCATGCTCGCGCAGATGCTTCAACGCACTGAGCGAGCCGTTCACGATGCCCCAGAAATTCGTATCGAAGAGCTTGCGCTGGTCTTCGAGCGGGACGTCGGTACATCGGCCATAGAGCGATACGCCCGCATTGTTGATCCATGTATCGAAGCGCCCGAATCGCGCGATGGCCGCATCGGCTGCGGCCTGCAACTGTGCCGCGTCGCCCACGTCCGCAACGGCGTAAGCCGCTCGCTGGGTGTCACCGTGCGATAACTCGTCCGACAGCGCCTTGAGCGCCGCTTCGTCGCGCGCCACGAGCATGAGGCGCGCGCCGCGCTTCGCCGCCATTCTCGCGGTGACGAGACCGATACCGCTCGTCGCCCCCGTGATGACGATCACTTGTTCGCTGAGTGGTTTGAGCTGTACTCGCATGATGATCTCGCCGGTTATGGTTGGACCAAACCGGGAGAGCATGCGACATGCCGCGTTACGCCCACGAGCGCGCGGGCCGTATGAAAGCGTCGGCCGGAATGCCCGCCGATCGTCCGGCCATGCGCTCGAATTCGATCGGGTCGTGGCTGCAAAACACGTCGAGCTTGCCGCGCGAATCGACGCTGGCGCACAGCTCACGCAGCCTCGCCTGATTCCTTAGCCGCGCCGCGCGGTCCTTTTCCATCATCCATTGATAGAACGCCAGTCCCGGTGTACAGCGCGGATGTTCGAGATCCATCTCCGTATGAAAGAAATACGCGTCGGCCGCCAGCAGCAGCCAACCGTTTTCCTTGCGTACCGCGATGCCCGCATGACCGAAGGTGTGTCCTCTGAGCGGCACGAGTGCGATATCGTCCAACGAATCCGAGAGCGGCCGCACGCATTCGAAGCCATGCCAGCGGTCGCCGGCGGTGGCGTCGTGAAGTTGCCAGTTCGGCTGCGTCGACCATTGTTGAGGTCTGAAGCGCTGCCGATCGAGCCACGTCTGCTGACGCACCGCATAGTCGCGCTCGATGCGCAGCATATGCACCTTCGCGTGCGGGAAATCATCGAGGCCGCCCGCATGATCGAAGTCGAGATGACTGAGCACGATATGCCGCACGTCGCTGGCCGAAAAGCCCAGCCGTTCGATCTGGCGTAGCGCGGTCATCTCCTCGCGAAAGTCCGGCTTGAGCATCAGCAGGAAGAACGCCGACAGGCGGCTGCGCGGATCGGCGACATCGCGCAATCCGAAGCCTGTATCGATCAGAACGAGCCCTTCGCCCGTTTCGACGAGCAGGCAATGGCACGTCAGTTCGCCCCGGCGCAGAAGGCCGGGCGTGCGGCCATCGAAGATCTTGCCGCCGAGCGGACAACTCGATATGCAGTTGAGGTGATGAACACGCACGCCATGCCTCAAGCAGAGCGGTCTTCGCGCGGCACTTCGACCGGCAGCGCGCGCTTGTGGCGCGTCGCCGTATAGAAGCGGCGAATGGTCAGCAGCACTTCTTCGCTGACTTCCTTGCCCTCCAGAAAGTTGTCGATGTCTTCATAGCTCACGCCATAGCTATCCTCGTCGGGGCGTTGCGGCGTAAGCGATTCGAGATCGGCTGTCGGCACTTTCATCACGAGGCGATCCACCGCGCCCATCGAACGCGCAAGCGCACGCACACGGCGCTTGTTCAGACCCGACAAGGGCAGCACGTCCGCGCCGCCGTCGCCGAACTTCGTGAAGAATCCCATCAGCGATTCGGCCGCGTGATCGGTGCCGATGACGACGCCCACCCGCGCGCCCGCAACGGCGTACTGCGCGATCATGCGCTCGCGCGCCTTGATGTTGCCGAGCACGAAGTCTTCCTGGAAGTCGTCCGTGTACTGCGCGCCACCCTCTTTGAGCGCCGCGAGCATGGCGTCGGATGGGCCCTTGACGTTGACGGTCAGCGTTTCGTCCGGACGTATGAAATCGAGCGCGAGCCGGGCGTCTTCCTCATCGCGCTGCGTGCCATAGGGCAGTCTCAGCGCGACGAAGTGCGCGTCATAACCGCTCGCGCGAAGACGTTCGACGCTCAGTTGCGCGAGGCGCCCCGCCGTCGACGAATCCACGCCGCCGCTGATCCCCAGTACGTAAGTGCGAAGTCCCTGCGATGAGAGATAGCCGCAAAGAAAGTCGATGCGCCGCTCGCGCTCGGCTTCGACGTCGAAACCGCTCGCGACACCTAGTTCGCGAATCACGGCTGCCTGCCAGCTGCGCCAATCGGTAGCGTGCTCGTTCATCGTTTCTCCCTGACTCGCTGTGCGTGCTGCTGATCGAAGTAGTGTTCGATGCGCGATAGCGCATAAAGCGCCGCTTCGCGCCGGACATCGTTGCGTTCGCCTTCGAATTTCTTCGTCTCGCTGAAGGTGACGATGGTGCCATCGCGCGCACGATACGACCACGCGAAGCACTGCGTACCCGATGGCGGTCCGTCGGGCACCGCATCGGCGACGCCCGTATTCGATACCGCGATCTGCGCGCAACATGCTTCCTGCCGCAGCGCGCCCTCCGACATCTCGCGCGCGACGGCTTCGCTCGTCAGCCCATGCTGCTGCATGGTGTCCTCGCGCACGCCGAGGAAGCCGGCCTTGCCAGTCGGCGAGTACGTGACGAAGCCCACGTCGAGACAGCTTCCGCTGCCGGGCACCGACGACACCAGCGAGGCGATGAATCCGCCGGTACACGATTCGGCTGTCGCGAGCATGAGTCCGCGCGAGGTGAGGAATGACACGGCCTGACGGGGAATGTCCATGATTCGGCCTTCCGAAAGGTTCTGGTCTGTTGCGATGCTGTTAGCAGTTCATATGCCACTGCGGGAGCCCGGCATGTCGTGTGACAGCCGCAAAGAAAACGACGCACGCCGAACCCTGTCGGCGTGCGTCGATGTCGCGCTTACGGCAAGGCGTCGATCAGGACCGGGCTTCCGTTCCTTTGAGATTTCCATGCTTGTGAGCATGCGTGGCGCCGTACTTGAGCTCGAAGTGCGCGCCTTTTCCGCTCCGGGTGGGCGGAAAGTGCTCGCCTTCCACGCAGGTCACTTCGAACGTGTCCTTGCCGTCATCGTGGACCACCGAGTAGATACCCGAGACCTTCACGATCTCGCCCGGCTTGTATGAATTGTCGCCTGCCATCTTCATCTCCAGAGTGAACGAATTTCAGCCCTTCTGCTGCACTTCCTCGGCGAGTTGCGTCTTCGCGAGCTGGGTCAGTTTCTCGTCCGTGGCCTTCTCTTCCTGCAAGGTATCGAGCAAAAGTTTCATCGCGTCCTCGTTGCCGAGTTGCTTCGCGAGCGTCGCCAGCGTGCCGTAGGTCGCGATCTCGTAGTGCTCGACCTTTTGCGCGGCGGCGATCAACGCGGCGTCGCGAATCGGGCCCTGCTCGAAGGTTTCGATTTCGTCCTGCGCTTCCTCGACGAGACCTTCCATCGCCGCACATTTGATGCGCTTCAACTTGACGCCGAAGAGTTCGACCACCTGATCGATGCGCTCGATCTGCCCGTTCGTTTCCTCCAGATGCGTCTCGAACGCCTGCTTCAGTTGCGCGTTGGTCGTCGCCCGTGCGAGCTTCGGCAGCGCTCTCGTCAGTTGCTTCTCGGCGCTGTACACGTCGGAAAGTGCATGAATGAAAAGGTCCTGCAACGTTTTCGATGCCATGATGCCTCCGGTTCGGGATCGGGTTGATGGGACGCGCCGGCTCGACCGGCGCCCGCTTCTTTCCGCGCAATTCGCGTGCCGTGCAATCTTGATCAGCTTGCCTAACGGTTCTGGATGCGCAGTCGCGGCTATTCGAGCGCCATCGTCTCGATGGCGTCGCCGATGCGGCCCGCGTCGTCGTAATGCACCATGTGCCCGAGGCCCGGCATGATCGAAAGCGCGCTTTGTGCGATGTCCTTGTAAAGACGGCCCGACTGCGAGTCCGTATCGACGATTGCGTCGTCGCTGCCGGCAAAAATGCGAACCGGCACGTCGATCTCGCCGTATCGCCCGGACATCGATGCCGCGGCCGGAATCATGCAAGCGGCGTCCTCTGCCGTCGCGCGCATCTGCGACGGGCGCAAGACCAGTTCGCGCGGTACATGGCCGTGAAAGGCATCGGGTACGGCGCGCGGCGCGAACATGGCCTGCACCGTGCGGCCGTACATCATGCGAGCGACGATCGGCGACACGGTGTAGCGCAGCACATCGCCGACGATCGGCATGGCCGCGGGCGCGCTGATCGCAACGTCCGCGCGCGCAGTGGGATAGTAGTAACCCGAGATCAGCGTGAGTCCGCGAATGTCCAGACGTGGTTCGAGCGCCATCGCCGCTGCGACGAGACTGCCGAGCGAATGACCGACGACCACCGCTTGCGTCAGTCCCAGCCTTTTAAGCGCAAGCTGGATCGACGTGGCCTGGGCCTGCGGCGTCCAGATGCGCTCGCGCGGCCGCTCGCTGTGCCCGAAGCCGGGACGATCGAAGGCGATTACGCGGTGACGCCGGGCGAGCCGCTCGAACAATCCGCTCGCCACGAAGTCTTGCGACGCGACCAGATTGCCATGCAGCAGGACGACGACCGGGCCTTCTCCTTCGTCGAGATAGTGGAGGCGCACGCCATCGACATCGATGAATTGGCCCGTGGGCGGAAAGTCGCGTTCCGCGCGCCGCGCTCGCATGGCCGTCCATGCGGCAAGACCGATCGACGCGACAGCCGCGCCGCCGGCTATCGCGCAGCGCGAGAGCAGGGATCCGGTTCGTGTATCTGACATGCGTTACCCGTTCGGTCTGATGAATCCGGCGAACCCGCGCTGCCTCGTAGACGCGCCAGCGAGCCCGCAAGAAAAAGCAGCCCCGCGTGGTTCCGCGCGGGGCTTCGTCCATCGCTTCGGCTTCGGTGCTCCGAAACCGTCAGCCGGGCTTATTGCACGCCCTTCTTCGCGGCGAGATCCTGCGCCATCTTCAGGTGCTTCTGGATGGTCGGCAGCGCCTTCTGCGCCGCCTTCTTGAGGTCTGCGTTCTGGCCTTCCTGCGCTTCCTTCTGGAAAGCGGCGACGGCCTTCTGATGCCCTTCGACGCCGACCTTCTGAATGTACATGGTGTCGAATTCCTTGCCCTTGAGCGGCTTGAGCGCATCGATAACCGTCGTGTCCGAATTGTCCTTCGGCACTTCGACGCCATGCGGCGCCGCCATCTTCAGCTGCATCGTCAGCTTCGTATGATCGATCATCATGTGATGCGCGAAGCTTTTCACGTCCTTGTCCTGCGACTGGCTGGTCGCCAGCTTGGCCGTGTCGATCTCGGTCGAGCTCGATTCGCTGGCGGCCTGTACGAAAGCCTTGTCCACCGCCGGCAGGTCGTTGGCCTGGGTGGTGCTCGCTGCCTGCGTCTGTGCCAGCACGGTGATAGGCGCCGCGCCGATGAAACCTGCCGCGACGAGTGTAACGAGAGCCGAATGTGCCTTCATGGAAGCCTCCTGAGTAAATGGTCGATTCGCGGCATATGTCAGCAATTGCGATGCCGTGCCCCGCGCTGGACAGGCACAACGGCTGCTGTCGAAGCCCATGATTCATCGATCAAGGGAGCGAATCATGGCAAGCAACTCATCCTCCGGCGGTTCCAACAGCGTGTTCATCGACATGCAGAAAGCCTTGAAGGGCGTCGACTATCCCGCCGACAAGCAGACGCTCGTCGAAACCGCGCGCAGCAACGGCGCAAGCGAAGACGTGATGTCCGCGCTCGATGCGTTGCCGGATCAGCAGTTTCAGACGCCCGCGGAAGTGTCGAAGGCAGTCGGTCAGGAAGAAGGCTGAGTCGGTAGACGGCGCGCGCAGCGCATTGCCGCTCAGGTAAGCAGCTTCTTCATCTCGACGATGAGATCGGACTTGCCTTCGAAGCCGATGCCCGGCAGGTCCGGCATCGTGATGTAGCCGTTCTCGACCTTGACGCCGTCGGGGAAGCCGCCGTATGGCTGGAACAGGTCCGGATACGACTCGTTGCCGCCGAGACCCAAGCCCGCCGCGATGTTCAGCGACATCTGATGGCCGCCGTGCGGGATGCATCGGCTCGGAGACCAGCCGTGCTCGCGCAGCATGTCGAGCGTGCGCAGATATTCGACGAGACCGTAACTCAGCGCGCAGTCGAACTGAAGCCAGTCGCGGTCGGCACGCATGCCGCCGTAACGGATGAGATTGCGAGCGTCCTGCATCGAGAACAGGTCTTCGCCCGTGGCCATCGGATTGGCATAGTAGTTGCGCAGCGTGGCTTGCAGTCCGAAGTCGAGCGGGTCGCCCGGCTCTTCGTACCAGAAGAGGTCGTATTGCGAGAGCGCCTTCGCATAGCGAATGGCCGTGTCGAGGTCGGAGCGGCCGTTTGCATCGACTGCGAGCTTTTGGCCGTCCTGCAGCACGCTCAGGATGGAGTCGATACGGCGCAGGTCTTCATCGAGCGATGCTCCGCCGATCTTCTTCTTCACGACCGTATAACCCCGATCGATGTAGCTGCGCATCTCGTCCTTGAGCTTTTCGTGATCTTGGCCCGGATAGTAGTAACCGCCCGCCGCGTACACGAAAATCCTGCGGTCCGGCTCACCGTCGCCATAGCGGTCGGCGAGCAGTTGAAATAGCGGCTTGCCCTCGATTTTCGCGACCGCGTCCCAGATCGCCATGTCGATCGTGCCGATGGCGACCGAGCGTTCGCCATGACCGCCCGGCTTCTCGTTCGTGAACATCGTCGCCCAGATCTTGTGCGGGTCGAGATTGTCGCCTGCGTCGTTCATGAGCGAAGCGGGATCGGCTTCGAGGATGCGCGGAATGAAGCGCTCGCGCATCAGCGTGCCCTGGCCGTAGCGGCCGTTCGAGTTGAAGCCGTAGCCGACGACCGGCTCGCCATCGCGCATGACATCGGTGATGACGGCAACCACGCTCAACGTCATCTTGCTGAAGTCGATGTAGGCGTTACGGATGGGTGAGCTGATCGGTACGGTCTTCTCGCGGATTTCGACGATTCTCACGGCAATGTCTCCAGGGTCTTGGCAGGTATTGCAACCCGGCGGCTGCAACGTGGAACGTAGCTTACCCGCGACGAACGCTGCTAAACTGCACTTCCGTTCACATCATTATTCACATCCGGTGAATACCGAAACGCAGACCGCGACCGACTTCGAGTTCTTTATCCTGCTTGCGAAGCTCAGGAGTTTGTCGGGGGCGGCGCGTGCGCTCGATCTGTCTCCGCCCGCCGCGACCAAGCGGCTTGGCGTCATCGAGCAAAGGCTCGGCGTGCGCCTCGTCAACCGGACGACCCGCAGCGTCAGCCTCACGCCTGAAGGGGAAACGTATCTGCGCTACGCGACTCACATCGTCGGACAGGTGCGTGAGATGGAAGAGGCGTTATCGGTCGCGAGCCGCGATCCGCAAGGCCCGTTGCGCATCAATGCAACGCTCGGATTCGGCCGGACGACCATCGCCCCGATCGTTTCGGAATTCGCGAAGCGCTATCCGGGCGTCGAAGTCCAGTTCGAAGTAACGGACCGTCCTGTCGATCTGATCGAAGGCGCGTTCGATCTGGCGATACGCTTCGGCGATCTTCCGGACAGCCGGCTCAGTGCGCGGCGAATCATGAGCAACCGGCGGTTCTTATGCGCGTCGCCGAAATATCTCGAGAAATACGGCACGCCGGAGCGCGTCGAAGAACTGGCTCGGCATCGCTGCATCATTCATCGACAGAACGACGATGCCTACGGCGTGTGGCGCTATATCGTCAATGACCACATCGAGGCGATCAAGGTCAAGGGCGCGCTGTCGAGCAATGACGGCGATATCGTGCTTCGCTGGGCGCTCGACGGACACGGCATTCTGATCCGCTCGGAATGGGATCTCGCGAAGTACGTGCAAAGCGGAAGGCTCAATCTCGTGATGCCGAACACCGTGCTGCCCTCGGCCGATCTCTTCGTCTACTATCCGCGGCAGAAGAATCAGACTGCTCGCGCGCGCGCGTTCATCGATTTCCTGGTCAGCCGGTTTCAGGCGCCCTTCACGCCGGTCGATACAGGCAGCGAACTTCGCGAGCGCAAGAAGCGAAGTCCGCGCCGTTGAGCGGCCGCCGATGTCTCATGCCGGCATCTGGCAGATGACGCCGTACCAGCCCAGACCGCGATAGGTCTCGTAACCGGGCGTCGCTGCAAACGATACGACTGCACCGCCGGCATCGCGGTAGAAGCCCGATTCCTTGCCGCCCGTCTGCAAGCGAAAGCGCTCGTTGAGGATGCCCTTGCCGTCCGACGCGGCGATCACCCGAAACGACGAATCCAGGATCAGACAGCGCGAGCGCGCCCACTCTTCGTTGCTCAGGCGAACGCCTTTGACGACGGTCTCGGCTTGAGGCGCCCAGTCGAAGAAGATGATGAGCGCTCCGAGCACGCGACCATCCGGCGCGCCGCCCTCGCGAATCGCCGTCGAATACGTCGCGACCTGTGCGTTGTCGAGCGGCGCGACTGTCTCGACATCCGAGGCCACGTACTGCGCGCCCGACGCCGTCTTCATTGCGGCCTTGTACCACTCCGCGCCCGCCACGTTCTGCCCGCGCACCGCGTAAGTCGAGTGACGTCCGTTCGCCACGACCACGCCGTTCGCATCGACGACCCAGAGATCCCGATAAACCGTGTAGCTATCCAGGATGACCTTGAGGCGGCTGCAGGCATGATCGCGCGCCGCCGCGCGCTCATCGGCGAGACATCCGACCAATGCCGAGTCCGTCGCCCACCAGCGCACGTCGCAGGAGCGCTCGTACAGGTTGCGGTCGATGATGTCGATCATGTTCAACGCAAGGTCCGTGTACCGCTGACCGTCGAGCGATCGCATCCGCTCGATCATGCTGTCGCCGAGTTCCGTGAGCGTCGCAAGCGATCCGGCAAGCTCTTTGTTGAGGCCGGCCGTGATGTCGGAGATGCGTGTCGATACATGCTTCACCTGCTTGGCGACGACAGCGAAGCCCTTGCCCGCATCGCCGGCGCGGGCAGCTTCGATCAGCGCGTTCAGTGCCAGGAAGGTGGTCTCGCGGTTGATATCGTTGATGTCGCTGATCTTGCCCGAGGCGAGGCGTTTGACTTCATGTGTCAGATCGACGATCGCTTGCGGATTGGACATGTGGCTTCTTCGTAGGGTCGGTTTTGTATCCCGATCAATGCAAGGTTCGCGCCTGTTTGTCTGACGATTGAGCTTTTACGAAGCAAACGTTTGTGAAGTGACGCGTGCTTTCACCGAGCACCAGTGAAGCGAAAACATGCCCTGTTTCGAGCCGCGTCAGTCGCGCTAGTCGTGTTATCAGCGAACGGGCTTCAATCGTAAAAACAAACTGAAAGGCGGCGAAACGTGCGGTAGCGCACATTTTGTTCAGAAGTGTTGACCGCAACGGTTCAGAACCGGATGCGCTGCTTCGTCCTTAACGACGAACACTTTTCTTCCACACGCGAAGACGCAGCCACGCGTTCAGACAACACATGGACTCGACCGCCGAACACGATCTGATCCGGGACTTGTCCCGCAATGTCCTGATGCAGCTCGCGCCGAACGAGCTGCCGCTTTTCGCGGCGGCGAGCGCGGCGTGGTTTGCCGATCCGGACGCCGCGATGAGGGCATCGAAAAATCGCGATGCCGCGCTCGGCTTCGGCGCCGAATCGTTCTCGATCCTCTTCACGCCGCTCGTGCTTCAGGTCGTGTCGGAGATCATGCCGATCCTCGGCGGCATCGCGCTCAAGGCGGCGGAAACGGCCATCGGCGAAGAAGTGTCCGCGCGCGTGCGGAAGATGTTCCGGGGCGAAGAACCCGAAGCCGTCGCGATCCTGAGCCCCGAACAGTTGGGCGAAGTCCATCGCCATGTGATCGCGGCCGGCTCGCGCCTGCGTCTCGATCGCGCACAAGCCGCGCACCTCGCCGATGCCGTCGTCGCGCAACTGGCCCTGCCGAAGAAGTGAGCGAATCGTGCTGCAATCCGTCACGACGAACACGGGCAGGCCGCGGCTCAATCCGTTGCCGTTTCCGTCCGACATCGCGCTGAGGTTCGATCTGCTGATCGTGCTTATCGTGTGCGTCAGCATCCAGTTCTATGGGCATTTCTGGGAAAGCCTGCACGTCGAGGCGACGGAAAAGCTCGTCGCGTGCGCGTCGGATATGTTCGCGGGCGTTTTCGATCCGCGATTACTGACTCGGGACGTGCTGTCCGCTTCGGAAATGCGTGTGCAGTTCGCACCGCAATTCGCGCATTGCATGGCGCTTCTGCGGCCGCAAATGGCGTGGAAAGGCGCGGGAATCGTCGCGACGCTCGCGCTCGCCAGCGTCTTCTACTGGCGCTTTCCCGCGTGGAAGCTGAAGTCGCAGCGGCTCGTGCCGATCGCAAAGGACGATCCGCCCGGTCTTTTCGATGCCCTCATCGCCCTTTGCGGCGAAGCGCAGTTGAATCCGCCGCCCGCGTTCGTCTGGAATCCGCTCGCGACCGGCCTGCCGGTCACGTTCGGGCGTCGCCGCGACTATTACGTTGCGCTCTCCGGCGCGTTCGTCGCCAATTATTTCTACGCGGATCGCGCCGCCTTCCGCGCGATCGTCCTGCATGAACTGGCGCACATCCGTAACCGCGACATCGACAAGACGTTCATGACGATTGCCGCGTGTTTCGCGTTCGTCATCGTGAGCGTCGTGCCCTTGCTCGGCGTCACTCTGTTTGCCGGGCACGCGCTGCGCGACACCGCCTGGCTGCTCGCAAAGACCGGGCTGTGGAGCGCGCTCGTGCTGCTGTCGGGCGCGTCGGTGCTGCGCGTGAGGGAGTTTTACGCGGACGTGCAAGCGTCGCAATGGGACGGCTCGCCCGTTCACGTCGATCGTGTGCTCGCGCGGATGCGCGACGACAGCAACAAGCGCGCGCGCACGTTCCTGAGCCTGCATCCGCGCGGCGATGCGCGTCGCGCCGTGCTCGCCGACACCACGCCGCTCTTTCGCCTCGGCAAGTGGGATGCGCTCGGCATCGGCTTCGGCGCGGGCGTCGTCATCGAAACGATGAACGGTCTCGTGCTCGGCCTCGTGCCCGGCGAAGCGCAAGCGGCGGTCTTGCGCGTGACGATCATCGCGTCGGCGGTGGTGCCGCTCGCCGTGATGATCTTCGCGATCGGCGCGCTCACGACGGGCGTCTGGCGCGGCGCCTATGCAGCGGTGCTGAACGGCCGCGATCCGGTGAAGGGCACGGCGGCGGCGGGCGCCGTGTTCGCGCTCGGCTACTTCGTCAATCAGATGCTCCTCGGCGCGGGGCTGCTTTGGGGCGGCCCGGCCCAGCCGCGCATGACCGCCGACACGCTGACGACGGTGCTCGAAGTCCACGCGGTCGCGCTCGTGCTCGCGGCCATCGGATGCTGGATGATCTGCGACTGGATCGCGCGCTCGGCCGCCGCGTGGACTGGCGTCGCCGTGAGAAGCCGCTCGCCGCTTTTCGCGCTCAGGCTGACGAGCGCGGTTTCCATCGCGGGCGTCGCGGGGATGTTCGCGTGGGGCACGTTCGCGTCGATGTCGATCGTGACGCTCAGGCCGCATCAGACGTTCTATACGTCGCTCGTGATGGCCGCGCCGCCCGTGGTCATCGCGGCGTTCGGGTCGTGGCTTTTTCCGTGGGCATCGCGATGGTTCGGCCGCGCGCGCCGCGAGCTCGCGCCGTCGTCGTGGGTCTTTCTCGACGACGCATTCCGCTTGCGTCTTCCCGAGTTCAGACCGGGCCGCGCGCTGTCGACGGGCATCATCGCCGGGCTCGTCTTCTGTCTCTGGATCGAACTGTTGCGGTTTCGCCGCTTCCTTCCGCACGATGCCGAAAGCACGATCTACGCGACGTTCTCCGCGCTGCTGCACGTCGCGCAACGCGCGGGCGAAAGCGGCTTCGCGATCGTCATGCCGATCGCGCTGACGGCGGCGCTCGCGGCGCTGATCGCGGCGTCGCGTCGGGGCGCGTTCAACGCGCTCTACGGCTTGTGCGCCGGATCGATCGCGGGCGCGGTGATGAGCGTGGGCGGCCTCGTGACCATCGACCTCAACGCGCAATCGACGTTCGAGTCGAGCATGACGTCGGTGCTGCTGTACCTCGGCGTGGCGTCGCTGGCCGCCCTTCCCGCTTCGATGATCGGCGCGCTCGCCGGCACATTGCGCAGGTCTTCGGACGGACATGACCGCTTGTCGATGGTTCGCAAAACGGTCGTCGCCATGCTCGGGATCGTGGTCATCGCCGGATGGATCAAGTCGCTGAGCGACGTCATCTGAAGTCGGCCTGCGAATTGACCAGGCGCGATTCGGATCGCGCGTCCGGGCAGATCAACTTCACCAGCCGTTCGACGATCTCGTGCATCGTCGAACCTGGATTGAATATGTCGGCGACGCCTTTCTTTCGCAGCAAGAAGGCGTCTTCGTCGGGCACGATTCCGCCGACGACGAGCGGCGTGTGCACGTCGCGCTCCGCAAGCTCGCGCAGCAATCGAGGCACGAGCGTGCCGTGCGCACCGGCAAGCGACGAGACGCCGATGACATCGTACGGCCGTTGCGCAGCGAGCTTCGCGGCCTGCGCCGGCGATGCAAACAATCCGGTAGCCGTCACATCGAAGCCTGCATCTTCCAGCGCGCACGCCACGACATTCGCGCCGCGATCGTGTCCGTCGAGTCCCAGTTTCGTGATCAACATGCGTGGCTTTCGGCCGAGCGTTTCGCCGAGTTGCGCGACGCGAGCGCACGCCGTGTGCCATGCGTCGTCGTCACGGCGACATTCACCGTACACGCGTGTCGTATTCGCCGATGCCGGATCATGACGCGGCCACACGGCTTCGAGCGCGCGCGTGCATTCACCCACGGTCGCGCGGGCGCGCATGCAATCGATCGTCAGCGCGAGCAGATTGCCGGCATCGTCGCGTGCGGCGCGCGTCAATGCGGCGAGCGCGGCACGCACGCGAGATTCGTCGCGCCGACGCAGCACGTCGGCGATTCTGTGCGACTGCTGCACGCGCACGCGTTCGCCATCGATCGCGAGACAGGCGGGCGCATCGTCGTCGGCATGGTCGGCAATAAACGCGTTCGCGCCGACGATCGTCTGCGTTCCCGAATCGATGCGCGCCTGCGTCGCCGCCGCACGCTCCTGAATCCGCCGATGAACCCAGCCCGTGCGAATTGCTTCGAGCGCACCGCCGCGCGCCTCGATTTCGTCGACGATCTCGCGCGCTTGCGCAGCGACGCTCGCCGTCAGCGATTCCATCATGTACGAGCCCGCCCACGGATCGACGACCTCGCACAGCCCCATCTCGTGCTGAAGAATCAATTGCGTGTCGCGTGCGAGCTGCGCAGCGGATGCCGATGGCAACGCAAGCGCTTCGTCATGTGCATTCGTGTGCAGCGATTGCGTGCCGCCGAACACTGCCGCCATCGCTTCGACGGTCGTGCGAACGATATTGTTTTGCGTGCGCGTCGCGCCGAGCGACCAGCCCGACGTCTGGCAATGCATCCGCAGCGCGCGACTCTTCGCCGACGTCGCGCCCTCTTCCTCGGCCATGCCCGACCAGATGAGCCGCGCCGCGCGCAGCTTCGCGATCTCCGCAAAGAAGTCCGCGCCGACGCCGAAGAAAAAGCTCAGTTGCTCGCAGACGGCATCCGCGTTCAGGCCGCGCGCGCGCAGCGCACGCACATACGCGCGGGCGTTGGCGAACGTCAGCCCCAGCTCCAGCGATGCATCCGCGCCCGCTTCCTGAAAGTGATAACCCGAAACGGACAGCGCCTTGAAGCGCGGCATCCGCTCGCTCAAAAACTGCACGACATCCGCGACGATTCGCATCGACGGTTCCGGCGGGAACACGCAGGTGTTGCGCACCATGAACTCCTTGAGGATGTCGTTCTGCACGGTGCCGGAGAGCGACGCCATCGCGATGCCGCGTTCCTCCGCCGCGACGATGTACGCCGCGAGCACGGGCAGCACCGCGCCGTTCATCGTCATCGACACGGAGACGCGTTCGAGCGCGATGCCTTCGAAAAGACGCGCGATGTCGTCGACGGTATCGATGGCCACGCCCGCAAGACCGACATCGGCGCGCGCTTCATCGTCGGTCGAGTCGTAGCCGAGTTGCGTCGGCAGATCGAACGCGACGGACAAGCCCTGCGCGCCGCGATCGAGCGCCCGGCGAAACGCGAGGTTCGAATCGGCGGCATCGGCGTAACCGGCGTACTGGCGCAGGGTCCACGGTCTCGTCGTGTACATCGACGGATACGGTCCGCGCACGAACGGCGCGGCGCCGGGCATCGAGTCGAGATGCGCGAGACCTTCCAGATCGGCCGCCGTGTAAAGCGGCTTGCGCGGCACGCGGTTCATGCGCGTCTCCGTGTCTTGTGTGTCAGCACGTCGGCGATCTTCACGCCATCGCGCGTGCGCTCGATCTCGCACCAGTGCGCGATGCGCGCATCGTCGATCGACGCGCGCCGAAACGTGGCCCGCAGCCCTTCGCCGACGTTGATGTTGCCGTGATAATGCAGCTCGCGCGACACCAGCGCGGGCAAGTCCGCGAGACGCCACGTTTGCCATTCCGCACGATCGACGAACGCCTGAAAGCTCGCGAAGTACAGAAAGTCGGCGCCGTTGAAGTCGCTGTACGGGCACGGCATAAACTCGACCGGCGCGCATTCTGCCTCGTGCAAAGCGATTCCGTCGATGCTCGCTCCTGCTTCACGCAGGCGCAGCTTGCGCGCCCTATCCTGCATGTCGGCGATGAGCGGATTCATCGGCGCGATCTCGCCTTTGAGGTTCGCAAAGCTCGCCCGCGCGACCGAGCGATTGTTGCGCGCTTCGGTGCGTCGCACGAAGGTGGACATCATCGACAACGCGGCGATCGTGCCGCCTTTGCCGCTTACGCGATGCTCGCTGAAGTGCCGCACCGGACCCACACGCGAAAGCTCGGTGCGTATGCAGAGCGCGTCGTTCTCGCGCACATCGTGCATGCCTTCGGCGCGCAGCCGGATCGACGTGAACGCGGCATACGCGCGGCCGCCTTCGTCGGAGATGAAGTCGCTCGCCGTTTCGCGTGCGAGCGCGTCCCAATGCCGGTCGCCGCACTCTTTCAGCAGCCAGTTCTCCGAGAGCCCCGCGCAATTGAGCTGCGGCATGCCGGCGCGATACGTATCGTCGTGACGAGGCATGAGCTTCCTTTACGCGCACGCGATCGACGCGCGCTCCGGCGCGTTTGCCCGCTCGGCGCACACCGCATCGACGATGTATTGCGCATCGCGCGCCACGCCGGAGAAGCGGCCCGAGCCCCACGTATGCAGCCACGGCAAGCCGACGAAATAGAGGCCCTTCACCGCCGTCACGCCGCGCGTATGCGATGGATAACCGCGTCCGTTGAACACCGGCGCATCGAGCCACGCGAAGTCCGGCGTGAACCCTATGCACCATACGATCGATGTGATCCCGCTCGCCTGCAGGTCGAGCTCCGCGCGCTCTTCCTGCGGCTGCCAGATGGGTACATAAGGCGCGGCGGGAGGCGCGTCGATGCCGTGCTTCGCGATGAAACCGTCGATGCTCGCGTTGATGCGGTTATAGGTATCGTCGGCGTCATCGAGATTCGCGCGCAGGTTGGTCGCGAAACGCAGCTTGCCGTCACGGAAGTCTTCGAGCCGGCCAAACAGTTCCATGCCTTCGAGCGCGAAGCGGCGCAGATCGATGTCGCGTCCGCCGTCGCGGCCCGTGACGTAATGATTGGTGTTGTCGCGCACGCCTTCGCGCAGCGGATGATCGGTCACGGGCATGTCGTAATAGCGCATGTCCGCGAGCCAGTCGACGACATCGCGACCGCGATGAAACCGCGCGCAACGCGGCGCCTCGCCGACCGCGAGATGAACCTTGCGTCCCGACAGATGCAGATCTTCCGCGATCTGCGCGCCTGACTGACCCGAGCCGACGACGAGCACCGCGCCGGGCGGCAGCGCACCGGCGTTGCGATATTCCGATGACTGCACCTGCACGATGTCAGCGGGCAGACGCTCGGCCATGCGCGGCACGATCGGCGTGTGATAGCCGCCCGACGCGACCACGATCTGATCCGCCGTGAACGCGCCGCGCGTGCTCGTCACGGCGAAGCGTCCTTGCGCGTCGCGCGTGACGCGCGTGACCGCCGCGTCCTCGAGCACCGGCGCATTCACCTTGGCGATGAACGCATCGAGATAGTCGATGATCTCGTCCTTCTTCATGAAGCCGTGCGGGTCCGCGCCCTGATACGGATGCCCCGGCAACGCGCATTGCCAGTTGGGCGTCACGAGGCAGAACGTGTCCCAGCGCTGCGTGCGCCATGTGTGCGTGACGCTGTGCTTTTCCAGCACGAGATGATCGATGCTGGCCTGCTTCAGGAAGTAGCTGGCCGAAAGCCCGGCCTGTCCGCCGCCGATGACGATCACGCTGTAATGCGCCGGCGCGGTCTGTGCTGAATCGATGTTCGACATATTCAATCCCTCTACCATTCGACAAGTGAGTCAATCGAGCGCCAGCACGGTGACGCGTGCCTCGTGCGCTTCGCTGAAGCGGCTCGCATCCTCTTCGATGCGCGCAAGCTGATCGAGCGCGGCCGAGCACGCGAAGCCGTATTTCTCCCGCACGCGCTCCGAGCCGATGTGGAGCGCCTCGCGCGAACGCGCGACGAAATCGCCGACGCTATAGCTTTCGCCTGCCGCGAAATACTCGCCGACGACCGTCGAAGGCGAATAGCAGTTCGCCTCGACGCCGTCGGGCCAACGAATCAGAAAATGCATCACTGGCATGGTGTAGCCTCGGTTGCGGGGTTCATCGCGCGCATATGAACGGCGCCTCGTGCAGGTTCCATAGCAACGCGGCATCGCCGTCGCGCGTCAACACGACTTCACGCGATGCATCCACTTCGCCGATCACCGCGCTCGCGAGGTCGCGCGAAGCAAACCGCGCGAGCACTTCATCGACCTGTTCGGGACGCACGGACAGCACGAAGCCGAAGCTCGGAAACGCCGTGAGCCAACGCTCGAAATCGACGCCTTCGGGACAGGGCAACGCATCGAGATCGATGCGCGCGCCGGCCTTCGAGCATTCGAGCAACATCAGCGCGGTGCCAAGCGCGCCCGCCATGCTGATGTCCTTCGCGGCATCGCACAGGCCGTCTTCGGCTAGCGCGGGCAGCAGTTCGTAATCGCCGCGCGCGCGGCCAGCAGGCGCGCTCACCGATGCATTCCAGAACGGATAAGGCTCCTCGAAACGGCCGCGCAAATCGACGGCCATCACGAGCGCATCGCCGGGGCGCGCGTCGAAGCTCGTCAAAAGCTTCCTGGCCCGCCCGACGATCGCCACCGCGAGCTGCGCGCCGTCGCTGCGCACGTTGCTATGGCCGCCGACGATCGGCACGCCATACGCCGACGATGCCGCCGCCATGCCCGCGAGCACCTCGGATGCCGCTTGCGCGTCGCCGCTCCACAGCGCATCGACGACGGCGAGCGGACGTCCGCCCATCGCGTAGATATCGCTCACGTTCACCATCACGCCGCTGTAGCCCGCGAACCACGGCATCGCGCCCACGAAGTCGCTCACCAGTCCTTCGATGGCGAAGAGCAGATAGCCGTCGCCATCGGGAATCGCGGCGCAGTCGTCGCCTATCGGCACGGCCTGAGCGCCTTCAGGCAGCCGCGACAACACGCCCGAGATATCGCTCTTGTGACGAAAGCCGCGACTCTCGCGCAAGCGTTCGACGAGACCGGCCAGCGCGTTCACGACGGCCTCCGCGCCAGCGCGACGAATCCGCTTTGCGGCGTGACGCACGGCGGATACGCATCGAGTTGCGCGCGCATCAGATGATGCGGGCGGCCGAAGAGCGTCTCTTCCCGCTGCGTGTCCCAGCGTAGACGCCGGAAAAGCGGCACGTTCTGCGCCTGCACATGCGCGAGAAAAGTCTCGCATCCGAGCGCGTGTGCGCTCGACACCGCGAGCCGGATCAGCGTCGAGCCGATCCTGCCGTGCGAACGGAAAGCGGCGTGCACGGCGAGCCGCGAGCCGAGCCACACGCGCGGCTGCGTCTCGTGGATGCGTACCGTGCCGACGACCTGCTCCGGCATGCCCGCGACGCAACTCAGCGCAACGAGCAGTTGCGCGCGTTCGTCGATCTCGTCGCGATCGTCGCCGACGAACACGCCCTGCTCGATGCAGAACACCGCGCGGCGCAGCTTGTACGCTTCATCCGCTTCCCACGGCAGCGTCGCCCACTTGACGCGATATTCGACCGGCGTATAGGCGAGATCGAATGCATCGCCCTCGATGGCTTCGACGAACATGTCACACCTCGTACGAAGAAAGCGACGAGCACGCGCCGCATTTGCCGCAGCCCGCTTTGATATCGGCGGAACGCATGTTGGCGTTTGCGAGCATCGCGCCGATGGGCGCCAGCACCGAGCGCATGAATTCGGGCGTGGGCGCGGGATGATCTTCGAGCGGCGTGCCGCTGATCGGCACGAAGGGCACGACGAACGGATACACACCGAGCGCGATGAGCTCGCGCGCCGTATCGACGATGGCCTGCGCGCTGTCGCCGAGCCCCGCGAGAATGTACGTGCTCACCTGTCCGCGTCCGAATACGGCGACCGCCGCCTCGAAGGCTTCCATGTAACGCGCGACCGGCACCGTCGCCTTGCCCGGCATGATGCGTTCGCGCACGGAAGGCGTCACCGCTTCGAGATGCATGCCGAGCGTGTCGATGCCGCTTGCCTTCATGCGCTCGAACCAGCGATCGTCGTCGGGCGGCTCGCATTGCGCCTGGATCGGCAGATCGACCGCGGCCTTGATCGCGAACGCGCTTTCGCAAAGGATCTGCGCGCCGCGATCGGATGTGGGCGGCGTGCCGGTCGTGAGCACCATATGCTTGACGCCATCGAGAAGCACGGCTGCGCGCGCGACTTCGGCAAGCTGCTCCGGCGTCTTGCGCGCGATCGTGCGCCCCGCCGCGAGCGACTGGCCGATCGCGCAGAACTTGCACGACTTGCGCCGGCTCTCGTAGCGGATGCAGGTTTGCAGCACGGTCGTCGCGAGCACGTCGGCGCTATGCAGCGTCGCGATGTGCGAGTAAGGCACGCCGTCGAGCGTCTGCATCGCATAGAAGCGCGGCGCCTTCGGAAAGCTGATGCTCGCGATCGGAATGGTGTTGCGCATCAGCGCGCTTTTGCCGTTCGCATCGGGCTCCCCGGCGACGAACGGCGATTCCCACGCGGTGCTCGTATGCACGGGCACCATGATGGTCACGCCATCGACCGTGACCGCCTTGTGATCCGACGGTCCCGCGCCGCCGCGCCGGCTCGACACGCCCGCGCGCGGATCGACGAGCCGCAGGCCCGTCGACTGAAGCTCAGTCATCAATTGCCGTGCCGATGCCGGCAGGTTCTCTCGGGCGCTCATCGTGTTCGGTGTCCTTGAAGGAAGTGACGGGCGATGCCGGGCGATCGTTGATCGCGAGGCTCAGCAGTTCGGGCCGTGCGTAATGACCGACCGAATCCATCATGCGTTTGCGCTTCGTGATGAGCGCCATGTCGAGATCGGCGATCACCATGCCCTCGCCTTCGCGCAAAGGCTCGGCGAGATGCTGGCCTTCGGGCGAGACGATCGCCGTGTTGCAGCCGCCGCGCAGCGCGCGTTGCAGATTCGGGTCGGGCGTGACGGCTTCGATCTGCGCATCGGTGAGCCAGCCCGTCGCGTTGACGACGAAGCAGCCCGATTCGAGCGCGTGATGGCGGATCGTCACTTCGATCTGCTCCGCGAAGATCGGACCGACCAGCGAGCCGGGGAACTGGCTGCAATGGATCTCTTCGTGCTGCGTCATCAGCGCATAGCGCGCGAGCGGGTTGTAGTGCTCCCAGCACGCGAGCGCGCCGACTCGTCCGACGCCCGTTTCGACGACCTTGAGACCGGCTGCGTCGCCTTGTCCCCAGATCATGCGTTCATGAAACGTCGGCGTGATCTTGCGGCGCTTGAGCAGCAGCTTGCCGTCAATATCGAAGATGAGCTGCGTGTTGTACAGGCTGCCGTGATCGCGCTCGTTCACGCCGAGCACGACGACCATGTTCGCGAGCCGCGCGTGTTCGGCCACCGCCTGCGTGACCGGCCCCGGCACCACGACCGCTTCCTCGTAGAGCTTCATGTGATCCGCGCCCGATGCCACCGGCGCGCGCACGAACGAGAAATACGGGTAATACGGCACGAAGGTCTCGGGGAACACGATGAGCTGCACGCCCTGCGCCGCGGCTTCGTCGATGGCCGTGCAGACGCGGTCGAGCGTGCCGTTCGGACGCTCGAAGTCCGGCGTGATCTGCACGGCGGCGGCGCGCACGATGCGCTTTTTCGAAAGGGCATCGGCCATGATCGTCACACGGTCCACGTATGGATGACGAGCGCATTCTCCTTGCGATGAAGCAGTTGGAGATCGAGCACGTCGAGCGGGTTGATCGGACGAATGCCTTCGATCAGCGAGGCTTCGCCGTGTCCGTAAAGCGCCTGCAATGCGAAGCGGCACGCGTACACCTTGCCGCCTTCGGCCATGAACTTCTGCAGTTGCTTGTTGAAGTTGAGATGGCCGGGGAAGGCTTCGTCGCCGAGCGTCGGAAAACCGCGTTGCAGACCGAGCGTGACGCCGGGACCGTAGAGCAGCACCGACGTATCGAAACCCTTGCGTTGCAGACGCGTGGCCTGCAGCATGTTCACGAAGCCGATCGAGCCTTCGAACGCAACCGTATGAAACGTGACGAGCGCCTTTTCGCCGGGTTCGGCCTTCACATCCTCGAAGACTTTCTCTTCGTAGTCGACCAGAAAGTCGCCGTTCTTGTGAAGCGGTTGATTGACTGCGGGCATGGCATTCTCCGATGTATGGGTTCGCGAACGAGCCGTCGCTCTCGATCGTGGTCGATCGCATTCATCGCGACGGCGAACGCTAAAACGCAACGGATATGCCAATGATTGGCCCGCGAAATGCAATCACTTTGCAATCAAGCAAAACGATCTTGCATGCGCGAAGCGAAAATTTTTTGCGGAAGCCTTGATTCACGGGCCTTCGCGACGCGCCGCCTCGCTCATGCCCGCCTACCCCACGCACGATTTCAGCGCAGAAAAGCGTGTGCATGGTGCGCGGCACACCGAAGCCGTGCATCGATGCGATCAATGCAATCAAGTGCGATCAGCGCATGCGATCTCTTTTCGATCGATTGTTTTGTCATGCTAAGGTCATCCGAACCATCGCCGGAGACATCGCGGTCATGAATCAGCTTGCGCATCACTGGGTCAGGAAGCTCGAAGACAGCAGAAAGCCCGCTTATCTGACGATTCCCGATCTGATCGAGGAAGACTTGGCGAGCGGCCGGCTTCGTCCGAGAGACCGGCTGCCCGGTCTGCGCGACCTCGCCGATCTGCTCGGGCTCAACTACACGACCGTCGCGCGCGCGTATGCCGAAGCGCGCAAACGCGGCCTGCTGGATTCACGCGCGGGCAGCGGCACGTTCGTGCGCGGCAGGACGCAGACCTTGCCGCTCGCGGGCGGCAGCAGTGTCGAGATGTCGATGAACATGCCACCCGAACCGCCCGCGCTCGCGGCGCGGCTGCGTGCATCGGCGGCGAGTCTGATGGAACGCGCCGATCCGTTTCAGTTGCTGCGCTATCAGGATTTCGGCGGCACGACGGCGGATCGCGTTGCGGGCCGCGAGTGGCTCAAGGCGCGCATTCCCGATGTCGATGTCGATACCGTGCTCGTCTGTCCCGGCATTCATGGCGCGCTCGTCGCGCTCGTTTCGCAGCTTGCGCGGCCGGGTGAAATGATCTGTCTGGATTCGCTCGCTTATCCGGGGATCAAGGCGATCGCATCGCAACTGGGCGTGCGTCTGCAAGCCGTGTTGCGCGACGATGAAGGGCCGCTGCCGCATGCGTTCGAGGCATTGTGCCGAACGGAAAAGCCCGGCGGCTTCTATTGCAATCCGACCTTGCAGAATCCGAGCACGTTGACGTTGACGCGGCAGCGGCGCGAAGCGCTGGCCGATGTGGCCTTGCGTTATAACGTGCCGATCATCGAGGACGAGCCTTATGGCATGTTGCCTTGCGATGCACCCGCCACGCTTGCCGAACTCGCGCCGGAACTGACGTATCACGTAACCGGCTTATCGAAGACGCTTGGCGCGGGGTTGCGTGTCGCGTATCTGAAGGCGCCGACGTCGCGGCAGACTCAGCGCATCGCGGGAGCGTTGCGGGCGACGTCGGTCATGCCGAGCCCGTTCACCGTGCTGCTCGCAACGCAATGGATCAACGATGGCACCGCCGCCGACGTGCTCGATTCCATTCGCGATGAAGCGGCGGCGAGGCAGGCTATCGCGTCGGCGGAGCTTCGAGGTCTCGCCTTCGACGCGGATCCGCAAGGGTTTCATCTCTGGCTGCCCGTGCCTTCGATGTCCGACTGGAGCGCGCCGGAACTCGCGTTGCAGTTGCGCAATCAAGGCATCGGCGCGGTGGCCGGCGCCGCGTTCTCTACCGATGGCAATCCGCCGAATGCGCTGCGGCTGTGTCTCGGCGGGCCACAGGATCGCGAGGATTGCCGCGAAGCGCTAAGGCGCGTGGCGGACATGATGGCCGATCCGCATCATCTGCATATGCCGATGCTTTGAAGCGATGCGTACCCTCACGCGTCGGTCGCGTAACGACGGCAATGCTCGAGGTAGCCCGCTTCGTGGCTGCTCACCAACTGCACGATGCTGTTCCAAAGCCATAGCGGCGCGTCGATGGTCTTCGATCGATTGCGGCCGAGTTCGGCTCGCCACTCGCGCTTCGTTGCGTCGTCCATCTGACGCGCATGCGCCTTGCCTACGACACCCGCGAGATAGTGCGCGACGTGCATCGCGTCATCCTTGCCGAGTTGCTCGATCTCGAGTTTCATGTCCTGCGGCAACAACTCGCGGATCACCACGCCGCGATCGAGCAGGCGGGCCGCGCGCATGCGTTCACCGAGAAACGGCGACAGGTTTCGCGCGCCTTCGAGGACGCGCAAGGCGTTGTCGCGCGGCATCGCGACGTCGTCGTAACGGGGCGCGGCGGCCTTCACGCCTTCCTTGATGTCCATCAGACACAGGTCGTCGCCTTCGACGACGCCACCATCGACATCGAGCAGGACCGCATAACGCAGACGGCCGAGCGAGCTGCAACCCTTCACCCAGTACGCCGCGTCCAGCACGACGATCTCGCCCGAATCCTTGCGTCCCTTCAGGCTCGTCGGCAGGCTTGCGATGTCCTCATCGGCGAAGAGCGCTTCGATCGCCTTTCGCTCGTCTCCGGCAAGCGGCCAGAAGCGTTTGCCCAAGGGAATCGTCGGATGCAGGTCCTCGATGCGCTCGCGCGCGAGATGCTGCCACGATCGATGCACGGCTTCCTTCATCGTCACGTGAACGGGTTCGGGACGCTTGATGTCGATGACTTCATCCGCGAATGCCGATTCATATCCTGCGGCCAGCGCCTCGATCATTCGCACGACGTTCAGCCCCGACAACGATGATCCGCGCGCAGCCGTCGCAAGCGACAAGCCCAGACGAACGACGTCATGCACCGGGTTGCCGATCACCGTCTGATCGAGGTCGCGAATCTGGATTTCCACTTTGCCTTTGGCATTGGCAATCGGTCCGAGATTGCCCGTGTGGCAGTCGCCGCAAATCCACACCGCCGGGCCGCGAGGCAACGAATCGCCGTTCGCCTCCATCACCCACTCATAGAATCGTTCGGTATTGCCCCTGACGTACGCGTGCGGCGAGCGCGCCATTTTGCAACGGCGCAGTTCGGTCAGAAGCGCCTGCCGGTCATCGGGCGCGGGCATGCCTTTGTTCGCTTTGCTGTTCTTGCTCATATCCGATCGCCGTAGGTGGTCGGAAGACAGAGCAGATGGTGTGCCGTCGTCTTGCAAACGGCTTACGCGGATCGATCGAAGCGTGTTTCCAGCACGCCGGCGATATTCGCGAGATTCGCTTTGATCTGTTCCAGTGCGAACGACAGCGTCGACAACGCCTGCAACTGCCGTGAGTCGTTCGCGTAGCCGAGAATCACGTTCGCGATATCCGATTGGACGGCAGCGGACGCATCGTTCAGCGGCCCGAGAAAGCGTTCGGCAGGCGGCAGCGGTGCGCCGCCGCGCATCCATGCAGCCAGTGCCTGCAGATAGCCGCTTGCGCAATCGCGCACGAGTTCGATGCGCTCCGCGAGCGGCTCCGTTTCCTCGTTCGTCAGCCAGCCGCATTGCGATTGCCCGATGCGATCGAGCAGCACCAGTCCATGCCATAGCGTTTCGAAAGCGACGAGCGCGGCGCCGAGCGACGATCCGGTTTCGAAGCGCGCACGCACGCGCGTCTCGCCGCAGACCGCGCGCGCTTCGACGAGATGGCGCAGAAAGCGCTCATGCAGCGCATCGACGCGTTCGCGGTTTTCGAGCGGACCGAGGATCGGCATCGTCGCGAGCAACGCACGGCAGTCATCGAGAAGCTCGCCCATGATCTCGAAGGCGCGCGAACGCGACAGTTGCGGCCACACGCTCGACGACACACCGATGCCGATGACCGCGCCCAGCGCGATCGCTTCGGCGCGCGACACCGCGCCTGCAACGCCCGCCGATGGTTCGAGCGCGAGCGCCGCCGCCACGACGATGCTGTAGTTCGTCGTCGGGAAGAGCGTCGACGCAAGGCATGTGACGAGCGTCGCGAGACCGAGTCGCGGGAAGGCATCGGCGGCATCGGGAAAGAAATGCAGCGTCGCGAGGCCTACCACGGTGCCGATTGCCGCGCCGATCATCTGGCCTACGCCGTACTTGAGGCTGCGGTCGAAGCTCACCTGCAGCGCGAACAGGCTGGAAAAAACGCCCCACGTTGTACTCGCTGAACCGATGAAATTCATGCACGCATACGTCAGCACGCTCGCGATGAGCGATTGCACGCACATGCGCAGCGCATCGAACCGGCCGATGCGTCGGGGGCGTCTTCGTATGATTGTCAATTCGGCTTGAGTCGCTGAGAGGTTTGCACGATGCGAGCATCGCCTGTGCCCATGCCACGGCATTGCGATTGCTGAAATGGCGCATCCCCGAATCGGAGCCGATCATGAGACCGCTCGTCAAAACCCTCCTCGTTCTGAGCCTCGCCGCCCTCTCGCCGATGGCCGCCGCACAGGAAACCGCCAGCCGACACGACCGGCAAGGCGGCGATGCCAGGCTTCGGCTCGTCGCGACCTTCGAGCATCAAGTGACCGGCGTCACCGTGACGCCCGATGGCCGCACCTTCGTCAACTTTCCGCGCTGGACGGAAGACGCGCCGATATCCGTCGCCGAGCTCGGCAGCACCGGCGACCTGCGACCCTATCCCGATGCCGATTGGAATAGCTGGCGCAATTCACGTCGCGATGAAGTCACGCCGCAGGATCACTGGGTCTGCGTTCAGTCCGTCGTCGCGGACAAGCGCGGCAATCTGTGGGTCATCGATCCGGGTGCGCCGGCGCAGTCGCTCGTCGTGCCGGGCGCGCCGAAGCTCGTGCAGATCGATCTGGCATCGAACCGCGTCGCGCATGTCTATTCGTTCGATGAAACGATCGCACCGCAAGGCAGCTATCTCAACGATGTCCGCATCAGCCCGGACGGCCGCTTCGTCTATATCACCGATTCGGGCGTGCGCGGCGCGATCGTCGTTGTCGATACGGCGTCCGGCTCGGCGCGCCGCGTGCTCGACGGCGACCCGAGCACGCAGGCCGACAAGAGCGTGACCGTGATGGTCGACGGCAAGCCGCTGCAGCAGACCGACGGACGGCGCGTGAGCTTTTCCGCCGACGGCATCGCGCTGACGCCCGATGGGCGCTATCTGTACTGGCAGGCGGTGAAGGGCAAGACGCTGTATCGCATCGCGACCGACGCGCTTCAGAACGCGCAGTTGAGCGCGCAGCAGGTTTCGTCGCGCGTCGAAGCGGTCGGCATCGACGGTCCCGCGGACGGTCTCTGGTTCGACGAGCGCGGACGGCTTTACGTGTCGTCGGTCGAACATCACGCGATCCGCGTGCGTGACGGCGATCGCTTCACGACGCTGCTGCGCGACAAGCGTCTCGTCTGGCCCGACACGTTCTCGGAAGGCGCGGACGGCACGATCTACGTCACGGATTCGCGCATTCCCGACATGAGCTGGTTCGACCCGCAAAGCCCCGTCGCGTTACCGACGCGGCTCTATGCGATCAGGGGACGCTAGCGAATGCCGTCTTCGTCGCTAGCTGACGAAGACGATCTCCTGAACATATGAACTGCTGCAAGTGAAATGGGCGATGCGTCCGATGCGCAAGTGAAGAAGCACTTGCTCGAGTCCGTGGACTTCCCTGCCGTCCTTCTGCTGGCCGACGACGTTCGCGCGGCTCGCCTCGGGCCCGTTGCGCTTCAGATCGATGATGCGGCGGATGGCGCCCTGCGTGTTGGTGAAGTATCGGTTCATGAAGGCAGCACGTGCGTTGTCGTGCTGCGATCGTAGCGTCGCTCACCTCAAGCGAATGTTATGCAGGATACGTAGCCGCGCGATCCGCGCAACGTCGCACGCACGGCGCCTCAGCAGCTTCGTATGACATCCGTGAGTTCCGATGCGGTAACGGGCTTGCGCAGATAGCCGTCGAATTGACGCGATGAATCCATGTCGAATCCGCGCGTACCGGTCACCGCGACGATGCACGCCTCCGTCGATGCGCCCGCGCAGCGCACGAATTCGCAGAGCTTGCGTCCGTCGATATCCGGCAAGCCGATATCCATGAACACGGAGTCGTAGCGAGTCTGGCCTGTCATGCGCAGCGCCTCGCCGCCGGTACGCGCGACGTCCGCGTGATGGCCGAGCGAGGCGGCCAGTTCGGCGAATGCCGCGGCGACGTTTGCATCATCTTCGACGAACAGAAACAGCATTGTCGATTCCGGCCGATTGCGGCCGGCTCCCGGTGTTTGAAGGGACGCGCATCCTGTCGCAACGCGAGCAAATCCCGTACCGCTCGGACGGACTTCGACACGACGCTATTTCGGTTCATCGCGACTCGGCACGGACGGCGTCGATATCGCGCCGAGCGTCGACGCAACTTCGCCGTCCGACCATGTCGCGATATCTCCCAGCGCAAGCATCCCGACGAGTTGCTTTTCTCCGTTCACGACGGGCATACGGCGTATCTGCAACCGTTCCATCCGGCGCATCGCGTCTTCGATATCGTCGCTCTCGAAGCACCATTCCACCGGCTCGCTCGCCACTTCCTGCACGGCGCACGAAGCATCCTTGCCCGCCGATACCGCGCGAACCACGATATCGCGATCCGTCACGACGCCCTTGAGCCGCGTGCCGTCGCATACCGGCAGCGCGCCCACGTTCAATTCGTCCATCAGCTCGGCCGCGCGGCGAATCGTGTCGCCCGACGCGATCGCCTGCACGTCTCGTGTCATTACATCGGCTACCTTGGTCATGACATTCTCCCGTCTCAATCACGCTGTTCTCGCGATGAGAGGAACAGCATCCGTCATGCCCTCGTCTCGCGTCAGCGTGCGGCACGGCGATTGCTAATCAGGTCGCACGTCCGCTTTCTGTCCATAGAGACGATGCACCCATGCAAAGCGCATTGACGCCCGCGGGCATTCAAGCCAGCCGCATTCTCGACCTGTGGCATCTGACGCTGGCCGTCTGCTGCGTTGTGTTCGCGGCGATTCTGCTCGCGTGTCTCATCGCGATGATGCGCGCGCCTCGCGCGAATCGCGCAACGCCTGCGGATCTCTCCGCTGTCGGGCATCGCGAGCCGCGCGTGCGCTTCTGGGTCGTCGCCGCGACGGGCGTGTCCACCTTTCTGCTCTTCGGTCTCGTTCTCGCCGATGTCCTCACGGACCGCGCGCTCTCGCGCCTGCCCGTCGACAACGCGTTGCGCATCGAGATGACGGGTTATCAATGGTGGTGGCAGGTGCGCTACGCGAACGATGGCGACGCGCCCGGCTTCACGCTCGCCAACGAACTCCATGTGCCGGTCGGACGGCCGGTGGTCGTGTCGCTGAAAGCCGCCGATGTGATCCACACGTTCTGGGTGCCGAATCTTCATGGCAAGAAAGACATGATTCCCGGCCGCGATGCGACCATCGAGTTTCGCGCGGACAAGGCGGGCGTGTATCGCGGACAATGCGCCGAGTTCTGCGGTTACGAACACGCGTTGATGGCGTTTCAGGTCATCGCCGATCCGCCTGCACAGTATGAAGCGTGGGCGGCCCGTCAGCGCCAGCCGTCCATCGCGCCATCGGACGACATCGCCGTGCGCGGCCGCGACGTGTTCATGAGCCAGGACTGCGCGCGCTGTCACACCGTGCGCGGCACCGAAGCGCAAGGCACGATCGGCCCCGATCTCACGCATGTCGCGAGCAGGCAGTTCATCGCGGCCGGGACGCTTTCCAACAATCGCGGCAATCTCGCCGGATGGATCGTCGATCCGCGCGCGCTCAAGCCCGGCACCGTCATGCCGCCGACGCGCCTGCCGCCCGCCGATCTGCAAGCGCTGCTCGTCTGGATGGAGACGCTCAAATGAGTGAAGCACCGCTGACAGACGGTCCGCACGCATCGCCCGAAGTGCGCGATGCGCTCGCGAAAACCTGGAGCGATCCGCCGGGCTTCATCGGCATGTTGAGCGCGGTCAATCACAAGACGATTGCGCGACGCTTCATCGTGACGACCTTCGTGTTCTTCGTGCTCGCAGGCTTGCTCGCACTCGCGATGCGCACGCAGCTCGCGCGTCCGGATCAGCGGCTGATCGGCCCGAACCTCTACAACGAACTCTTCACGATGCACGGCACGACGATGATGTTCCTCTTCGCCGTGCCGGTGATGCAGGCCGTCGCCGCGTACCTCGTGCCTTTGATGATCGGCGCGCGCAGCATCGCATTTCCGCGCATGAACGCGTATGCGTATTGGGTGTTCCTGTTCGGCGGCTTGCTGCTGTTCGCCGCGCTCGCCGTGAACACCGCGCCGAACACCGGCTGGTTCAGCTACGTGCCGCTCGCCGGTCCCGACTACTCGCCGAACAAGGGCACGGACATCTGGGCGCAGATGATTACCTTCACCGAGCTTTCCGGCCTGCTCGAAGCGGTGGTTCTCATCACGACGATCTTCAAGCTGCGCGCGCCCGGCATGTCGCTCAACCGCATGCCGCTCTTCGTTTGGGCGACGCTCGTGACGCAGTTCATGGTGATCTTCGCGATGCCCGCCGTCATGCTGTGCAGCACAGCGCTGATTCTCGACCGCCTCGTCGGCACGCATTTCTATAACCCGGCGAAGGGCGGCGACGTTTTGCTGTGGCAACACCTCTTCTGGTTCTTCGGCCATCCCGAGGTGTATCTGATCTTCATTCCGCCGCTCGGCTTCATCTCGTCGATCATTCCGACGTTCGCGCGCCGCCCGATATTCGGCTATCCGGCGATGGTGCTGTCGCTCATCGCCACGGCGTTTCTCGCCTTCGGGCTGTGGGTGCATCACATGTTCGCGACGAACATTCCCGAGCTCGGCAAGAGCTTTTTCACGGCGGCGAGCCTGATGATCGCGATTCCATCGGCGATACAGATCTTCTGCTGGATCGGCACGCTATGGACCGGCAAGCTCAATCTGCGTGTGCCGCTATTGTTCGTCCTCGCGTTCTTCTTCATCCTCGTGATGGGCGGCATGACCGGCATCATGGTCGCGTCGGTGCCGCTCGACCTCCAGGTTCACGATACGTACTTCGTCGTCGCGCATCTGCATTACGTGCTGCTCGGCGGCGCGGTGTTTCCGCTCTTCGGCGCGTTCTTCTACTGGTTTCCGAAATTCGCGGGACGCTTGCTCGACGAGCGGCTCGGCAAATGGCAATTCTGGCTGTTCTTCATCGGCTTCAATGTGACCTTCTTTCCGATGCATCTGCTCGGACTCGAAGGCATGCCGCGGCGCGTGTGGACGTATCCGCACGGCATGGGCTGGGACGGCATGAATTTCACGGCGACGATCGGCGCTTACATGATCGCGTTGAGCGTGCTGCTTTTCATCGTCAATGTCGTGAAGACGATGCGCAGCGACGAACGCGCCGCCGCCGATCCGTGGGGCGCGGGCACGCTCGAATGGAGCGTGCCGTCGCCGCCGCCGCCGCATAACTTCGATGCGATTCCGGTCGTGCACGGACGCGATCCGCTGTGGGAGCCGTCCGCGCAACCGGCCTTCGTCGCGGGTCTCGCCGCCGATGCGCGCGAAGTGCTCGTGACGAGCGTGCTCGATGCGCAGCCCGATCATCGGCCGATGTTTCCGACGCCCTCTCTGTGGCCGTTCGCAAGCGCCGTCGCCACGACGATTCTGTTCATCGGCTCGATCTACACGCCGTGGGCGATCGTATGGGCGTCGCTGCCGGTCGCCGTGGCGATGATCGGCTGGTTCTGGCCGAGTCGCGGCGAGAACCGGCTCGCGGTCGCGCGGGAGCGCCGGCCATGAACGCCGAAACGCGCCGCGAAGCGCACGGCACCGGCGAGCTCGTGCTCGACGTGCGCGCGTTGCCGACCTTCGCCTTCAGTCACCGCAGCCTCATGTGGTGGAGCACGGCCGGCCTGATGCTGATCGAAGGCACGGTGTTCGCCATCGCGGTGATGATGGTCTTCTATCTGCGCACGCGCGCCCCCGCCTGGCCGATGGCGGCCGAGCCACCGCGTCTTTTCTGGGGCACGCTCAACACGGTCGTGCTGCTCGCCAGCCTGTGGCCGAACCAGCTCGCGAAGAACGCGGCGGAACGTGGCGATCGCCGGAAAGCGGCGATCTGGCTCGCGGTGTGCCTGGTCGCATCGGTGATTTTCCTCGTGATACGCGGATTCGAATTCGCATCGCTCAACGTGAGCTGGTACGCGAACGCGTATGGCTCGGTCATCTGGCTGCTGCTCGGTCTGCACACGACTCACCTCATCACCGATACCGTCGATACAGCCGTGCTCACGGTGCTGCTCTTTACGGGGCCGTTCGAGGGCAAGCGGCTCGTCGATGTCAGCGAAAACGCGCTCTATTGGTACTTCGTCGTGTTTAGCTGGCTGCCGATCTACGGCGTCATCTATTGGGCGGCGCGGCTATGAAAACCTGGCTCGCGCTGCTCGGCGCTCCGTTCATCGTTCTCGCCTGTCTCAGCTTGAACTACGCGCTGGTGACGCCCGCGTGCCGGCTCGGAGGCCGTGCGTTGCTCGACGGCGTGAGCGGCGCGAGCGCGATCGTCTGCGTGGCCGCGACGCTGCTCGCATGGCAGCGCTGGCGCGACGCGCGGCGCAAACTCGCCCTGCCGACGCCCGATACCGGCGACCGTCCGGCACGCGCCGGTTTCATCGCGGCGGTGGCGGCCGGTGTGGGCGCGCTGTCGGTGCTTTCCGTGATCGCGATTTCGATACCGCAATGGCTACTGTCCGCCTGCTGAAATGCGCGCTGCCTTGCGTGCTCGTGTCGTCCGCCGATGCGTATGCCCACGTCGCAGCGGCGGAGGCATCGCCGCTCGCGTGGACGTTCGAGCCGTGGATCGTCGCCGTGCTGGCGGCGAGCCTGACGCTCTACCTCGCCGGCTATCTGAAGCTGCACAAGCGCGGCGCGCAAGGCCGTCGCGAGCGGACCGCGAAGCTGATCGCGTTCGCCGCCGGATGGTCGACGCTCGTCGTCGCGCTGGTTTCGCCGCTGCACGCATTGAGCGAATGGCTCTTCTCCGCGCACATGCTGCAGCACGAGCTCTTCATGCTCGTGGCCGCGCCGCTGCTCGTCATCGGCCGGCCGCTCGCCGTGTGGCTCTGGGCGTTTCCCGCGAACGCGAGAGCGCGCATCGGCGCGGCGACGCGTTCACGCTGGATCAAACTGCCATGGCGCTTCCTGACCTTGCCCGTCGTCGCGTGGACGTTGCACGCCGCCGCGCTGTGGTGCTGGCACGCGCCGCGCTTCTTCGAGGCGGCGCTCGCGCGCCCCGGCATCCACACGCTTCAGCACGCCAGTTTTCTGGCGAGCGCGCTGCTGTTCTGGTGGACGGTGTTCGGCCGCGCATCGGAAGCGCAGGGCGCATCCAATGCCCACGCGATGCTTTCCCTCTTCACGACGATGGTCCACACCGGCGCGCTCGGTGCGCTGCTGACGCTCGCGCCGGGTGTCTGGTATCCGTCGTACATCGAGACGACGCGCGCCCTCGGCTTCGATCCCTTGCAGGATCAGCAACTCGGCGGTCTGGTGATGTGGGTTCCGGGCGGGCTTGCGTATCTGATCGGCGGATTGCTCGTCGGCGCGCGCTGGCTGATGCGGCGGCCGCCGCCGCGCGCCGTCGCCGACGTGGCCAGCGAAGGATGAGCACATGCACACGACTCCAATCGCGCTCCTTCTGATCGCTACGCTCGCCGCTTGCCAGGGCAAGCCGCCTTCGGCCGACGCGATCACCGGCGGCAATCCGCGACACGGCCTCGATGCGATCCAGCGTTACGGCTGCGGCGCGTGTCACCGGATCGACGGCGTGCCGGGCGCTTACGGCAAGGTCGGACCGACGCTGCAGAACATCGGCGAGCGGGCTTATGTCGCGGGCAAGCTGCCGAACACACCGGAGAATCTGCAGACATGGATCCGCTTTCCGCAGCGCATTTCACCGCAGAGCGCGATGCCCGATCTCGGCGTCGGCGAAATCGATGCGCGTGACATCGCCGCATACCTGTATCACCAATAACGATGAATGTATCCCGCTTCCTCTCCGTTCTGCTTCTGTGGCCGCTCGCCGTCATGGCGGACGACAGGGCGTCGCCATCGCCCGAACTGATTGCGCGCGGCGCGTATCTCGCCAAAGCCGCCGACTGCGCCGGATGCCATACCGCGCCCTCGAACGGCGCGCCGTATGCGGGCGGGCTCGAGATGACGTCGCCGTTCGGCACCATCGTCAGCAGCAACATCACGCCGGATCGCGAGACGGGCATCGGCACATACAGCTACGAGGACTTTGCGAAGGCGTTGCGCGAGGGCGTCGCGCCGGGCGGCAAGGGGCTTTATCCCGCGATGCCGTATCCGGCGTTCGTGAAGATCAGCGACGACGATCTGCGCGCGCTCTACGCCTACATGATGCATGGCGTGCCGCCCGTGAATCACCGGCCGCCGGAAACGAAAGTACCCTTTCCGTTCAACCAGCGCTGGGCGTTGCCTCTGTGGCGCATGGCGTTCGCGCCGAAGCAGCGGTTTGAACCGCACGCCGATCGCGATGCGAGTTGGAATCGCGGCGCCTATCTCGTGCAGTCGCTCGGGCATTGCGGCTCGTGCCACACGCCGCGCGGGATCGCATATCAGGAACGCGGATACGACGAGTCATCGAAAACGTTCCTCTCCGGCGGCGTCAACGACAACTGGTTCGCGCCGAATTTGCGCGGAGATTCCGGCTCGGGGCTCGGGCGCATCGCGCAGGACGATATCGCCGCGTTTCTCAAGACGGGCCACGGCGCGGGCATGGCCGCATTCGGCAGCATGGTCGAAACGATCGAGGACAGCACCCAATACCTGACCGATGACGATCTGCGCTCGATCGCCGTCTATCTGAAGACGCTGCCCGCGACCGGCGCGGCGGACGGCGTGTTCGATCCGTCGCTTGCGTCGCCGGGACGTCTCAAGACGCGCGCGCCCGACGTTGCGCCCGAACAGGGCGCGGCGGTCTATGCGGGGTTTTGCGCGCAGTGTCATCGAAGCGATGGCAAGGGCGTGCCGAATGCGTTTCCCGCGCTGGCGGGCAATCCCTCGGTCATCAGCGAAGATACGACCTCGCTGATCCGGCTGCTCGTCGAAGGCGGCAACAGCCCCGCGACGATCCACGGCCCGCCACGTCAGGCGATGCCGCCCTTCGCCGGACGCCTCACCGACGTACAGATCGCGCAAGTGCTCACGTATGTGCGCGCGTCGTGGGGCAACGACGCGCGCCCGGTCACGGCCAACGACGTGGGATCGTTTCGCGCGACCATCCACAAATGACGTGCGTTACTCCGGCGTGCCCGCGCCCTCGTTCGGCTTGACTTCGGAAAGGTCGTCCTTCCGCACTTCGGCTTCGCGCACGGTCGTGCCTTCGTCGTCCGTTTCGGAGACATCGGTGGTGAAGGTTTCGTCGTCGGAGGGCTTCTGGTCCTGTCCGCTTTGCTGGGATGGCGTGCTCATGTTCGATGCTCCTTACGGTTACGGCGGCCGCACCATACGGCCACTCTTGTTTCAACGCTTGCGCGCTATCGATTACTCGTTGGTCGGATCGCCCGGGTCTTCCACGCCCTTTTCGATGTTGTCCTTCTGATCGCCATAGTCCTTGCGATTGGCGCCGTTGGTAATTTCGACATCGCCTTTCACCTTGCGATCTTCATTGCCCGTCACGGTGCCGATGGCCGTATCGGTCCAGCCTTTGATCTGTTCCTTGATCCCTTCCCTTTGATCCTTGTTCATCGTGTGCTCCTGTGTGATGGACAAATGGCGATGACAGCCGATGCCTTCAGCGCGCCGCGCGTCCGCGAATCAGCGCCGCGATCGCGAAGCCTGCGCCGAGCGCGACGTAGGTCATCGCGAGCGAGCGCTTCGACAGATGAGCTTCGAAGCCGGGCGTGACTCGTTTGGGCACGGCGTGGTAATCGACGACATAGGCGACGAGCGCGGTCGTCGCGGCGGCGGCGACGATCGTCGCTGGCCGGGAACGCGGTCCGCATAACGACTCGAACAACACGCCCCAGAAAGCCGCGCTTCCCATGTGAATGGTTGCGCCGAACGCGCTGTATCTGAAGCTCGGTTCTTCATGCCAGATTGCTCTCGGCCATAAGCAATGGGATACGGCGTTGATCGCCGCGTATGGCTCGTGTCCCGCGCGAACGGCCGCGGTCGACGCGGCGCAAGCCGAAGCCAGTCCCGCAGCGGAGCCTGAATAGATGGCCCGCTTCATCAGGTCGTCGAAATGCCCTTGCATGTGTGCCTCCTTGCCGAACGCTCACGCGTTTCGCAGCATCCGCCGTGCCGAAGTTGCTCAGGAACGTCTTTCCGTGTGATGTCGATGTCCGCCCCTCGCGAACACGAAGAGCGTCGCGCCTGCCGCGGCGATTGCGAATCGACTGGGGTTCGCTTTTACCGCACCGATTACCTTCGCGATCACGGGCGAACCGTTCGGCGCGACGCTCGGGCGCGTTTGCATCGCGGGCGCGGTTTGCGGACGTGTCGTGGCGGGCACGTTCGTCGCCGGCGCTGCATGAGGCTCGCGCTTCTCGTTCGATTCGTCGGTCTTGCCTTCGCGCGCCTCGACTCGCGTTGCAGCGGCTTCCGCGCCCAGCAGCATGACGGCTGCCGCGAAATACAGCCACATCAGGAGCACGGCGAGCGAGCCGGCCGCGCCGAATGCGCTCGCGGTCCCGGCATGCGTGAGATAGAGCGCGAACAGCTTCTTGCCGACCGAGAACAGCACCGCGGAGATAACGCCGCCTACGAGCGCATCGCGCCACGGTACGTGACCATCGGGCAGATACTTCAACAGCGCGGCGAAAGCGCACGAAAGGATCGCGAGACCGAGCACGAACTGCACGATGTCGCCGATGACGACGAGCGGCGATTCCCCGAACACCCATTTGCCCGCGGCCTGCACGGCGGTGTCCAGCACGAGCGACACGATCAGCAGGAACGCGACGCCCATCACGAGACCGAAGGAGATCAGCCGAACCTTGACGAGCGTGGCGACGCCCGATTTTTCTCTGCCGCTTTTCGGCCAGATGATCGATAGCGCCGTGTTCAACGATGAAAACGTCGCCGATGCGCCCACGGCCAGCAGTACGAACGAGATCACCGCGGCAATGCCGCTTCCGCCGCTCTGATGCGCGTGCTCGACGATCGCCTGCACGCTCGCGGCGGCATCCTTGCCGAGCATGCCGTTGATCTGATGAAAGAGCTGACCGCGAGCGGCCTCCGCGCCGAACACGAGGCCGGCGACGGCGATCACCATGACGAGCGTCGGCGCGAGCGAGAACGCTGAATAGAACGCGATGCTCGCGGCCATCGGCGCAGCACGATCCGCGCTGAAACGTTTGAACGTGCGTGCGGGCCACGCGAAGGTTCGTCCCATAAGCGACTTGACGTTCATGGTTGTCTCCGTTGATTCATCCGCTCGGCATCAAGCATCGTCGATGCCCGCTCCTTCGAAGTCAGTTGGATCGCGTGGCATACGCGTTGCTGATTCCCATTCAGGCCGATGCCGCGGACTCGATCCGGACAGCCGGCCTTCCATTCCACGACGCGGCTTTCCCCCGCGATACGCCAGCGCGATGCATCGCGCTGAGGCTTGCAGCAGCATGACCGTAACCGACGCCTTCGACGTCCTCTTGGTCGCTGCGAGCATAACCGTCCAACCTTGATGATTCGCGCCGGGACCGTGAAGGGTTTCGTGCGCCCTAAAAGGAGCCATGCAATGTTCGTGCATAACAAGCGTCTGCAATACACCGTCCGCGTGAGCGCGCCCAATCCGGGTCTCGCCAATCTGATGCTCGAGCAGTTCGGCGGGCCGCAGGGCGAACTGGCTGCCGCGTGCCGGTACTTCACGCAAGCTGTCGGCGAAGACGATCCGGGCCGCAAGGACCTGTTGTTCGATATCGCCACCGAAGAACTGAGCCATCTCGAAGTGATCGGCTCGATCGTCGCGATGCTGAACAAGGGCGCAAAGGGCCAGCTCGCGGAAGCAGTGGAATCGGAAGCCGAGTTGTATCGCTCGCTCACGGGCGGCGGCAACGATTCGCACACCACCGCGCTGCTCTATGGCGGCGGCCCTGCCCTCACCAACTCCGCGGGCGTGCCCTGGACCGCTGCCTATATCGACACCATCGGCGAACCGACGGCCGACCTGCGCTCGAATATCGCCGCTGAGGCACGCGCGAAGATCGTCTATGAGCGTCTCATCAACGTGACGGACGATCCGGGCATCAAGGAAGCGCTGGGCTTTTTGATGACGCGCGAAATTGCGCATCAGAAGTCGTTTGAAAAGGCGCTTCATTCGATTCAGCCGAACTTCCCGCAAGGCAAGCTGCCGGGCGAGCCGGAGTTCACGAGCGTGTACTTCAACATGTCGAAGGGCAATGACGCGCGCGGGCCGTGGAACGAAGGCGGCGATTGGAAGTTCGTCGAAGATCCGCAACCGGCCGTCGATGGCGGCGACGGAGCGGCCACCGTGACCGTGACCGAACGCGATGTCGAAGTGCTGCAGGCGATGGCATCGCGCACGGCTTCGGATCCGTCCGCCGATCCGACCACCGGCGCCGACCTGGGCGCTGGAAAGGCGAACGAGGTGTAAGACCCGCGGCGCTGCTCCGGTTCGGGGCAGCGCCGCTCGAGCGTTATCGATGCGCCAACGAATCATGAGTGCCGTGAGCGAATACCTGGTACCGAAATGCGCGATCTGGACACGTAGAACGAAAACCGCGCCCGGCACGCCGCGCGTGCTCGTCGTCGACGACTATGTGGATACGGCCGACGCCATCAGCATGGTTCTGGCCGTGTGCGGATTCGATGCCGATGCCGTCTACGGCGGCCTCGGCGCAATCGACGCGACCACGCGATGCAAACCGGAAGTCGTCCTGCTGGATATCTGGATGCCCGACATGTCCGGGCTCGAAGTCGCCGCCCGCCTTCGCGCGGACGCGAACACGTCCGGGACCATTCTTATCGCCCATTCGGCGGCAGCAAGCGAGGCCGATCTGCAACGCGCGAAGCAAGCGGGATTCGACGCGTTTTGCGCGAAGCCGACCGACGCGATGACCTTCGCGCCGTTGCTTCGTTACTTCGTGCACGGGCCCGTCGCATGACGAGACGCGCGGCACGCTCGATGCGCGATGCGCGGAACATCGACATCACTGACGCACAGAGGAAAACATGAGCATCTTCTCGAACATATTGAACAAGATCTTTCCGCACGACCATCCGGCGGCAACCGCTTCCGGCGGGACCGTGCCGCCTGCGGCACCCAATGCGGCGCCGCCATCGAGCACGACGTCATCGGGCAATCCGACCAGCACGCCTCTGGGTTCGGCGAGCGGCGCCGCCGGCACACCCGCAACGCCCGGCGTCGAGCCTGCACGGCCACCGGTCACGCCATTGCCCGAAGTGGACGTCATTGCGATCCTCACGCAAAAGCAGCAGCAAAACGGCGCGGCGCTGAACTGGCGATCGTCCATCGTCGATCTGCTGAAGCTGCTCGATCTCGATAGCAGTCTCGAATCGCGCAAGGCGCTGGCGCAAGAACTGCACTACACCGGCAACACCGACGACTCCGCCACGATGAACATCTGGCTGCACAAGCAGGTCATGACGAAGCTCGCGGAGAACGGCGGCAAGGTGCCGGCCGATCTGAAATGAGAACCCGCTTTTCCCTGATCGATCCATGAACGAATCTCGACACAGCATGCGACGCGCTTCGTCACCGGCCGCCGCAAGCGTAACTTCTACTTCGATTCGTTGAACGACTTGGCGTAGAGCTGCGCGCTCCGGTCCAGATCTTCCGTCGCGGCATAGAGCAACGGCTGCGCTTCGGGAGAAAGCACCGCACCGTCTATCACGCTGCCTGTCACGAGGCGATGATCCCCGGCTTCGATATCGCCGATAGCCTGACAGTCGAAATACGCCAGCGCATCGGGCAGTATCGGCGCGCCGCTTCGGCCGGTTTTCCAAGGCGTCGACGACAGCTTGTCGATCGTGCGGCCCGATTGTGTCCCGAAGTGCGCGGCCAACGTCTGCTGATCCGAACGCAGCACGTTGATGGAGAACGCGCGTCCGCGTTGCAGTATCCGATAGGACGCATGCGCCGGATTGATTGCGATCGCAACGAGCAGCGGGTCGAACGAGACCTGCATGACCGAGCTCGCCGTAAACGCGTTCTTGGTCGCGCCGTCCGCCACGCCGATCACATGGACGCCTGCCGTCAGACGCCGGAAGAGGTCGGCCATACCGTTTGTCATCGCGCTTTATCCTTTATGTCGGAGGAATCGTTCAAGCGTGCATGTGCATGTGCCATGCCTCGGCGGGAATACGCGTTGCGCAAGTCGAATGGCAGCGACGACGCACCTATCCGACGATCGGATCAATCCGCAGGAGGCGACCTTGAAGGCACTCATCTGGCATGGCAAGAAAGACATCCGTTACGACACCGTTCCGGACCCCGTGATCGAGCACGGCCGCGATGCGATCATCAAGGTATCGACTTGCGCGATCTGCGGCTCGGACCTCCATCTGTTCGATGGCTTCATGCCCGGCATGGAATCGGGCGATGTGATGGGTCACGAATTCATGGGCGAAGTGGTCGAAGTCGGCCGTGATAACACCGCCCTCAAAGTGGGCGATCGTGTCGTGGTGCCGTTCACGATCATCTGCGGCGAATGCGATCAATGCAAGCGGGGCAATTTCTCCGTTTGCGAACGCTCGAACCGGAACAAGGACGCCGCCGACAAACTCTTCGGTCATACGACGGCCGGCCTCTTCGGATACACGCATCTGACAGGCGGCTATGCGGGCGGACAGGCCGAATACGTGCGCGTGCCGTTCGCGGACAAGACCCATATCAAGATTCCCGATGGCCTTTCCGACGAACAGGTGCTCTTTCTCGGCGACATCTTCCCGACTGGATGGCAGGCCGCGGTCAATTGCGAAATCGAACCGACCGACACCGTCGCGATCTGGGGCGCGGGCCCCGTCGGACAGATGGCGATCCGCAGCGCGATATTGCTGGGGGCGCGACAGGTCATCGTCATCGATCACGTTCCCGAGCGGCTTGCGATGGCGCAGGCGGCGGGCGCGATCCCGATCAACTTCAAGGACGAAAGCGTGCTCGACCGCTTGCGCGATCTGACACAAGGCAAAGGCCCCGAGAAGTGTATCGATGCCGTCGGCATGGAGTCGCACGCGACGCGCTCGTTCGACGGCATCTACGATCGAATCAAGCAGGCCGTCATGCTCGAATCCGACCGGCCGCATGTGCTGCGCGAGATGATCTACGTGTGCCGTCCGGCGGGCGTGCTCTCGGTGCCGGGCGTGTATGGCGGACTGATCGACAAGATTCCGTTCGGCGCGGCGATGAACAAAGGTCTCACCTGGCGCATGGGGCAAACGCACGTCAATCGATGGAGCGACGACTTGCTCAAGCGCATCGAAGAAGGACAGATCGATCCGTCCTTCGTCATCACGCACCGGATGAATCTGGCGGACGGGCCGCAGATGTACGAAACCTTCCGCGATAAGCAAGACGGGTGCATCAAGGTGGTTTTGAAGCCTTAGTCGACGCACCCGCGCAGGGTGAGGACGCGTCGCTTCGCGTTTGGATGCGCGCTCGGGCCGGCGAAGCGGCGCGCGAGCGCGCGGACGCCGAAAGCGGCGCCTCTGCGACGTGCGTGATCATTGCGCGCATCCATCGCATTCAAGGACCGTGCTCGATGCGATGAAAGGCGCGCGCAGACAGCATGCCGACGCGTGAACGTCAGTCGTGGCGATGATGCTTGTGATGCTTGCCGCGACGGCCGTTATAGCCGCGGCTGTAGTCGTCCGCGTACGAATTCGAGCGCGATACATTGCCGCCCAATGCCGCGCCCGCGCCGCCGCCGAGCGCCGCGCCGATCAGACCGCCGCCGCGGCCGCCCATGGCGTTGCCTGCCGCCGTGCCCGCACCGCCGCCGAGCGCGCCGCCGATGATCGCGCCCGTGCGCTCGCGACGGTTCGACGTGACCGCGCCGCCGGCGCCGCCACCCACCGCCCCGCCGAGC
>NZ_JALQEB010000046.1:0-73942 GCF_023630905.1 Caballeronia sp. ATUFL_F1_KS4A | reverse complement strand
GCGCCGCCACCCACCGCCCCGCCGAGCACCGCGCCCGTGCTGCCGCCCACCGCGCCGCCCAGCGCCGCGCCGGCTACGCCGCCGAGCGCGCCGCCGAGCGCATTGTTCATGTCGCCGGCCATCGCCGAAACCGACGCAGCAGCCGTGAGCGCTGCGATTGCAACGAGTCGAATGATTCGCTTTGACATAGTTCGGATGATTGTTTTTGAGACGGGCCGAGTATAACCGCGGCTTACGAAAACCTTCGGTAAAACTGCCGCACGTCGGCGGTAAGACTTGTAACAAAGTCCGATTGCCGACATTGCGCGGCCGCAGCCGACACCTCGCCGATGGCGACGTTAGAATCTAATTCCGATTCGTCGAATCGTCCGCTACAGGAGGCCAGCGTGCCCGCGTTACTCCCTGACGTCGATCGAGATGGACTTCTCGAATACTCGGTCGTCTTCACCGACCGATCGATCAACCATATGTCGCAGCGCTTTCAGGGCGTCATGCGCGACATCTCCAACACCCTGAAGAAGGTCTACAACGCCAAGGCCGTCGCGGTCGTTCCCGGCAGCGGGACGTTCGGCATGGAAGCGGTCGCCCGGCAGTTCGCGACGAACAAGAAGTGCCTCGTCATCCGCAATGGCTGGTTCAGCTACCGCTGGTCGCAGATTTTCGACATGGGCGGCATTCCGTCCGAATCGACCGTGCTGAAGGCGCGCCCGGTCGCGCAAGGCAGGCAGGCCGCATTTGCGCCGCCGCCGATCGAAGAAGTCGTCGCCGCGATCAAGCAGAACAAGCCCGATCTCGTCTTCGCGCCGCACGTCGAAACCGCAGCCGGAATCATCCTGCCCGATTCGTATCTGCGCGCCGTGGCCGATGCGGTTCACGCCGTGGGCGGCATGTTCGTGCTGGACTGCATCGCCTCGGGCACCGTCTGGGTCGACATGGAAGCGAGCGGCGTCGATGTGCTCATCAGCGCGCCGCAAAAGGGATGGAGCGCGTCGCCGTGTTGTGGACTCGTCATGTTGAGCCCGCTCGCCCGCGAAAGAATCGACGCGACGACGAGCACGAGCTTCGCCTGCGACCTTCGCAAATGGCTGCAAATCATGGAAGCCTACGAGAACAACGGCTTCGCGTATCACGCCACGATGCCCACGGACAGTCTCACGACACTGCGCGATGTCATGAAGGAAACCGAGGCGTACGGCTTCGACAAAGTGCAAGCGGAGCAATTCGAGCTGGGCAAGCGCATCCGCTCGCTCTTGGCCGACAAGGGCTTCAAGAGCGTGGCGGCCGAAGGTTTCGAAGCGCCGGGCGTCGTGGTCTGCTACACGGACGATGACGGCATCCGCACCGGCAAGAAATTCGCCGATGCCGGCGTGCAGATCGCGGCGGGCGTTCCGCTTCAATGCGACGAGCCGGCAGATTTCAAGACCTTCCGCATCGGCTTGTTCGGGCTGGACAAGCTTCACGACATCGAAGGCACGGAGGCCCGATTCGCGAAGGCGCTGAAGAGCATTCTGTAACACGCGCGGCTAGCGTTGCGGCAGCGCGCGCCGCGTGAGATTCAGCACCAGCAGGAAGCCGATGAACATGACGATGCCGCCCGCGATCAGGCTCGCGCCGATCGCCCCGCGATAGACCGCGACGATCTGCGCCTGCTGCCCCGCGCTCATCTGCGCGATCGCGGCGATACCGTGATCCAGCAGCGCCTGCGTATCGAGGGACGCAGGCAGCCCGCTCATCTCGCGCTTGAGCACGAAGGTCATGATGCCGCCGGACAGCGCCACGCCCAGCGACGCTCCCAGCGAGCGCACGAATCCCATCGTCGCGGTGGCGGCGCCGAGCACGCGCTCGGGCACCGAGTTCTGCACGATGACCGTCGCGTTCGGCATGCCGATGCCCATGCCCGCGCCGAGCACCGCCATCGCGCAGAGAAAGAGCGGCACGCTCGCGCCGATATGCGCAAGCAAGGCGAGCGAGGCGAGACCGAGACATTCGAGAAAGACGCCGATCGACAGGAGCGTCGCGATACGCCGCATGCTGCCGACGGAAAAACGTCCGCCGGTCACGGACGTGACGAGCATCATCGCGACTTGCGGCAGCATCATCGCGCCGGACTGCTCGGGCGTCTCGCCCAATACGAGCTGGAAATAGAGCGGCATGAAGACGAGCGAGCCCATCATCGCGAAGGCCATGATGCCGGAAGCCGCCACGCAGGTCGCGTAAGGCACGTTGCCGAAGAGCTTCAGATCGATGATCGGTTCCCGCGCGCGCCGCTCGACGAAGAACAGGGCGACGAAGCACGCGAGTGCAAGCACGCACGACAACGGCAAGCGCATGCCCGACATGAACGACGCGGACGCCGAATTGAACACCAGCAACAGCGCCGATGTCCCGATGCAGACCAGCACCGCGCCCGCGTAATCGACGGCGTGCTCGCCGCCGCGCTCGACCTTCGGCAGCGACATCATCACGAGCGCGAGCGACAGCGCGCCGATCGGCGGATTGATGTAGAACACCCATCGCCATGACGCGTGACTCGTGATGAAGCCGCCCAGCAACGGCCCCGCGACGCTGCTCACCGCGAACGCGCCGGTGAAGAGGCCCTGATAGCGCCCGCGCTCGCGCATCGGCACGATGCTGCCGACGAGCGTCTGCGACATCGTCATCAGCCCGCCGGCGCCGAATCCTTGCAGCGCGCGAAACAGAATGAGCGCGTTCATCGATCGCGCCGCGCCGCACAGCGCCGAAGCCACGAGAAAAATGCCGATGCTGAGCGCGAAGAACGGCTTGCGTCCGTACATGTCGGAGAGCTTGCCGTAGAGCGGCGCGCTGACCGTCGACGTCAGCATGAACGCGGTGACGACCCACGTAAGATGGTTCAGGCCGCCGAGTTCGCCCGCGATGACCGGCAGCGCGGTTGCCACGATGCTCTGGTCGAGCGCCGCGAGGATCATCGCGAGAATGAGGCCCGCGAACACGCGCCGGCGCTGGTTTAACGGGATCGGTGAAACGGCAACGTCGATTGTTTCTGTGGACATCGTGTAGCGAAAATTGGATGGAAGAACGCACTACGCGCGCAGCAGGATGCGTGCCCTTTCGTATAACATTCCTTGGTTAAGCAGCGCCGGAGCGAGCGATGACAACCGCAACCGTATTCAACGAGCACGCCGATCACTGGCTCGCCGCGCGGCGCGATCCGGAGACGGGTATCGAAGGGCTGCGCGCGCATTTCAGCGGTCACGCCTACGATCCGCACGATCACGACGACATGCTGATCGGCTACACGGAACAAGGCGTGCAGCGCTTTCAGTGTCATCGGTCTTTGCATACGAGCGTGCCGGGCCGCGCGATATTGATCGAACCCGGCGCGCTGCACGACGGTCATGCGCCGGAAGCCAGCGGCTTCACCTACGCGATGCTGTACCTGCCGCAAGCATGGGTCGAACGCGCGGCGCACGAACTGAATCTTCCGGGCCTGCGCAGCGTCGAGGCGGCGTTCAGTCGAACGCTCGTCGACGATCGCCGGCTCGTCGACGTCATCCGCACGGCGTTCCACGCCATCTATCACGACGAAGGCAGGCTCGCGCGCGATCAGGCGTTCGATCGCCTGCTGACGCAACTCAGCGGCCAGTTGCGCGACGCGCCGTCGATCGGCGGCGTCACCGCGCCGCTCGCCGCCCTTCGCGCGCGCGATCTCCTGCATGAACAGATGGACGGCAACATCGGACTCGATGAGCTCGCGACCGTTGCGGGCATCGACCGGTTCCGCCTGACGCGCCTCTTCAAGCGCGCGTTCGGCACGTCGCCGCACGCGTATCTGGTGCGCTTGCGCCTGCGCGCCGCGCGTCGCTTGCTGGCGGCCGGTCATCGGCCTGCGCAGGTTGCCGCGATCGTCGGATTCTCGGATCAGAGCCACCTCGGCCGCTGGTTTCATCGCGCGTACCGGATGACACCGGCCGCGTATCGGCGGATGTGCACAAACGTTCCAGACTGAACGCCGCGAATCGCGCAACATGAATGTTCCAAGGAGGAACCTTCATGTTCGACACCAAAGTGGCGCTCATCGTGCGCGATGATCTGCCCGTCTGGCAAAAGCTCAATGTCGTCGCCTTTGTCGCGACCGGCGTCGCGGCCGCGGTGCCCGAAGCGCTCGGCGAGCCTTACGAGGACGCCGCCGGACATCGCTACGGCCGCATGCTGGGCCAGCCGATGCTCGTGTTCGCCGCCGATCTGTCCGGCCTGCAAGCCGCGCATCGACAGGCGATCACGCGCGAACTCAGAATCGTGCCGTATGTTCACGCGATGTTTTCCACCGGGCACGATGCCGCGAATCGCGAGGCATTTCGTGCCGAGGACGCGGCGAATCTCGATCTCGTCGGCCTCGCGCTGCACGGCGCCAAAAAGGCCGTCGACAAGGCGGTAAAGGGACTGGCCTTGCACGGCTGATCCGAGCCGCCTTGTCGGTCAATGCGACGACACGATGATGCTCGAAATGACGCCCGTGGCGATCGCCGCCAACACGAAGTCGCCGTTCACCTGCACCCACTGATAACCCGAGGGCGGAGCCTGCAGGTCATGCGCGCGCCAGTCCTTCACGACGTAACGCGATCCACGATACGAATCCGGCAGACGGTCGCCCGAATGCCAGTCCTGATGCGGCACCGGACGGCGCGCATCGTCGTGTCCGCGTGCTTCGGGTCCGGCGTTTCGCGGCTTGCCGGGCCCTTCCTGTTGTCGATGATCCGGGCCTGCATCCGGTCCGGCCGGTTGAGCGAACGCGGCCGTCTGTCCAAAGGTGATGGCACAAAGAAGGGAAGCAATCGCAAGTCTGTTCATAGGCATCTCCATAAAACCAATGAGAGCGATGGCGCGCTCATTGATTCAATGCGATGCCTTTCGTTTCCTTACCGCAGGTCGCTTCGGCGCGTGTGAATCGTTCATCGACCGAGCACCGTCACGGCGGGAAAGCGCATCAGATTTTCAACGTCCCACTCGTCGCCCAGATAGCGCGTATCCGGCAGCGCGCGAGGCGAGACGAGATCGGCGGACATGCCGCGCGCGATCAGACGTTGAAGAACGTCGTCACGCAGCCAGAACAGCGACCCGTCGTATATGGCGGGCCTGTAATCCGCCTTGAACGCGGCAAGCGAGTAGATGTCGCTGTCCCTGCTCCATACGCCATGCGTTTCGATGACTTCGGGACGTTCCGTGCTTATGTAGTCGCCCAGCTTCGCATACCCCTGACGCGTCAGCGATGGATTCGTCAGCAGCCCCAGATCCAGGATGTTCAGGCGTTCGCAGCACAATGCCGTGCCGCCGACGTCCGGCGTCAGGAACTTGAGCGTCGGCTGCCCGAGATGCTCGCGCAAGCGATCGACCGACGCGCCGGTCATCGCGAAGTTCTGTGGCGTTACGCCTCGCCAGTCGCCGGGCGATTGATTCCACACCCTTTTGCGAACCGCGCTTCCCATTGCATCCATCGAAGCCGGCAGCGCGCCGCGCATCGCCGCGCCGACGATCATCGTGTCGACGTTTTCGCGCAGCACCTTGGCGTTGAACACGAAGGTCCCGGCAAGGCACAGCAAGAGCCAGCGCAAGACGCGCGGCCGACGCATGTTCGCGAAACGTTCCGCGAGCGATAGCACGAGGATCGGCAGCACCGCCACGAACATCCGGCCGGTATAGCCCCAGTTTCTTCCCGATATCAGTGCGAACACGCCGAAGGCCACTATCAGAAGCAGCGGCATCGGATCGAGACGGCGCGCCTGACCGCCCTTCCAGCTCAGGACGATGCCAGCCAGCAGCGCGGCGTTCACGAAGAGAAAATCCTTGAGGCCGCGCAGCTTCTCCAGTAAGCCGTCCCAGCCCTTCTTGCTGTATGGCGCGTGAAGCTTGGCCAGAATGGTGTTCGGCAACAATACGCCGAAGACCCAATATCGCCAGAGCGTTATCAGCAGGAAACAAAGCATCAGGCACACGCACATTCGAAACGCGCGCGAGCGTTCCTGCGGGCAAAACACGACCATCCAGCCCAGCGCGAAACCCAGATAGAACACCGCTTCGAAGCGAGTCAGCATCAGAAGCGGCACGAGTGCATACGCGAGCGTCGATTGCGCGCGCCAGTAGAGCACGAACGCGAGCAGCAGCAACGCGAAGACCGTCATCTCCATGCCGTTGACGATCTCGGCCTGACACATCGGAAGCAGCCCGAGCAAGGACACGACGATGAGCCGATGCGTCGGGCTCGGCAATGACGGTTGAAGCGCGCGCCACATCAGCACCAGCGTAGCGCTGAGCGCGATGAACGAAAGCAGTTGCGCCGCCCTGATCGCTTCGAGAAAGCCCGGATGGAACAGCCAATGCCCGATCGCGAGCATCGCCGTCATGAGCAGCGTCGACGTACCTTCGCCCAACGGCGACACCGGGGTCAACGCAAACAATCCGTGCCGCCCGAGCGTCTGTGCATACGCGACGGTGATGGCGCCGTCGTCCCATCCGTATGGGCCGGCCAGCGCGATCGCCGTCAACGAAAGTACCGCGTACGCAACTGCGAAGAGCAACCCGGTGGCTTTCTCCTTCGCCTCGATCCTGTGCGTGACGTGTTCGGTCATAGGCAGACAGCGCTATTGCGACCGCAATCCGAACACGGCGACGCCATTCTTCGCGCCCACATACACCTTGCCGTTCGCGATCATCGGCGTGATGAACTTGTTGCCCGCACCGAACTGGTCGCGCGCGCCCGCATCGACGCTGCTGTAGAGCTGATGATTGAGATTGGTCGCGTCGTAGGCGCGCAGCACGCCGATCGACCCGTTCTCCGCCGCCCACAGAATCGCGTTCGACGTGCCGTTCGCCGAAATGCTCGGCGTCGCGCCCGGGAAGCCGAACGAGTTCAGCGTCTGACTCGACGGCGTGCGCGACAGCGCGGCGTTCGTTACCGTGAACGCCTTGATGTTGTCGCCGACCGAGCCGAAATAGACCCTGCCGTTGAAGTACGCGGGCGCGCCGAACATCGGTCCGCGTATCTGGCCGACGAGCTCCTGATAGATGTGATCCGCGTTCGAATCGAACTTGCCCATCGACCAGCGGTTGACGACATAGATCGTCGAGTTCTTGCCCGCGCCGACCGCGAGACGCCAGACCTTGCCGTTCGCATCGGTGAAATCGGGCAAGACCATCGCGCCGCCGGAACCGAGGTCTTCGTCCTCGTTCGATTGCTGCACCGTGTTCGACGGCTGGAAGTAGTCCTGCACTCTCAACGGCCCGAGGTTCAGCCGCAGGAAGCCGTTGCCGAAGTTGCCGTTGATCGGCATCTCGTGCTCGTTCTGCGTCGGATCGAAGGTGCCGTTGGCATCGAGGAAATAGATCGATTCGCCGTCCGACGCAGGGCCCGCGCCGCTCATCCAGATCGAGCCCATCTGGCCGTTCGGCGTGACGTTCAGCACGCTCGCCTGCTGCAGCGTGTTGGCGTCGTAGCCGATCACCCAGCCGGTGTACGGCATGAAATCGCAATGCGATGTCCACGCGGTATAGATGACGCCGTTCAACTGCAGCAACGCCGCGCGCTCGGCGTACTGACCCGGATCGAACGTCAGCGTGCCGTTCTGGCTGCCCGCGCCGTTGCCCGGATAGGTCGCGCGGATTTCGGTCGGACCGTTGAAGAGCTCGGCGCCCGTCGTGATATCGAGCGCGTGGATGCGCTGGTGATAGCCGCCCGATGCATCCTTCGACATGCCGACGACATACATCGCGCCGTTCGGTCCGCGCCCGCGATCGATGACGGGCGTCGCCGTCACACCGATCGTCGGCGTGATCTGATGGCACTTGTGATCGTCGCTCGGATTCTCGCCGCTGCCGAGCGTCGAGACTCTCCAAAGCGTCGCGCCGCTGTCGGCATCGAACGCGTAGACGCTTCCGTTCTCGGTCGCGACGTACACGACGTTGTGCGTGGCGCCCCCGATCGGAACGTTCGCGAGAAAGAGCGGCTGCGCGTCGACGGCGCCATCGACGGAATAGAAAGCCACCTTGCCGAACGTGTTCTGGTTGACGTTCGCGAGCGTGAGGGTCGTTTCGGCGAGTTGCTGTCCGGTGCGGGCGATGTCGTTGTGCCAGGTGACGACGTCCATCGCGTTGCTGGGCGACGTTGCCTTCGCCACGCTCGACGCGGCCCGGCTCGCCGCGGCCGATGTCGCATCGCCGCCGGAGTCGCCGCCACTGCACGCGGCGATGATTGCCGCGATCAGCACGGCGCCGAGTGCGGCGGCATAAGCGGAAAAACGCGCATTCATTTGCATTCTCCTTCTCCGGAAGGGGCCGGAACGGACAACGCGGTGTCGGGCGACATCGGTGCTGCAACAGAGCAATCGTGATGCCCCATAGCAGCGTGTACCCGCAAACCAGCGCATCAGCGAAGCGAGGAAGCCGTCGAGCGCCCCGAGGGACGCAATTCGGCCGCTATTGAACATCGGGAAACGGAGGGCGAGCGACGAACCTGGCTTACAAAAGAGCGCGTCAGCTTTGCTCGCGACTCGCGCGCCTTCGCGGAATGGTGACGGAGAACCAGAGCAGTCATGTCACCGAACGTTCGGGCGTAACGGGGAAGGCTCTTTACCGACTGAAAGCTATCGCAAATCGCGGAGTGAATCAATCGCGCAGGTTTTACATTGCACTTTTCGAAATCGTGCGCGTCGTTGATGACATGTTGCCGGGGCTGTAAAAACGAATGTGGGGGAGTGCACATATCTACCTACTTATTTCGCGTCTCGAACTTTTTTTGCCGATTTGGGCTGCTAATCTTTGGGCCAATGGTCATGCAAATCGCAAGGCCGTCTGTCCGGATGTCCGACATGCAAGTCTCACCTTGAGAGCCCTCGCCGGGGACCAGGAACGTGCCGATGACGACGATTTCGGAAATCCGCGAAACGATGCCCGACCGAATGACATCCGGCATGCAGGCGCCCGCGCGCTCATCGGCTCGCCGCTCGCTGCTTCGCCACATGGCCGCGCTCGCTCTGGGTGCAGTGTCGTCGCCCTCCTTCGCGCAGCATGGCGATCTCGGACTCGTCACGCCGCCAGTCCGTCTCGACGATGCATGGCTCGTCGATCAGACCGGCAAGAAGCGTCTGCTCAGCGACTTGCTGCATCAGCGCGTGACTGCAGTGCAAACCGTCTATACCGGCTGCGGCACGATATGTCCCTTGCAAGGCGCGTTGTTCAACGCGGTTCAGGAACGGATACCGCAAATCCGCGCGCGTCGTCCGGTGCAATTGCTGTCGGTCGGGATCGATCCGCTTTCGGATTCGCCGTCGGCATTGCGCGCGTGGCTCGCGCGCTTTCAGGCGGGTTCCGCCTGGAATGCAGCGACGCCGGCACTCGCCGATGTCGACCGGATGCGCGTGGCGCTCTCGGGCAGCAACGCGCCTCTCGGCGACATCGCTGACCATTCCACCCAGGTCTATTGCTTCGATGCCAACGCGATGTTGCGCTGGCGAAGCGCCGATCTTCCTCGCGTCGAAGACATCTGCGATGTGCTCGGCGCGCTCGCACGTACGTAACCCGCTTCATGTACGGGGTGCAACCATGCCTGGAATCCGTTCGACGAGCCACGCGTCAAGCCTGTTCGTCCGATGCATGCGCTTCTTGCTGCTCGTCGCGTTGCCGCTGGCATTGGCGGGCATGCCGCACGCCGCGCGCGCGCAAAGCTCGGCGCCCATCACGCTGAGCGGCACCAGCCTGTGCGCCGACGTGAGCGGCGAATCGAGGGCGCCGGGCGCGCCCGTGATTACGTGGTCCTGCTGGGGCGGCGCGAATCAGCAGTGGTTTCCGTCAGCGACCGGCACGCGCTACAACCTCATCAATCAGAACAGCGGCCTGTGCATGGACGTCTCGGGCCAAAGCCAGAGTCCGGGCGGCCCCGTCATCCAGTGGACCTGCAATGGCGGCGCGAATCAGGCGTTCTCGTTGACGCCGCAAGGCGCGGGCTACGCGATCGTCGCGGGACATAGCGGCTTGTGCGTGACCGCATCGAGCACGACGTCGCAAGGCAATCAACTATCGCAGCAAGTGTGCAACGGAAGCGCGACGCAAACGTGGCAAGTGGCCGGCCTGCCGGTACAGCAAGCCGCATTGCCGTCGAAGTGGACGACGCCGTATCAGTTGCCGCTCGTCCCGCTGCAAGCCGCCAATCTGCCCAATGGAAACGTGCTCGTCTGGTCGGCCGACGCGCCGCTCGACTTCACCGACAGCGCGAATCCGCCGGCGAGAACCTACACGGCGATCTTCAATCCATCGAACGGCACGAGTTCGCAAGTGATCGTGACCAATACCGCGCACGACATGTTCTGCCCCGGCATTTCCAATCTCCCCGATGGCCGCATCTTCGTGACCGGCGGATTGAGCGTGCGGCAGACCAGCATCTATTCGCCGACGACCAACACATGGACCGCGGGCAATCAGATGAACATCCCGCGCGGCTATCAGGGCAGCGTGACGCTGAGCAACGGCAACGTGTTCGTCATGGGCGGATCGTGGAGCGGAGGGCTCGGAGGAAAGTCCGGCGAAACGTGGACCTCGGGTTCGGGCTGGCGGATCAATAGCGCGATTCTCGACGATTACATCGTCACGAACGACGCGAGAGGCGTGTTCCGCTCCGACAATCACGCGTGGATGTTCGCGGTCGGCAACGGACGCGTGTTCCATGCGGGACCGAGCAAGGCGATGCACTGGTTCGATACGGCGGGCAACGGCAACGTGAGCCCGGCCGGCAACCGTGGCAGCGACGGCGACGCGATGAACGGCAACGCGGTCATGTACGACGTCGGCAAGATTCTCGCGGTCGGTGGCGCGCCGAGCTACGATCAGTCGCCGGCCACGGCCAACGCGACGCTCATCGACATCAGCAGCGGCAACGCGACGACGCGGACCATCCCGCCGATGAGCTACCGGCGCGCGTTCAACAACAGCGTCGTGCTGCCGAACGGACAGGTCGTCGTGATCGGCGGACAGACCTTCGCCGAGCCTTTCTCGGACAACAACGCGGTTCTCACCCCGGAACTCTGGGACCCCGCGACCAACACGTTTTCCCCGCTCGCGCAGCAGGCCGTGCCGCGCACCTATCACAGCGTCGCGCTGCTGCTGAACGACGGACGCGTGCTGAGCGGCGGCGGGGGTCTGTGCGGATCATGCTCGACCAATCACACCGACATCGAGATCCTGACGCCGCCGTACCTGCTCAACTCGGACGGTTCCGCCGCGTCGCGTCCGACTCTCAGCTCCGTCCCGAGCGATGCGCAGCTCGGCACGACGATCGTGGTGACGGCCAGCCGCAGCACGCGCGCATTCGTGCTGATGCGCTCGTCATCGGTTACGCATTCGCTGAACAACGAGCAACGACGCGTGCCGCTCACGTTCAGCGTCGGTACGGCGGGCGAATTCCAGTTGAACATTCCGTCCGATCCGGGCGTCGTCGTCCCCGGCTATTACATGCTGTTCGCGCTGAACGCCAACGGCGTGCCGAGCGTTTCGCGCGTGCTGCGCGTGCGTTGAATGGCCCGACGCCGCTTCCTCGAGGCGCGGGCCGCGGCGATGCGCGTCGCATTCGTCGCGGTCGTCGCATTCGTCGCGGTCGTGGCAATTGCGCCGCTTGCGCGCGCGCAGACCGCATGCGACCCCGCCGACATGGGCTGCGCGATCTTCAACGGACAACATCCGATGACCGCGCATCTGCGCGACGACGAGCGCCCGTTGCCTTCCTTTGCGACGCGATGCGTCAATTGCCACGTCGGCACATCGACGAAACCCGCGTTCGCGCCGCCGCTGACGCACGACGCCCTGCTCGGCGTCGCAAGCCGCCGTGGCGGGCCGCTCAGTCACTATGACGCGACGTCCTTCTGCCGCACCGTGAAGGACGGCATCGATCCGGCGGGCGTGCTGCTGCGCAAGTCGATGCCCCACTACCGCATCGCCGATACCGAATGCCAGGCGCTTTGGCAATACGTCATGCATCGATGAGCGCGGGCGCTACGCATTCCGGCGAGAGGTATTTATTGCCTCAACCGTCAGAAGAATCATTCCAATAAGGGCTTAACCCGCTAAAGAGCTTTCGACGAAGGTCGTAAAACATGCAAACCGTGTACAGGATTGACCATGTTTCACCTTCGCCTCAGAACCTTGATCTCGTGGTCTCGCCGGCGTTTCGCGACCACGCTGGTTCTGGCGACGCTGTCGGCGTCCGGGCTGTGCCTCGCCGCGCTCGCCGCCGTTTCCATCACCGTCGATCGCGACATCGGCGAGCGGGAATTGCGCCGGGCGCTCGACGTCGGCTCGGAGCTCGAACTGCTCGTCGATCTGCATCTCGCCGCCAACACCGACTTCCTCAAGGGCGTCGGCTCGGCCACGTTCGAATCGCGCGCGTGGCCCATCGCCCGCGCGGTGATGGTGGCGCGCGCCTATAACCATCTCGATGCGCTGCTCGCCGATTCGCCCGCCGCCGCCGAAAAGCTCGCGGAACTCAGACGCCTGAGCGGCGAATGGCCCAAAGCGCTGCAGGATGCCGCGGCGAACGTCGCGCTTGCGTCGCATGGCACCGCAGTCGACTCCGGACGGTTGCTGCTCGCCAACGCGTCGCTGAAATCGATCATGGACATTCTCGCCCTGCTGCGCAGCGACGAGCGTGAGCTGATCGCCAGCATGCAGGAGAAAGCGCAATCGCAGATTCTGAAGCAACGCATCGCGCTCATCGTGGGTCTCGCCGCCGGCATGCTGCTGCTCGCGTTCGCGGCGTCGAGCCGGCATCGCTCGGCGCTCGCGAAGAACGCGGCGCGCATCGTCGCCGATGAAGCACAGAAACGCTTCAGCCAGTACTTCGACCAGCATCCGGTCGCGATGCTGATCTTCGATGTCGGGAACGGCGCGATTCTCACCGCGAACGCGGCAGCGCAACGTCAGTACCGGGCGACGCTGGAACAGCTCAACGCGCTGACGATCTTCGATCTGCGCCCCGCCGAAGAAGTCGCGAACTTCCGGCTCGATCTCGCGGGCTACGTGCAGTCGGGAGCCGGTTCGGGCGCGGGCGGCATCCGGCGTCATCGCAGGCTCGATGGCGATGTCATCTTCGTGGACGTGTCGTTTCATCTGCTTTCGTTCGGCGGTCACGAGGCGTGTTTCATCACCGCTCACGACGTCACCGCGCACGAGAACGCGAAGGAACAACTGCACCTTCGCAGCCGCGCGCTCGAAGCGACGCGCGACGCCATCGTCATTTCGCATCTCTCTTGCGGCTCGCACCGCATCACGTATGCGAACACCGCGTTCGAGCGCCTGACGGGCCGCCGCGTGGCGGATGTGCTCGGCGCACAAACGCAGGCGGCGCTCGGCTGGGATCGCGCGATGCCCGAGACCGGATCGCTGACGCACGCGATGCGCGGCAATGTCGAAGCATCGCGACTGCTGAAGATGTCGCGCAGCAACGGCTCGACGTTCTGGAGCGATACCTACGTCGGTCCGATTCTCGACGACCACGGACGCGTCACGCACAGCATCACGGTGTTGAGCGACGTGACGGAGCGCGTGCGCCATCAGGAGCAGTTGAAGCGCCAGGCGCTCGAAGATCCGCTGACCGGTCTGCCGAACCGGCTCGCGCTCGGCGAACTGTTCGACCACGCCGTGCGGATCGCGCGGCGCAACGGCGACCGGCTCGGATTCATCTTCCTCGATCTGGACAACTTCAAGGACGTCAACGACAGCCTCGGTCATGCGGCCGGCGACGATGTGCTTCGCGAAGTCTCGCGACGGCTGGAATCGAGCGTCACGCCGCCCGGTTTCGTCGCGCGTTACGCAGGCGACGAGTTCGTCGTGCTGCTGCCGGGCCGGAGCCAGGACGAATGCCTCGCTCATGCCCGGCAGATCGCGACGCTTCTCGCGCAGCCGATGAAAGCCGCCGATGCCACCGTCGTCTCCGTCGCGAGCATGGGCGTCGCGTTCTTTCCCGATCACGGCAGCGACGCCGAGACGCTGCTGCGCGCCGCCGATGCGGCGATGTATCGCTCGAAGTCGCTTCACGCCGGTTCGATACAGGTTTTCGATCCGGAGATCGCGGCGGCGGAGACGGCGCAAAGCGCCATGGTCAAGGCGCTGGGACTCGCCATCGCGAAGAACGAACTGTTCGTGCTGTATCAGCCGAAGATCTGCCTGCGCACGCGGCGGGTCGAAGGCTTCGAAGCGCTGCTCCGATGGCAGAGCAAGGAGTTCGGCCTCGTGAATCCCGCGCAGTTCATCCCGCTCGCGGAGAGCACGGGGCTCATCGTGCAGATCGGCGAATGGGTGCTGGAGCAGGCGTGCCGGCAGGCCGGCGAATGGGCGAGGCTGTCGCCGTTCGTCGTGGTGGCGGTGAATGTCTCGCCCGTGCAGTTCGAACGCAGCGACGTCCCGGCGATGGTCGCGCGCGTGCTCGAACGCTCGCGTGTCGATCCGCGCAATATCGAACTGGAGATCACCGAAAGCACGCTCATGGCGCCCGGCGCGCTGCCTTCGCTGCAAGCGCTGCGCAGGCTCGACGTGTCGATCGCCATCGACGATTTCGGCACGGGCTTTTCGAGCCTGGGCTACGTGCGCAGCTTCATGGTCGATCGGGTCAAGCTCGATATGTCGTTCGTGCGCGGCATCGGTTGCTCGCGCGCCGACGAAGTCATCGTGAAGGCGGTCATCGCCATGGGTCAGGCGCTGGACATACGCGTCGTCGCGGAAGGCGTGGAAACGGCGGATCAGCTCGATTATCTGATCGACAACGGCTGCGACGAAGTACAGGGCTTCTGGCTGGGATGCCCGATGCGACCGGAACTGGCCGAAATATCGCTGATGCAATCGGCGCTCGCGCCGAGCATCGCCTGACGGCGTTTGCGCCGATTCCCAATGCCACGCGAATGCGCTAGATTCTCCGTCGCGAGCGCGTCGCCGAATCGTGTCAATTCAGACACATTATGTGAATGTCGATATAAATCAAAGACTTAGTTGATTTCGGCGCGCGCTGCGATTATCGTTGGGCCCTCGGCAATACTTCGCGCTGTCTCTCCTGATCGACGCCTGCAATCCGCGTCGCGACATCCTCTCGTCACGTTGTGAACCGCCCTTCGGCTCGTCCGATGCACGGCGGCGGGAACCGCATTCCCCGATCAAGCGATGAACTCCCGCGCGACGCCAGCCCTTCCACTTCCGACATGCCAGACAACGAATACGCTTTTGCCCCGCCGTTTGCCCATGCCCCGCTCGCGCGAATGCTCGCGCTCGTCGCGGCCGCCGCCTTCGCGCTGTCCGCGTGCGGCGAGAAATCCGCCGCCGCCGGCGCGCCACCCGCGGCGAATGCGCCCGAAGTCAGCGTGATGACGCTGAAGGCGCAGCGCATCGACATCGTGGACGATCTGTCCGGACGCCTCTCGTCGGTCGAAGTCGCCGACGTGCGCCCGCAAGTCGATGGCATCGTGACCAAGCGGCTTTTCGTCGAAGGCTCGACGGTCAAGGCCGGCCAGCCGCTTTATCAACTCGATGCCGCGAGCTACCAGGCCGCGTACGACACCGCGCTCGGCACGCTGCAAAAGGCGATCGCCACGTCGAAGGCCGCCGACGTCACGGCGAAGCGCTATCAGGAACTCTTCAAGATCAAGAGCGTGAGCGCGCAGGACGTGGAGAACTACGCCGCCGCCGCCGACGAGGCACGCGCCGATATCGTCACGGATCGCGGCTCGCTCGAAACCGCGCGCGTGAATCTGGCGCGCACGCGCATCGTCGCGCCGATCAGCGGCAAGATCGGCAAGTCGGCGGTGACGGTCGGCGCGCTCGTCACGTCGGGACAATCGACGGCGCTCACGACCATCCAGTCGATGGACACGCTCTACCTCGACGTCACGCGTTCCAGCACTGAAGCGCTGCGGCTCTCGAAGGCCATCGCGTCCGGCGCGCTGAAGCCCGGCACGAGCAAGGTCACGGTGCAGACCGAAGACGGCGCGACCTACGCGCATACCGGCACGCTGCTCTTCTCCGATGTCACCGTCGATCAGACCACCGGCTCGATCACGCTGCGGGCATCGATTCCGAACCCGGAGCATCAGCTTCTGCCGGGCATGTTCGTGCAGGCGCAACTCGACGAAGGCGAGCAGGACGCGATTCTCGTGCCGCAAACGCTCGTGAATCGCGGCGCGGGCGGCACCTCGACCGTGCTCGTCGTGAACGCGCAGAACGTCGTCGAAAGCCGCACCGTCACCGCCGATACGGCGCACGGCAACGACTGGATCGTGACGCGCGGCCTGCGCGCGGGCGAGCGCATCGCCACCGACAATCTGCAGGCGGTGAGCGCGGGCATGAAGGTCTCGCCCGTCGAACGCGATGCGCAAGCGCAGCTCGCCAAGGGAGACTGACGCACGATGCTCTCCCGTTTCTTCATTCACCGGCCCGTGCTCGCATGGGTCATCGCCATCGTCGTGATGCTGATCGGCGCGCTCTCGATCCGCACGCTGTCCGTCGAGCAATATCCGAACGTCGCGCCGCCGTCGATCCGCATCACCGCGACCTATCCGGGCGCATCCGCCGATACGCTCGCCACCACGGTCACGCAGGTGATCGAGCAGGACATGACGGGCATCGACAATCTGATGTACATGTCGTCGACGAGCAGTTCGGCGGGCACGGCGACCATCACGCTGACGTTCAAGTCGGGCACCAACGCGGACGTCGCCGCGATGCAGGTGCAGAACAAGGTGCAGGAAGCGAACGCATCGCTGCCGAGCGCCGTTCAGCAACAGGGCATTCAGGTCAGCAAGACCGCGGGCAACATCCTGATGGTCGTATCGGTCACGTCCACGGACGGCCGCATGAACACCGTCGATCTCGGCAATCTGCTCGCGACGCGGGTGCAGGATCCGCTCACGCAGATCAGCGGCGTCGGGCAAGTGACGCTCTTCAGCGCGCAGCACTCGATGCGCGTGTGGCTCGATCCCGTCAAGCTGCGCAGCGTCGGCCTGATGCCGAGCGATGTCACGACCGCCATCGACAGTCAGAACGCGCAGCTTTCCGTCGGGCAGATCGGCGGCGCACCGCAGACGAAGACGCAAGCCATCAACGCGACCATCGTGACGCGCGGCTTTCTCAAGACTTCGGACGAGTTCGCCAACATTCTCCTGCGCGTCAATCAGGACGGCTCGCGCGTGTATCTGAAGGATGTCGGCACGGTCGAAGTCGGCGGCGACTCCTACGACATGACGTCGCGTCTGAACGGCAAGCCCGCCGCCGCGATGGGCATCATGCTCGCAAGCGGCGCGAACGCGCTGTCGGTCGCGAAGGCCGTGCGCGCGCAACTCGCGGTGTTGCAGAAGCAGATGCCGGGCGGCGTGCAACTGAGCGTTCCGCACGACACGACGCCTTTCGTATCCGCGTCCATCTCCGAGGTCATCACGACACTCTTCGAAGCCGTCGTGCTCGTGTTCCTCGTGATGTACCTGTTCCTCGGCAACCTGCGCGCGACGCTCATTCCGACCATCGTCGTGCCGGTCGCGCTGCTCGGCACGTTCGCGCTGATCGCCGCGGTCGGCTTCACCATCAACGTGCTGTCGCTGTTCGCGCTGGTGCTGGCCATCGGTCTTCTGGTCGATGACGCGATCGTCGTGGTCGAGAACGTCGAGCGGTTGCTGAACGAAGGCCTGTCGCCGCTCGATGCGACCATCAAGGCGATGGGCGAGATCGGCGGCGCATTGATCGGCGTCACCGCCGTGCTGACGGCCGTGTTCATTCCGATGGCGTTCATGTCGGGCTCGACGGGCGAGATCTATCGTCAGTTCTCGCTCACGATCACGTCGGCGATGGTGCTCTCCGTGCTGCTCGCGCTGACGCTCACGCCCGCGCTGTGCGCGACGCTGCTGCGCCCGGTCGATCCGCAACATCAGCGGCGCGGCTTCTTCGCGTGGTTCGAGCGCACATTCGAAGGCGGCACGCGCCGTTACGAGCGTGTAGTGACGCGCCTCGTTGCGCGCCCGCTGCGCTGGATGGCCGCGTATGCCGCGATCTGCGGCGTGGCCGCGCTGCTGTACTGGCAGCTTCCATCGTCGTTCCTGCCGGATGAGGATCAGGGCACGCTGATGACCATCGTCAATCTGCCCGCGGGCAGCTCGAGCGTGCAGGCGAACGTCGTGGAGAAGCAGGTCGAGTCGTATTTCACGGCGCTTCCCGAAGTGGAGAACGTCGTCATGCTCGATGGCTTCAGCGTGTCGGGCAGCGGACAGAACATGGCGATGGCCATGGTCAAGCTCAAGGACTGGAAGGATCGCAAGGGCAAAGGCCAGTCCGCGGCGGAGATCGTCGGCGCCGCGAACGCGCACTTTCGCAGCTTGCGCGCCGGACAGGTCTTCGTGATGAATCCGCCCGCCGTGCAAGGTCTCGGCAGTTACAGCGGTGTCGATTTCGAACTGAAGGACATGGCCGGTCTGGGTCACGATCAGCTTGTCGCCGCGAGAAACACGCTCTTGGCTCTTGCCGCGAAGGATCCGAAGATCACCGGTATGCGTCCCGCCGGCATGGCCGACGTGCCGCAGTACGCCGTGGATATCGATTACCTGAAGGCGTCGGCGCTCGGCGTCAGCGCTTCCAATATCAACGACACGCTGCAGACCGCGTTTGGCTCGACCTACGTGAACAATTACGTGGACACGGGGCGCATCCAGAAAGTCTATGTTCAAGCGCTGCCGCAATACCGCATGATGCCCGCCGATATCGGCAAATGGTTCGTGACATCGAGCAATACGACGACGAGCACGACCAGCTACGACGGCAAGATGGTGCCGTTCTCGTCGTTCGCCTCGGGCCACTGGACGACCGGTTCTCCGCAAGTCGAACGCTACAACCGCAGCCTTTCGATGGAGATGACCGCGCAAAGCCCGCAAGGCGTCAGCAGCGGCGACACGATGAACGCGATCGAAGCGCTCGTCGCGCAGTTGCCGCAAGGCATTGCGATGGAGTGGACCGGCCAGTCGTATCAGGAGAAGCTCGCGGGCTCGCAGGCGACGTATCTCTATGCGCTTTCGCTGATCGTCGTGTTCCTCTGTCTCGCGGGTCTGTACGAAAGCTGGTCCGTGCCGTTCTCGGTGATTCTCGTCGTGCCGCTCGGCATCGTCGGGGCACTGGTCGCGGCGCATCTGCGCGGCTTCACCGACGACATCTATTTCAAGGTCGGCTTGTTGACGACCATCGGACTCGCGACCAAGAACGCGATCCTGATCGTCGAGTACGCGAAGTCCCTGCACGAGCGCGGTCACAGCGTGCGTCAGGCGGCGATCGAAGCGGCGCATCTGCGCTTGCGGCCCATCGTGATGACCTCGCTCGCCTTCGGCTTCGGCGTGCTGCCGATGGCGTTCGCGAGCGGCGCGGGCGCATCGAGCCGCGAGAGTCTCGGCAACGGCGTGCTTGGCGGCGTGATTGCCGCGACGCTGCTCGCCATCGTCTTCGTGCCAGTATTTTTCGTGCTGATTCGGGGCTTCGGAAACAGGAAGAAGGAAGGAGCCGCTCATGAATAAGCGCTTCGCTGTCTGCCGCATCGTCGCGGCGACGCTGACGGTTTTCGCGCTCGGCGCGTGCACGCTCGAGCCTCACTACGAGCGGCCCGCCGCACCGATGCCCGCGTCCTATCCGCAGTACGAATCGACGAGCGCGCAACAACAGGCATCGGCTGCCGACCTGCTGTCCGACTGGCGCTCGTTCGTGCGGGATCCGTATCTGCGTCAGTTGATCGAGCTTGCGCTGACGAACAACCGCGACTTGCGGCAAGCAGCGCTGAAGGTCGCGCAATACGAGGCGGAGTATCGGATCGTGCGCGCCGAACTGGGGCCGTCGATCACGACGACGGGCACGCATAGCGCGTCGCACCAGTCGGGCGTGACGACGAAATCCACCAGCCTCGAACTCGGCACGAGCGCGTGGGAAATCGACTTCTTCGGCCGCATCCGCAGCCTGAAGGATCAGGCGCTGGAGCAGTATCTGTCGACGGACGCGGCGCGCCGCAGCACGCAGATCAGCCTCATCTCGACCACGGCGGGCGACTATCTGACATGGCTCGCGGATCGCGCCCTGCTCGACGTGACGGAACGCACGGTGGCTTCGTATCGCGACACCTACGAGACGACGCTGCGCGCGGCCAATCTCGGCAGCGGCTCGATGGAAGACGTGCAGTCCGCGCGCACATCGCTGACGAGCGCAATGGCGAATCTCGCCGCGTATCGACGCGCGGTGGAGCAGGATCGCAACAACCTGATCGCGGTGATCGGCTGCCCGTTGCCCGACGGCTTCCCCGACGATCGCGCCTTGCCCGACGAACCGCTCTTCGCCGCGGTGCCCGAGGGCCTGCCTTCGACGCTCTTGACGGAGCGGCCCGACATCATCGAGGCGGAACATGCGTTGAAGTCCGCGAACGCGTATATCGGTGCGGCGCGCGCGGCGTTCTTCCCGACCGTCTCGCTGACCGCGACGGGCGGCGTCGCGAGCAACGGGCTGTCGTCGCTCTTCAAGGCGGGTTCGGGCGCGTGGGCGTTCGAGCCGTCGATCAGCGTGCCGATCTTCCAGTTCGGCAGTCTGCGCGCCTCGCTCGACTCCGCGACGATCTCGAAGAACATCTACGTCGCGGCGTACGAAGGCACGATCCAGACCGCCTTCAAGGAGGTGTCGAACGCGCTCGCGGCGCGCGCCACGTATGTCGATCAGACCGCCGCGGACCTTCAGTATGTCGATGCCGCGCAGCAGTACTACGACATCGCCAATGCGCGCTATCGCGGCGGCCTGGACAGCTTCCTCACTTTGCTCACGGCGCAGCGCACGCTGTTCAGCGCGCAGACCCAGCTCGTGACCGACCGCGCCGCGCAACAGACCAACATGGTGACGCTCTACACGGCGCTGGGCGGCGGCTGGCGCAAGGATGCGCAAGTGCAGGAGACGGCGGCGAAATAGTCCGAACGCGCTTCATTCGTGCTGCGAGGGCCGTCGCCTGTCGCGCTCGGCCATATCGCGACGCAGTTCTTGTTCGGCGTGAGCTTTCTGCTCGTCGGCGCGGTGTTCATTCCGAGCGGCATCGGCACGTTGTTCATTCCGGAACGTCTGTACGACACGAGCGATTCCGGCCCATCGACGCCCGCGCGATCACGCCGATGACGGCGCCGTCGCGCAACCGCTCATCGCGCGCTGATCGTCGTCGGCGCTGACGGGCGCGAGCGCCATCAGCCGCGCGAGCACCGGCCAGCGCGTCACCGCCGCGCGCAATTCCTCGTCGGCTTCGGCATCGAAATAGCGCGCGGCGTCGAGACCGGCGACGCGCTCCGCAAGCGCGACGACATCATGCCGGTCGCGCGCTTCCTTGTTCAGCGTGTTCATTTCTGATCCACCCATACGCCGTCCGGCGTCTTCACGACATAGCCCGTCGCGGTCTTCATCGTGACGGTGCCTTCGTTCTCGCCGATCATCGGCGTCTGCGGCAGATTGGCCGCGTATTGCGACAGCGTGACGCCCGCCTTGAACGGACTGTTCGACACGAGGTTCGACAGCAATTGCGCGATGGCGAGATGCCCGGTCGGCTGATCGATGACGGTCGTCGCGCCGTGATTGCCCGTGAAGCCGACGAGCCGCACGCCCACCGGCCCGTGGATCACGCTCGGCGTCGGAATCTCGCGCAGGCCCGCGACCTGATTGGCGTCGCCGCGCAGCGCCGCGCCGTGCTCGGGCACGAACACGATCACCGCGCGCCGCCCCGATTGCTGGATCAGATCGGCGAACTTGTCGAAATCGCTCATCAGCTTCGCCACGCGCAGCGGATACGACTCGAGGCTCGTCATCTTGTTGTTCGGCAGGCGGTTGCCGTCGTGCAGGCTGATCGTGTTGTAGTACAGCGCGACCGGTCCCGGCTCCCGCGCGCGCTCTGCGTACCAGTTCGCGAGCGTGCCGTAATCGTCCATGATCGGCGAGCCGTCGAACGCGTGCATCGCGACGGGCGCGGCCGTGTTCGGCACGAAAGGCACGTTCGGCACGCCGATGTTCTCCTTCACGAGCTGCGTGAAGTTGTCGAAGTGGCCGTCGTGATTGAACGTGACCTGCGGCGTGTAGCCGGCCTGCGCAAGATCGGCCATCAGATGACACTGCGCGGGCGCGTCCTTGTACAGATCGGCGTGCGCTTCCTGTCCGCACGACGCGCGCAGCACGCGAATCGCCGCCGGGCCGCTGTAGCTCGCCGCCGTGCTGAAGTTCGTGAACAGATAGTCGAAGTGCGACAGAAACGGATGATTGCGCTCCTTCGATACATCGAGGTCGTCCCACGACAGCGAGCAGATGTGCAGCACGATCACGTCGAACTGCTCTTTCGGATCGCTCGACAGATGACCGAAGCTCACCTGTCGCTGCGACTCCTTCGCCCTGAATGCCGCGAGCGTCGCGTTGTAATCCAGGGGGTCCGCGGATTGACGGTTAGTTGCGGCAACGGCATTGCCCTGCGGCTTCGCCTCGATGCGCGCGAGCACCGCATTCGCGCCCTGCCACACCGGCAGCGCGACGAGCGCGATCATCACGAAGGTCGCGACGCGCAGCCAGCGATTGACGACGAGATACGCGACGAGCAGACCGAGCGCGACGGCGAGCAGCATCGGCGGAAGAAAGCGCGGCAGCAACTCGAGCCAGTAGCCGAAGCTGAAGGTCGTGAGATTGCCGAATTCCTCGACGATGCGGCCGAACGGCGGCACGTTCGCCTCGCGATACATCAGCGGCAAACCGATGCCGAGCCCGGCGACGAACCGCACCGCCCGCCAGATGCGCGAGCGCAGCGGCGAGCTCGCGGCGAGCGCCACCGCGAACGCGATGTTCGCGAGCCATATCGGCTTCAGATGCCCCGTCGAAACGAGCGCGATCTTGATGATGAAATACAGGTTCCAGAAGGTCATCTTCGTTCTTCTTGTCAGTAGCGGCGGCCATCGAGCGCGAGCTTGTCGAGCAGCGCGCGGCGCGCTCCGCCGAACAGCCGCGCATAGCCTTCGAAGCCCATCAGCAGCACTTCCTTCAGGCCCTTGAGCGGCGCGTCGTCTTCGGTGCGCTCGTCCCATTCGATCCACGCATCCGCGCGGCCGAACGTGCATTGCACGAGACGGCGCTCGTCTTCGAGCGTGAGCGAATCGAAGCGCACGCCCAGATGCGTGCCGGAAAGGCGCGTCACGCGCACCGGAAAGTGAAACTGCCGCTCGCCGCGGCTCACGACGACGCCGAGCGTGTCGCCGGCTTCGAGCGACAGCAATCCTTCGCCGACGACGAGCCCGAGCCCGCCTGTCGAGTAATCGCTCGTGCTGCACGCGATGCTGCTGCCGTCGTTGAGCACGAGCGTCGCGGGCATGTTCATCGCGATGCGATGCGTGACGCGCACCTGCTTCGCCTCGCGCGCGACGCTCACCGCCGCGCCGAGCATCACGAGGTTGTAGAGCGTCCAGAACACGTTCATCAGGATGGTCGCGTCTTCGTCGCCCGCGCCGGCGATCAGCTTCACGATGCCGACGGACATCGCGAGCGCGTTCAGGCCGAGCAGCACGAGATACGGCTTGCTCATCGCCCAGTCGATATACGTCTCGTCGATGCGCCCGCCCTTGTCCGTCACGTTGAACTTGCCATGCTTCGGGCTGAAGAACGCGATGGTCGTCGGCAGCGCGATATACCACGCGAGCACCGACTCATAGACTTCGGCCCAGAACGAATGCCGGAACTTGCCCTGCATCCGCGAGTTCGCGATGTTCGCGATGACGATGTACGGCAGCACGAAACCCGCGATGGTCGTCGCCGCCGCGTTGATGAAGTACATCTGGAAGAAGAGGTACCACATCGGCATGGTGAGGAACACGAGGCGCGGAATGCCGTAGAAGAAGTGCAGCATCGCGTTGCCGTAGCACAGGCGCTGAAAGAAGTTCAGCCCGCGCCCGAAAAACGGATTGTCGATGCGGAAAATCTGCGCCATGCCGCGCGCCCAGCGCGTGCGCTGCTTGATGTGGCTCGCGAGGCTTTCGGTGGCGAGACCGGCGGCCTGCACCGTCGGCAGATACGCCGTCGTATAGCCGCGCCGATGCAGCTTGAGCGCCGTGTGCGCGTCTTCGGTCACGGTTTCGACCGCGATGCCGCCGACCTCTTCCAGCGGCGCGCGCTTGATGACCGCGCACGAGCCGCAGAAGAACGTCGCGTTCCAGAGATCGTTGCCCGCCTGCACGAGCCCGTAAAACAGATTGCCTTCGTTCGGCACGCGGCGGAACGTGTCGAGATTGCGCTCGAACGGATCGGGCGAGAAGAAGTGATGCGGCGTCTGCACGAGCGCGCATTTCGGATCGGCGAAGAAGGTGCCCATCGTCGCTTGCAGGAAGGAGCGCGTGGGGACGTGATCGCAATCGAAAATGGCGATGTATTCGCCGTGCGTCTTCGCGAGCGCGCGATTGATGTTGCCCGCCTTCGCGTGCTGATTGTCGTCGCGCGTGATGTAGCCGATGCCCGCCGCCCGCGCGAGCGCCTCGAACTCCGGACGATGGCCGTCGTCGAGCAGCCAGATATTGAGCTTGTCGCGCGGCCAGTCGATGCCTTGCGCGGCGAAAAGCGTCGGCTTCACGACCGACAGCGGCTCGTTGTAGGTCGGAATGAAGACATCGACGCTCGGCCAGTCGGCGGGATCGTCGGGCAGCTTCGACACGGCGCGTTCGAGCGGCCACGCGGTCTGCACGAAGCCGAACAGCAGGATCATCCACGTATAGGCTTCCGCGCCGAAGAGCGCGTAGCCGACGATCGCCTCGCCGGGCGTGCGGAAGTCGAGCGTCTCGGTCGTGCGCCACCAGACGTAGCGCGCGGTGACGAGCAGCGCGAGCGACGCGAGAATCAGCACCGGCATGCGCCCCGGAATGCGGCGGATGACGAGCGCCGCGATCATCAGCACGGCGAAGAACACGAACTGGCTTCCCGACGCGAGCGGCGACGTGCCGACGACCGCCCACAGCAATCCGCCGATCACGACGAGCGCGGGCAGCATCCAGCGCTTCTTGCCGATGACATTCGCGCCGCCCTCGAGCCGCGCGCCGAAGCGCGCCCACGGCAGTCCGTCGATGGCGGCATCGATGCGGCGCTTCATCCACATCAGCGCGAGAGCGAGCGGCGTGAGCGCGCGTTCGATCAGGCCGAGCGCGGCCCGCGCATACGCGGCGAGCGGCTTCGCGTTTTCGCGCGGCGGGCGCACGAACGCGCGCAGCAGCCACGCCCAAGGATTGCGCACGTCGATGACGCCCCACTCGCGCGCCCACGCGAGCACGAACGCGCGCAGCATGTCCCGCGCGATGTCGCGCTTGCCCGCGCGCGGCGGCTTGAAGAAGAGACGCACGCACCAGTCGAACGCCGAGCGCGTGTCGGGCACGCCGAGCCCGCGCGCGATCCAGCCGATCGCGCGGTTCGAGCGGGAGCCTGGTTCGCGCTTCATGCCGTCTCGCTCGCGGTGAGCGCGGGCAGCCACGCATCGACGTGCTGCGCGAGACCGTGCAGATCGTGCGACGCCTGCAGATGCGGCGCTTCGTCGACAATCCACGCGCCGCGCGAAAATGCCTCGGGCATCGACGCTTCCAGATGAATGCGTTGCGCGAGCGGCATGTTCCCGGTCGCGGCGCGCAGCATCGCGAGCGCGTCGCGCTGCATCGCGCGGGCGGGATTCAGGCGATTCACGACGAGACGCACATCCGCGCACGATTCCCGCAGCGCGGGCAAACGCGCGACGAGCGTCGCGCACGCAGCCGGCTCAGGCGGGCACACGGCGAGCACGAGATCGGCGGCGCGCGCGGCGTGATCCGCATGCGAGCACGGATAGCGCGGCGTATCGATCAGCACGACGCCGGTCTCCGGCAAGCCGATCTCGCCGATCGTGCGTTCGAGCCATCGCGGATGCTCGCAAAGACGCGCTTCGCACGCGGCGGATCGCGCGGGCGTGAGACCGCCGTGCGGCACGAACAGCACGCCGTCCTCGTTGCGCCAGGTCGATTCGTGCCACTTGCGCGACGGATCGGCGAGCGCGCCGCCGATGCCTTCCGCCGCGAACGCGTCCAGCCCGAGATACGCGCCGAGCATGTTCTGCGGATCGAAGTCGAGCGCGACCACGGCGCGGCCGCGCCGGGCGAGCAGCGTCGCGAGCGATGCGGCGAGCGTCGTGCGGCCCGCGCCGCCCGCCGTCGAAATGAGCGCGATGGTTTTCATGGGCGGGAGGCGTCCTTCGGCGCGGCATCGACATCGGGGACGAGACGCGCGTTGAGCACGACCGGCTCGATGCGGCACGGCACCGCGTCGCGCGGATCGAAACCACGCGCGGCCACGAGACCGCGCCGCGCGCCCGCGCGCTGCCAGACGATCCACGCGGGCACGCCGGCCAGCACGCCGATCAGCATCGAAATGAGCAAGGTGTCCATCGTTTCAGTTTCCCGGTTCGGCGAGCGGCATATGCGCACGCACGGCGCGGCGCGCGGGCGGATGCAACGGACCTTCGTCGGTCGCGTTCCTGCGCGCTTCTTGGTTCAGCACGGCGTCGAGCGCGTCGAGTTCGGCGCGCGAGCGGCGCACGGATTCGCTTTCCGTAGCCGCATCCGCCTTGTCTTCCATCGCGATGACGGGCGCGGTCGCGGCGAACAGATCGCTGTAATCCGCCGACGGCGCGCGCCGGTTCTCCGCTTCGAGCGCCTGCAATTGCGCGCCGATGCCGTCGTCCGACAGATACGTGACGTCCTTCGCCACGCGCTCCACCGGCACGGTGAAGATGCGCGCGAGCGCGGCGTCGGCATCGGCGAGACGGCAGCCGAACAGGAACACGTACAGATGCGACGCGTCCGCCGTGAAGACATCGCCCGCGCGGCGCGGACGGCACCACGCGAGCGCATCGACGTGAGCGAGCGCAGGCGGCAGCGTCAGCTTCACGAGCACATGCGGCAGACGCAGCACCGCGCCGCGTGCGAGCGCGCCTTGCGTCTGCGCGCAGAACGCCGCCACGTTCTGATAGCCGAGCGCGGCATCGGCGAGCGACGCGGCGAGCGCCGTGCGGTAATCGGACAAAAGCGGACGCGTGTAGAGCTGGCCTTGCAGCGACTGCAACAGCGATTCGAGCCGCGAGAACGGCACGTCGCGCCCGACGACGAGATTCGCGCCGAGGCTCAGCATCAGCAATTCATATTGATGACGCAGCACTTCGCCGCGTTCGACCACGGCGATTTTGAGCGCGCGTCCGCAGCGGCGGCGCAGCGTGTGCACGGCGGCGCACAGCGCTTCGAGCTGCGCGCCGTTGCGATGCGCGAGCACGACGGTCGCGCCGCGCGCGCCATCGCAGGCGGCGACGACCGCATCGCGGTCCGCGAGCACTTCCCAGTCGCGCGGCACCCAAGCCTCGTCGCCGACGACCGCGCGGCTCACGACGACGCGCGCTTCGTCCGGTGCGAGACGCGCATCGCGGCGCGCATCGCCCGCGCGCTCGGGCGCGGCGATGCTCAGGCGGCCGGCTTCGTTGAAGCGCAACGCGTGCACGTCGCCGGTGGCGAGCGCGCGGCCCGCGCGCCAGAAATCGACTTGCCACAGCAGTTCGCCGTGCGAGCGCCGCACGCGCGCAACGCCCGCGCACGCGCCGTTCAGTTCGCTGCGGCTTGCCGAAGCCTGAGTTTCGTCGATGTCCAAATCGTCATCGCTGGCGATGTCGCCGAGCAGCAGGATCATCGTGATGCCGCGCGTCTCGCACCAGCTCGACAACAGCCGTCCTTCGCGCGCGAGCGCCGCCGGATCGCGCCACGAGAACCAGCGCTCCGCGCCTTCGACGATATACAGCGCGTTCGCGCGAAAGCCGAAGCGCTTGAGCGCGCGCAGGCCGCCGTAAAGGCGCGCGAGCGCGAGAGCGGGCGGTTCAGAATCGGCATCGGCGGATGCGGCTTCGTTCGGCATCGCGAGCACGTTCAGTCGGCGCGGCCAGCCTTGCGCCGCCGCGCCCGAAAAGCCCAGTTCGCGCGCACGCGCCGCCGCTTCCGCACGCTCGCGCGCGAGCACGACGCTCACATGGCGCGTGTTCGCGGCCCGCGCCGTAGCCCAGATGAGCGCATCGCATTCGGGCGAACGCGGCGCGACGTGCACCGCGTAGAGCGCGCCCGGCGCGAGCACGGCGAGATCGTCGGGAAGCGCATCGACGCCGATGCGGCCCGGCGCGGCATCGCGGCCCGCGACGCGCGCGCGCACGAAGCGCGCAAACGCGGCGATGAGGCTCGTCGCGCCACTGGATCGGTTCGATTCGTCGTTCACGGCAATCCGTTCCTCAATAACTCGAATACAGCCGCACCGGCTGCGGGCTGATGCGGTAATCGTCCTTGCGCGGCGAGAACGCGAAGCGCGCGTAGATCATCCCGGCGCTCGGCGCATAGTCGTGCGAATGGTCGATGGACACGCGCGCGCCCAGCGCCAGTTGCGGATTCAGCCGATATTCGACCGTCGCCCCGAGTCCGTACGAAAAGCTCACGCCACGCGTCGAGCCGCCGGGATAAATCAGGCTGCTCGTACCGACCGGCGAGAGTCCCGCTACCGCCGGCAGGCCGTTCGGGAAATACGGCGAGTTCTTCTCGTACGAATTCGAGACGCCCGCCGTCGCCGCGATGTCCCAGGTGAAGCCGTTGCGCTTGCCCATCCATTCGATCGGCACGCCGAGCGACAGATAGCGCTGCGGGCTGTAATAGCCGCCCTGCCCGAACGTGTAGTAGCGCAGGTTGTCGGTGTAATGCCAGGCATTGCCGACGAGGCCGGTCTGCACGCGCATCGTCGCGCGCCGATACACCGGCACGGTGAAGCCCGTGCGCAGCGTGAATTCCTGATTGCTCGCGACGTTGCGCCCGCTCAGCTCGGCCACGCCGATATCGGCGAATACGTTCGTCCTGCCGACATCGACGCTCACATGCAGGTCGATGCCGTCGCGCCGCACGCCGCCCCAGACGACGTGCGTGAGCGGATCGGTGAGACCGGCGTAGGACAGCTCGCTGCTCGTGACCGCACGCCGCGACGCCGCTATCGACAGGCTCGCCGGACCGGCATCGAACTTGTAGCGCGCGCCGCCGACGAGGTAATGCACCGGAAAGCCGATCGGCGTCGAGCCGAGATCGACGCGCCACGCATCGGACAGATAGCCGAAGCCGCCGCCGAGACCGTTCGCGTGCTGATGCAGATCGCCGGTCGTGACGGGCGAGTTCGTCAGATATTGGCGCAGCGCGTTCGCCGACGCCGCCGTGCCGTCGTAGAAGCCCGCGTTCGTGCCGAAGGTCTGAATGGTGTACGGCAGGCTCGGCGCCGAAGCGCCGGCCTGATCGGTGAGTCCGCTCACGTCGAGCGTGCCCGCGTCGAGATGCACGGCGTCCGCGTGCACGAAGAAATGCCCGTCGTAGCGATACGGAATCTGCACGTACAGCGGCACCTGCTGCGCGTGATACTGCGACACGCCCGCATCGCCGGACTTGTACGCCGGTATCCACGCCGTTTCGACTTCGGGATTGCGGCGCTGATCGAGATCGTCGAGTGCGGATCGCGCGGGCGTGGCGGACGTTGCGGGGGTCGCGCGTGCCGAGCCGGCCGGCACGCTGAACGCCGGCGCGATGCCCGACGCGCGTTCCTGCTCCATCGACAGCCGATACAGCGACGCCGCCTGCTCGTACTCGCCGAGGTCCTCCGCGACGCGTCCCGCCTGCACGGTGACGTCCGCGCGTTCGGGATAGGCGACGCGTAGCGGCTGCGTCAGCGCCTGCGCATCGAGCGGACGGCGCAGCGCGGCGAAACGGCGCGCGGCAGAGAGGCGCGTGTCGATGTCGTCCGGCGGCGCGGCATCCGCGACGCGGCGGACGATCGCGAGCGCTTCCTTGCGCGCGCCGATGCCGCCGCTGTCGTCGAGCACGCGCGCGAGCATGAGCTGCGTTTCGGGATCGTCGGGCGATGCCGCGAGCATCGGCGCGAGCGCGGCGCGTGCGCTGTCGTAATCGCCCTGCGCGCGCGCGAGATCGGCGAGCTCGAACGCGTAGCGCTTGTCGCGCTTGCCTGCGTCGCTCACGGTATCGAGCAGACGGCGCGCACGCGCGTAATCGGCGGCGTCGATGGCATCGTCGGTCTGACGCAGCACGCTGCGCAACGCCTGATCCTCCAGACGCTCTTGCTGACGCGGCGTGAGCTTCGGCTCGGCGCGCACTTGCGCGAGCGTCTGCGACAGCGCATCTTCGCGACGCGCGCCGCCGAGCAGATCGCCGTAGCGCAGGCGCACGTCAGCATCGGTTTCTTCGGGATGCGCGGCCATCCAGTCGCGCAGCAGCGCGAGGCCGCGCTCCGCGTCGCCTCGATCGATATACAGCGCACCGATCGACGCGAGCAGGTTGGGATCGTCCGCGGCCAGCGCTTGCGCGCGATCGAGCGCGGCGGCGGCAGCGTCGGCGTCGTTGCGCGCGAAGGCGGCGCGGGCATCGGCGAGCGACTGCTGCGCGTCGAGATTGCGGGCGAGCGCGCGCATGGCGTCGGTGCGATCGGCTTGCGGCACGGCATCGAGCGCGGCGCGCGCGCCCGCCAGATCGTCCATCGAATTGCGATACAGCGCGGCGGCGTAAGCCATCGGCGCGGCGTTCGGCGAGCGCGCGAGGCCGTCGTCCATCACGGCGCGGCCGAGCTGCGGCAAACCGATATCCCGATACAGCCGCGCAAGCGCGAAGCGCGTCCACGGCTGATCCGGCTCGATGCGCAACGACGCCTCGTATTTCTGCGCCGCCGGCCCGTTCTGGCCGCGCGCGGCGAGTTGCTGCGCCTCGTTCGCGACCATATCGGCGCGCATCGCGATCAGGCTTTGGCGATCGTCGGCGGCGGTGAAACGGCTTTGCAGCGCGGCGATGAGCGGCTCGACTTCATCGGCGCGTCCGGTCGATTCGAGCAGCGCACGCGTGCTCTTCAGCGCCGACAGGCTCGGCTCGCGGCCCGCAAGCTGCGCGCGCAGCATCGGTTCGGCGGCGCGCCAGTCGCCTTGTGCGAGCAGCGCATCGGCGAGAAGCAGCTTGGCATCGGCGCTATCCGGCTCGATGGCGAGCGCCTCGCGCGCGTAGCGTTCGGCGTCCTTCGGCTTGCCTGCGTTCGCGGCGTCGCGGCCGTGCGCGAGCGTGCCCCAGAAGCGCGCCGTGCGCGCGAGGCCCAGCCACTTCGCACGGTTGTCCGGCGCGAGCGACGCCGCGCGTTCGAACAGCGCGCGCGCTTCGTCGCGATTGCCTTCGCGCATGCGCAGCAAACCGAATCCGCCGACGGCTTCCGCGTCGTCCGGACGGGCGGCCGCCGCGCGCGCGAGCAACGGCGCGGCTGCGTTCAGGTCGCCGCGAGCGAGCGCCGCCAGACCGCGCTGCCGGGCGATGTAATCGGGATCGCGTTCGAGCTTGCGCTGCGCTTCGATGCGCGCGTCGAGCAGATCGGCGCGATCCTTGAACTCGGTGTCGTCGGGCACGAGTTCGAGGTACGCGCGCAGCGCCTGCCGATATGCCGTGTCCGCGCCCGCCGATTGCAGTACGTGACGCCAGACGTCGAGCGCGGTGTTGCGGTCGGTGTCGGTGCGCGTGGCGAGATTCCATGCGATGCGGTTCGCTTCGGCGCGGGTCGCGTCGCTGCTGTTGAGCAGACGCGCGAGGACGAGCGCGGAATCGACGTCGGCGGGATCGTCCGCGATGCGCCGGTGCAAGGCCGCGAGCGCTTCGGCACGTCGCGCGGGCGTCGCGGCGATGATCTGGTAGTACTCCGCGCCGAGCGGGCCCGACGGCGCGCCGTGCGCAAAGAGCGCGCTCACGCGGCGCGCGGCCTCGTCCGACTGGCCGCTGCGTGCGAGCAGGCGGATCGCCGCCATTTCCTGACGGCCGCTGACCGCGACGCGATATTCGTCGTCGACTTGCTGCGTGAGCGCCGCATTGGGCGCGCGCGTTTTCATGCGCGCGAGCGTGGCCTGCGCCTTTTGCGCCTGGCCGAGCCGCAACTGGATACGCACGAGCTCGGCGTTCAGACGCGGATCGTCCGGCGCGACGAGCAGCGCCTTGTCGATCGCCTGCAACGCGAGATCGTCGCGATGCTTGTTGGCCCACGCGCGCGCGGTGCCGTAAAGACGCTCGGCGAGCGCGTCCGTCGATGCCTCGCTGGCATGCGTCTGCGTCGCGCACACGACGCTCGCCGACATCAGCGCCGCGCGCAGCAACGTCGCCCTCGTCCGGGGCGCGCGCATCATTTCGCCGCTCCGCATGCCGATGCCGCCGTGCGCAACGTTCCGTCGCCCGCGAATCGATAGCGGCCCTCGCGCCAGCCGAGGCCGAAGAGCGTCAGCACGCTCGTGTAGTACCCCGGCGCCGATGCCCCCGCCGCGCGCGCCGCTTGCGCATCCGCGAGTTCGGGGCGTCCGATGGCGTCGAGAAACGGCACGGCGGCGGCGGAGAAACCCGCGTTGCCGTCGTTCGGGCCGGGCTTGCCGTCGCGCGTGTCGATGCGCTCGGGCGGCGCGCCGTGCGCGTCGATATACGCGGCGAACGGCGCCAAATGCGCGAGGAGGCGCGCGCGCGCTTCATCGTCGGATGCGAGCATGCCCGCCCACAGATACACGCGGATCGCGTTATAGGCGCTTTCGGCGCGCGTCTCTTCGTCGGGCTCGAAACCCCGGTTCGCGCGATACAGCGCCCAGTCCGGCGCAAAGCCCTGCGGCGCGGTGTCGATCAGCATGCGTGCGCTCGATGCCGCGAGCCGCGTCCAGCGCGCGTCATCGGGCAGGCTCGCGCCGATGCCGCGAATCACCTGCAGCGGCGCGTAGCTCGGATTGACGCGCCACGTATCGGCTGACGGATGAAAACCCAGAGGTCCGGGCAAGAGCGTGAGGCCGAGGCCGGGCAGCGTGGCCGTTTCCTCGTCGAGCACGCGCTTCGCAAGCGATGCGCCGCGCGCCGTGTAGCTGCGCTCGCCCCACGCGCGGCCCGCTTCGAGGAGCGCGTAGGCGATCCACAAGTCCGCATCGGACGCCGCGTTGCCGTCGAGCACGCGCAACGTGCCGGCGTCGTCGCGGCCCCAGAGCCACGCGGGCAGGCGCGACGTGAGATCGCCCCGCGCGAGCCGGTCTTCGGTCCAGTGGAGAATCGTGTCGAAGCTCGCGCGGTCGTTCGCGACGAGCGCGAAGAAAAGCGCGTAGGACTGGCCTTCGGAGACCGTGCGCTCGTCGGCGGAACCGACGTCGATCACGCGGCCTTCCTTCGAAATGAAGTCGCGTTTGAAGGCGTCCCAGCGCGGCCACGAATCCATGCACGCCGATGGCGACGCCAGATCCGTCGCTGCTGCATTCGCGCCGAACACGACAAGCGCGCCGGACACGATCGCGCGCTTTACGCCCGAAGCCTTCATCGCTCAGATACCCCGGCGCCGCGCGGCCAGTTCCTGCAGCGCCGCGAACGCCGCGATCGCGAGCAGCAGGCCCGCCAGCGCGCCGGCGAGGCCGAGCAGCGCCGGATGACGGATCGCGTGGCCCCACAGCTTCGCGTACCACGGCACGTAGCCGACGACATACGTCTCGCCGACGCGCGCGCTGTCCACGCCGCCGTGCCGCACGAGCGCGACATCGCCCTGAATCTGCGACAGGCGATCCGCGCGTTCGAGCACGTCGAGCAGATCGGTGAGATGGCCGTCGCCGGTCGCCGCGAGCGCGACGATGCTGCGCCCCTTCGTTCCGGGCGACTGGAAGCCCATCAGCGCCGCAAGCGGCCCGTTCTGATCCAGCGATGCGCCGCCGTGCGTGACACGCGCGCCATCGCGCCAATGCTCGCCGACCGAGAACGACGCCCGCGCGATGCCCTCCTTCGACGGCGTTCCCGCAGCCGAACCCGCGATCGACAGCGGCAGCGCATCGTGCCAGCGCGAAAACACCGGCGACGACGGCGCGCCGCCGATCACGAGCAGATCCTTCTGCGCGAGCGCGGGCACATCGTCCGGACGCGCGATGGTCACGCGCAGGCTCGGAAAGCCGGTCCACTGGCCCATGTGGCCGAGCATCGTCAGCATCGCTTCGATCTCGGCATTGGCGGGACGCGCGGGAATCACGATGGCCGTCTGCGACAGATCGGCGTAGCGCGTGAACGGAAAACCGCTGTTCGCGAAGTACGCGAGATTCGGCAGTTGCGCGTAATGCACGAAGCCGGAGAAGTCGATGGTCGAATCCGGGTCGACCGCCGCCCGCGCCGGATTGGTCGGCACGCCCGCGCACAGGCCCTGCTTCTGCGAATCGAGGTTGAAGCGCAATTGCAGCTGGTTCGAACTGCCGACGCGAAACGCCGGAATGTCCAGCGCGTTGGCCGTGCCGCCCGGCGCGCCCGAAAGCAGCGGCAATTGCAGGCGGCCTTGCGTGTCATCGGTTTTGGCGGGCGGCAGCCGGAACGACTTCACGAGTTGCTCGTTGATGTCGATGGCGAGCGCGGAGTTGTTCTGCACCGTCGGCGCGGTGTACCGGTACTTGAGATTGAGCGGCACGCCGACGCTGTTCCACGAGAACAGATCGGCGGGCACGCGCAGCTTCAGGCGGATCGGCTCCGGCTCGCTGCCCGCGACCTGAAGCTGCGACACGTCGTCGACGAGTTCCTTGAACTGCACCGGGCGATTCGTCGGCATCCAGCGCGGCGCGTCGTACGGTTCGCGCGGCTGGCCGATGTCGACATGCGCGACCTTCGCCGCATCGCCGGACATCGCCGTGCGGCCGAGCACGAGCGCATACGCGGCATCGTCGACTTCGGCGCCGTTGCGGCCGGTCACGACGAGCAGCTTGCGATCCTTGGACGCCGGATTGTCGGCGACGAGAATCGTCGGCCCGTCGATATCGGGCAGCGCGAGACCCGCCGGCAATTGCGCGCGCGTGCCGACGACGACCGCGTGGTCGTTCGGGGGCAGCGTGTTCATCGCCGGGAAGCGCGCCTGACGGTAATCCGCGAGCGCGCCGAACCACGACGCGAGCACGCCCGCGCTCTTGAGCGTCGCGCTGTCCGGCGATGCGGGCAGCACGAACGGCAGCGTGAGACGGCTCACATCGCGCGCATCGAAGAACGGCGCGGGCAGCAGCGCGAGATCGTTCGGCAGCCTGATCGGCGCGGTGTCGAGGATGAATTCGCTCGTCGGGCTGATGTCGGCCCACAGCGCCGTGTTCGCCGGATCCTCGCAATGATCGAGCGTGTAATGGCCGATGAAGCGCAGCCCGAACTGGTTGTAGTCCGTGAGCAGGCGCGGATCGAGCGGGATGTCCTGCGTGAGCATCGCGCCGGCGTGCTCCTTGTCGAACGGCACGGTGGCGATCGCTTCGCCGTTGATCGACACCTTGACGTGCGACAGCGCGAACAGGAGCGCGGGCGAGTAGGTGTAGCGCAGACGCAGGCGCGCGCCGGTCACGACGCGGTCGAGCCGCACGCCGAGCACGATCGAGCGCGTATCTTCGAGGCCGCGCAGATGCATCGGCTGATACGCGCCGAGCGCGGAGAACGGGACGTGGATCGAGCCGGCGTCGGCGCTGGCAGCGGCGTCCGGATTGACGGCCGGCGGCGCCGCTTCGGCGCAGACGCCGGCGAAAAGCGCACTGGCGGCCATCGCCAGCGAGAGGCAGAACGAGACGACTGGTTTCATCGGCGAGTCAGCTACGGAATTCACGGCCGCGCGCCGCGCTGCCCGCTATGGCATCGTGACGGAGGCGCAACGACAATCGGATCGCCAGGCGAGCGGCGCGCGCGGCAACCGGGACGAATGCAGCAAGAGCGGGAAAGAGTCGGGGCAAGCGTGCGATGCACGAAGCGAGGCGTCGGGGCGTGCGTGATCCGCGACGCGGGTGCGGTCGCGCGGCTGCTGCGTTCATCGCGCCGGTCTGTGCGATGACGCGCCTTTGCCGCTGAAAAGCGGACGCAACAGTAGCATAATTTGTGACAATTTGTATCACCTCAGCCGTCCTTCATCAAAAAAAGCGCCACATCGCGACATGGTTCGATCCCGTTCTTCATCCGCTACGTCTTCCGCATCCGAAAAATCCGGCCACGCCGAGCGGACCGCGAAGCCCGCAGTCAAGCGCAGCGGCCTGCTGCGCGGCCTTTTCGCGTTGCGCCATTCGCGCGACGGCATCGCCGCGACCTGGCGCGAGGAGAGCGCGTTTCGCCAGGAGGTGTGCGTCGCGGCCGTGCTGCTGCCGATCGCGTTCGCCGTGCCCGTGGGCGCCGCCGAGCGCGTTCTGCTCGCGGCTTCGGTGCTGCTCGTGCTGCTCGTCGAGCTGATCAATTCGAGCATCGAGGCGGCGATCGACCGCATTTCGCTCGAACGTCACGAACTCTCCGGACGCGCCAAGGACTGCGGCAGCGCGGCGGTCACGGTGGCCATCGTCATCGGCTTGCTTACGTGGGGCGTGATCTGCGGGCCGCTCGCATGGGACTGGCTGCGCGCGCATCTCTGACGTTGCGGCGTCCGGCGGTGATGAGCCTCGCAATTCGCGGGGGCTATTCGTGTGTGGCACCGGAGGCCATGCACGATATGTCGGCGGCGCAAACGGATTCTTGATGCCCGTCGCGGCGACTTTGCCCGATGGACGTTGATGGAGCGGTAGTTAATACCTCACGCGGACCGCCGCGAAATATTCCGAAAGGCAATCGGCGAGAGACAAACGCGCCGCGCGGCCGCCTGGGTCACCTTCTTGCTGGTTCCCGTCTGCGCGCCCGTTTTCACGGCGCCCACTCTGCATTTCTTCCAATTGCGGGATTCCATCTACTTCGACGGAGGAGTTGTCGTGCGGCCTTTTACCCTGATTTTTCTGCTGTTCGTGACGCTGTTTTCCGGATGCGCGGCTTACCGGACACATGAGGCGCGCAGCGATTCCGGTGCGCTCATCGGATCGAATGTTCTCGATCTCGTCGCGGCGGTCGGCATTCCCGACAAGACGATGAAACTCGTGGATACGAATACGCCGGGCGACCGCATGGTGATGCAGTGGAACTTCTCGAATTCGGATGCGGCGTTCGAAATGAACGTGATCCTGCTCGATCTGAAGATCGGCGGCGCCGGCAAGTGCAGCATGACCGCGACCACCGAGCGCTGGGGCGGCAAGGTGCTGTCCGTGAACTTTCCCCAGGCGCACGTCGACAGCATGAACTCCGACTACAGCGCGTGCGAGCCGCTCGTCGCGGAAGCGCTGACGCATATCGGCCACACGCCCATCGATCCCGCTTTCGACTCGTTCAAGCTCGTCGGCGCGGCCAAGTAAGCGCGCCCGGCACTCGCACGCGACGATCTTCTTACCAACTATTTCTCCGGGAAACAGGTTGTGTCGTCGATCGGTGCGAGTGCCTTCGCTCTAAAGAAGGATTGCGAAACATCTTGTGATAGTGGAACGTCATCGCGCGCCTTGAACGGATCTGCAATCCTATCGAAACCTTACCTGTAGTCCTTTAGTCATCGAACGGCACGTATAGTCCCCGCAGCGCGCTTTTTTGCCTGTATTTCCTGTCTGCGCTGAAGCCAACTACATCGCCCGCCGATTTGACAACTCTCCCGATCCAAGACCGTTTTCGCCGCGCCCTGTCGCGATCTCTTGCAAGAACCGCATTCGTCGCGGGGATGACTTTCCTCGTTGCGTATCCGCGTGCGCCGTTCGCCGCCGTCGTGATGAATTTTTCGCATGCCGATATAAACGAGGTCGTGCGCGCGATCGGACTCGCCACGGGCAAGACGATCATCGTCGATCCGCGCGTGAAGGGACAACTGGATCTCGTCTCCGAGAATCCGGTTCCCGAAGACGAAGCGCTCAAGACGCTGCAATCCGCATTGCGTATGCAGGGCTTCGCGCTATTGCAGGATCACGGCGTACTCAAGGTCGTGCCGGAATCGGAAGCGAAGGTTCAGGGCGTGCCGACCTATGTCGGCAATCAGCCCGTCGCGAAGGGCGATCAGATCGTCACGCAGGTATTTCAGCTTCGCAGGGAGTCCGCGAACAGTATCCTGCCGACGCTGCGGCCGCTGATTTCCCCGAACAACACGATTGCCGCCAACCCGAGCAACAACACGCTGATCGTGACCGATTATGCGGATAACGTGCGCAGGATCGCGTCGATCATCGCGGGCATCGAAGGGGCGTCGAGCCCGCATATCGCGGTCGTGCAGCTCAATTTCGCGGATGCGACGGCCGTCTCGCAACAAGCGCAGAAGTTGCTGGATCTGAACGGCATCGGCAACGGCGATCCGACGCAGAAGGTCGTCGTCACGCCGGACGCGAGAAGCAACGCGGTCGTGCTTCGGTCGAGCGGCGCCGCGCGGCTGTCCGACGCCGAATCGCTGATCGTCAAGCTGGACACGCCGACGCGCGCGCCGGGCAACATTCATATCGTCAGCCTGCGCAACGCCGACGCCACCGATATCGCCAAGACGCTGCGACGGATTCTCGGCCAGACAGGCGGCGGCGATTCGCAATCGGGCTCGGGCAACGGCGGCGGCAATCAAAGCTCGTCGGGGCTTCCGAGCAGCAACGGCACGCTGCCGCCGCTGCCGGGCGGCATGGATTCGGCATCGTCGGTGAGCGCGACGTCATCGTCGGCGTCTTCCTCGAAAAGCCCTTTCGGCGGGATGCAATCGCGCTCGGGCGATGACAAGGACGAGCAAGGAAGCGGCGAAGTCGTCGCGGACGTGTCCACGAATTCGCTCATCATCACCGCGCCCGAACCGGTGTTCAGAAACCTCGCCACCGTGATAGCGCGGCTCGATCAGCGCAAGGTTCAGGTGTATATCGAATCGCTCATCATCGAAGTGGCTTCCGACAAGGAAGGCGAATTCGGCATCGAATGGCTGACGGCTGCGGGGCTGCAGTCCGTCGCCGCGACCACGACGAACGTCGGCCTGGTCGCGGGATTCGGCAATATCCTCGGCACCAAGGGCCTGTTCCGCGCATTGCAGTCGAACTCGGATGTCAACGTGCTGTCGACGCCGAGCCTCGTCACGCTCGACAATCACGAGGCGCGCATTCTCGTCGGCACCAATGTTCCCATCGAGTCCGGGTCTTATTCGACGAACACGACGAGCTCGTCATCGGTATCGGCGTTCAACACGTACGACCGCAAGGATGTCGGCGTGATGCTGAACGTCAAGCCGCAGATCAATCAGGGCGGAACGCTGACGCTGCAGGTCTATCAGGAAGATTCGAGCGTGCAGAACGGCACGGCGGATCAGGCGGGCGGCTACAGCATCGACAAGCGCTCGCTGCAGACGACCATTCTCGCGGACGACGGCCAGATCGTCGTGCTCGGCGGACTGATCAGCGACAACTACACGAACGGCAATTCCCGAATCCCGTGGCTTTCGAAGATTCCGGTGCTCGGATCGCTATTCAGGCACGAGACGAAAAGCCGGCAGAAGACGAACCTTCTGATCTTCCTGAGGCCGGTGATCGTTCGCGACGCGTCGCAGCTTCAGGCGATCGCCGCGGATCGCTACGGCTACATGCAGGCGCGCTCGGCCACGTACAAGAGCGACAACTGGCTGGAGAAGGACGACACCGTGCCGGCGCTGCCCCACATCGATGGATACGATCACGGCGACGGAACCAACGTGGTCGATCTGACGCATGTGCGAAACGCGGCGCAGCCCGCGACGCCTGGAACCGAGCGTTCATCGCCCGCCCGCTGACACCGCGGCGCGCCTGCGCTGCAAGAACCGGCGCACCGCCGGATCGCGCTCCAGTCCGATCGCGAGATCGTAGGCGGCGAGCGCCTCGTCCGTCGCGCCGACGCGAGCGAGCAGATCGGCGCGCGCCGCCCAATACGGCTGATAGTCGGCGAGGCGCGGATCGTCCGCGTAGGGCGCGAGCGCATCGAGCGCCGCCCGCGCGCCGTCGCGTTCCGCCAGCGCGAGCGCGCGGTTCACCGCCACCACCGGCGACGCCGCGATCCCGAACAGCGCATCGTAGAGCTGCACGATCTCGTCCCAGTTCGGCCGATGCGTGCGGCAGCGATGCACATGCGCCGACTGCAACGCGGCCTCCAGCTGAAACCGTCCGATCGCGTTGAAAGCGTTCGCGCGCCGCAGCAGCCTGTCGGCTGCGTCGATCATCGGCGCGTTCCATGTCGACGGATCCTGAGCCGACAGCGGCACGTAGTCGCCTGCCGCATCGCGTCGAGCGTCGCATCGCGCCTGGGCGTAGAGCATCAGCGCAAGAAGGCCGAGCGTCTCCGGTTCATCGGGCAGCAAGTCGACGAGCAGATGCGCGAGAAACAGCGCCTCGCCGGTCAGATCGCGCCGCGCGGCATCGCCGCCGAGCGGATCCGTCCATCCTTCGGCATACACCGCGTACACGGCTTCGAGCACCGCGTCGAGACGGCCCGGCAAGTCTTCGCGCTCCGGCACGCTGAACGGAATGCCGGCTTCGCGGATCTTGTTCTTCGCGCGCACGAGGCGTTTGCTCATCGCGGCGGGCGACATGAGAAACGCGGAAGCGATCGTCTTCGCTTCGAGCCCGAGCACCACTTGCAGCATCAGCGGCGTGCGGATCGCGGCCTCGAGCGCGGGATGCGTGCACGCGAACAGCAGCCCGAGCCGCCGGTCGGGCAATGCGCCGGCTTCGTGCTCGTCGATTTCGCCGGAGAGAATCGTCAGTTGATGCGCGACGTCGTCACCGACCCGGCGATGGCGCGCGCCGTCGATCGCCCGGCGGCGCGCCACCGTCATCAGCCACGCTTCGGGATTCGCCGGGCAGCCGCGCTTCGGCCAGTCCGCGAGCGCGGCCGCGAACGCGTCGGCGAGCGCGTCCTCGGCTGCGGCGACGTCGCGCGTACGCATCGCCAGCAGCGCGACGAGCTTGCCGTAGCTGCGTCGCGCGACCAATTCCGCTACCGCGCTCGCGCCGTCAGCGGGCTCGCTCATCCGGCGGATGGCGCATCGTAAGGCGCGGTCCACACCGGACGCACTTCCATGAGGCCGTGCGCCGCGCCGGGACAGCGCGACGCCCACGCGATCGCCGCGTCGAGATTGGGCACGTCGATCAGGTAATAGCCGGCGAGCTGCTCCTTCGTATCGGAAAACGGCCCGTCGAGCACTTGCGGTTTCCCGTCGACGAGCCGCACCGTCGTGGCCGTGCTCGTGTGCTGCAGCCGGTTCGCGCCGACGAGCGCATCCGCCTTCTTCAACGATTCCGTGTACGCCTGATACGCGGCGACGCCCTGCTGCCGCTCGCTGTCGGTCATCTGGTTCCAGCGGTTTTCGTCCGAATAGATCATCAGCAGATAGTGCATGTGAGCCTCCGTCACAAGGTCGATGCGGCCGGATCATCCGGGCGCCATCACGATGACGCGCGGGCCGTGCGCCGATGGACAGATATCGCGAAAAAATTCACCCGTCCTTCCGAGACGGCCACGTATTCTCGAAGACGCATTCCTCTGTCGAACGGCGCGCCGCCCAACGCTCGCTTTCGAGCATCGGCGCATCGTAGAAGCGTTCGACATGCCCGACGCAAAGAATGGCCACGGGCCGCGCGCCGGCGGGCATGTCGAGCAGCGCGGCGACTTCCACGGGATCGAACAGCGAGACCCAGCCCATTCCCAGCCCTTCGGCACGCGCCGCGAGCCACATGTTCTGGATCGCGCACGCGACGGAAGCGAGGTCCATCTCGGGCAGCGTGCGCCGTCCGAAGACATGATGCTCGCGGCCGTCCATCAGCGCCATCACCAGCACTTCGGCGCACTCGCGCAATCCTTCCACCTTGAGCCGCATGAACGAATCGCGGCGTTCGCCGAGCGCATCGGCGGTCAGCACGCGTTCACGTTCGACCGCATCGCGCAACCGCGCGCGTAGGTTCGCGCAGGTAATGCGCAGGATGCGCCACGGCTGCATGAAGCCGACGCTCGGCGCGTGCAGCGCGGCGTCGATGAGGCGCTGCATGACGTGCGGCGACACCGGATCGCCGACGAAGTGACGCATGTCGCGACGCTCGCGGATCGCGCGGTAGACGGCTTCGCGATCGGCGTCGCTGAAAGCTTTTTCCATGGATGTCGGCAGGGTTGGGCTGATGGATTGGGGATGATATCGGGGCGGCTCGTTTTCGTCCGCGACGGCGACAAAATCATGCGCTGTCTACTTCGCCACTCAATCGACCTTGTTAGGAATAAGCGTATTGCGCTGTTGATGTGTCTTACTCCATTGTTTCGGCTTCCAAACGAATTAAGCGAAACAACCATGCCGATTCCCGCATACATGTGGCTGAAGGACGATGGCGGTTCGCCGATCAAGGGCAGTGTCTCCGTGCAAGGGCGCGAGGGCAGCATCGAGATCATCGGCTTTGGACACGGCCTGACGCTTCCGGTCGATGGCAACGCCGGCAGGATTATCGGCACGCGCATACACGCGCCCATGTCGATCGAAAAAGAGTTCGATGCGGCCAGCCCGTATCTGTACAAAGCGGTTGCCAAAGGGCAAACCCTTCGATCTGCCGAGATCAGGTTCTATCGGATCAATGACGCTGGCCGGGAGGAAAACTACTTCACGATGCTGCTGGAAGGCGTGAAAGTGGCCGGCGTTCATCCCGGTTTCGCGAACACGAAGATCGCCAGCATGAGCCCGCTCAATCACGTCGAGGCCGTATCGCTCATGTATGACAACATCACCTGGCACTACCTGGACGGCAACATCAAGTTCTCCGACGCGTGGACGGAACGCTAGGCTCGGGGGAACGAGATGGCTCTGCGGGGAAAGTTCGTGGTCGATAATGCGCCGATGCTGACGCTTGTCATGGCTGGTGTCGGGGCGTTTCAGGCGTTTTCCGGGAACGATAACTATCGCAACCGCGGGGGTTGCACTGCGATGCGCGGAGCAGGCCCTATCCCTGCCGGCAAATATTGGATCGTGGAGCGTCCGGCCGGCGGGATCAAATCTCAAGCTCAAGCGTGGGCGAAAGACGCATGGAACACTGTAACCGGGAATCCATCCAGCCACGGCGACTGGTTTGCTCTTTACCGGGATGACGGGCTGATCGATGACTGGACTTGGGTAAATGGAATCAAGCGCGGCAACTTTCGCCTTCACCCGATCGGTGGCCAAGGCGTTTCATATGGTTGCATTACGCTGAAGAGCCGGGCAGATTTTCAACGACTTCGCCAAGCCCTTTTACAGACGACATCCATTGCGGCAGGCACTTCCGGACTGCAAGCGTATGGCTGGATCGAGGTGATCACTGTTGGCAACAGTTGTCCGTAAGCTAATCAAGGTAGCGCTTTTCAGCGGCCTGTTTCTATTGGCGGTGCGTTACGTGCACACTTATCCGTTGCCGATGACCGAATCGCAACAGCACGTCCTGCTCGTCATCGCTGACTCAGTGGGCGTCGAGGATGCGGAGATGCTCTACATTCTGTCCATGACGACAGTCGACCTGCTTGTGGCCATCGTCGCCTATAAGGTCATCATGAAACTCTGGCGTCGCCGACATACGGGGCGAACAAGTGAACGCGCGTAGAAAACGGGCGCGCACATATGAGGTAATCCATTCGACGACCCTCGCGCAAAAAAAAGCGCCGCGGGCATTCAGCCCGCGGCGCCATTGCGCGACGCTACGACGAAACCGCTCGCCGTAGCCCGACAGCACGCTTACATCTGCACGGTGTCGGCGACTTCCTTGAAGTCTTCGATCTGGTCGAAGTTCATGTACTGATAGATCTTGTCGCCATTGGCGTTGAGCACGCCCATGTCGGCCATGTACTCTTCCTTCGTCGGAATTCTGCCCAGGCGCGAGCAGATGGCCGCCAATTCCGCCGAGCCGAGATACACGTTCGTGTTCTTGCCGAGACGATTCGGGAAGTTGCGCGTCGACGTCGACATAACCGTCGCGCCTTCGCGCACCTGCGCCTGATTGCCCATGCACAGCGAGCAGCCCGGCATTTCGGTGCGCGCGCCCGCCGTGCCGAACACGCCGTAGTGACCTTCTTCCGTCAGTTGCTTCTGGTCCATCTTGGTCGGCGGCGCGACCCACAGCTTGACGGGAATGTCGCGCTTACCTTCGAGCAGCTTGGACGCCGCGCGGAAGTGACCGATGTTCGTCATGCACGAACCGATGAACACCTCGTCGATCTTCGCGCCGGCCACGTCCGACAGCGTCTTCACGTCGTCCGGATCGTTCGGGCAGGCCACGATCGGCTCGTGAACGTCGGCCAGATCGATTTCGATGACGGCGGCGTATTCGGCATCCGCATCCGGTTGCAGCAGTTGCGGATCGGCGAGCCATGCTTCCATAGCCTTGATGCGGCGCTGCAGGCTGCGCGGGTCCTGATAGCCCTGCGCGATCATCCACTTCAGCAGCGTGATGTTGCTGTTGAGGTACTCGATGATCGGTTCCTTGTTCAGATGCACCGTGCAACCGGCGGCCGAACGCTCGGCGGATGCATCCGACAGTTCGAACGCCTGCTCGACCTTCAGATCCGGCAGACCTTCGATCTCGAGGATGCGGCCCGAGAAAATGTTCTTCTTGCCCTGCTTGGCCACGGTCAGCGTGCCCGCCTTGATCGCGTACAGCGGGATCGCGTTGACGAGATCGCGCAGCGTGACGCCCGGCTGCATCTTGCCCTTGAAGCGCACGAGCACCGACTCCGGCATGTCGAGCGGCATCGTGCCGGTGGCGGCCGCGAAGGCGACGAGACCCGAGCCCGCCGGGAAGCTGATGCCGATCGGGAAGCGCGTGTGCGAGTCGCCGCCGGTGCCGACGGTGTCCGGCAGCAGCATGCGGTTCAGCCACGAGTGGATCACGCCGTCGCCCGGACGCAGCGCGATGCCGCCACGGTTGCTGATGAAGTTCGGCAGCGTTTGATGCGTCTTCACGTCGACGGGCTTCGGATAAGCCGCCGTGTGGCAGAACGACTGCATCACGAGGTCGGCCGAGAAGCCGAGGCACGCCAGGTCTTTCAGTTCGTCGCGGGTCATCGGGCCGGTGGTGTCCTGCGAGCCGACCGAGGTCATCTTCGGTTCGCAATACGTGCCCGGACGCACGCCTTGGCCTTCCCGCAGACCGCACGCGCGGCCGACCATCTTCTGGGCGAGCGAGAAGCCACGGCCGCTGTCGGCCGGCTGCTGCGGCAGGCGGAACAGCGTCGACGGAGCCAGACCCAGCGCTTCACGCGCCTTCGCCGTCAGTCCGCGGCCGATGATCAGCGGAATGCGGCCGCCGGCGCGCACTTCGTCGAACAGCACGTCGGACTTGACCTGGAACTCGGCGATCACTTCGCCGTTCTTCAGCGCCTTGCCCTCGTACGGACGCAGTTCGACGACGTCGCCCATTTCCATCTTCGACACGTCGAGTTCGATCGGCAGTGCGCCGGCATCTTCCATCGTGTTGTAGAAGATCGGCGCGATCTTGCCGCCCAGGCACACGCCGCCGAAACGCTTGTTCGGGATGAACGGAATGTCTTCGCCCGTGAACCACAGCACCGAGTTGGTGGCCGATTTGCGCGACGAACCCGTGCCGACCACGTCGCCCACATACGCGACCAGATGGCCCTTCTCTTTCAGCGATTCGATGAACTTGACCGGACCGCGCTTGCCGTCTTCTTCCGGCGTGATGCCGGGACGCGCGTTCTTCAGCATGGCGAGCGCATGCAGCGGGATGTCGGGGCGCGTGGTGGCGTCCGGCGCGGGCGAGAGGTCGTCGGTGTTGGTTTCGCCCGTCACCTTGAACACGGTGATGGTCAGGCTCTGCGGCACTTCCGGACGGCTCGTGAACCATTCGGCGTCGGCCCAGCTTTGCAGCACGGCGCGCGCGTTGGCATTGCCCTTGTCGGCCAGTTCCTTGACATCGTGGAACTGGTCGAACATCAGCAGGGTTTTCTTCAGCGCGTTCGCTGCCACCGTGCCGACTTCGGCGTCGGAGAGCAATTCGATCAGCGGCTGAATGTTGTAGCCGCCCAGCATCGTGCCGAGCAGCTCGGTGGCGCGCGCGCGCGAGATCAGCGCGCAGGCGGTCTCGCCCTTGGCCACGGCGGCAAGAAAGCCCGCCTTGACGCGCGCGGCTTCGTCCACACCGGCGGGCACGCGGTTGGTGATGAGATCGAGCAGAGCCTGCTCTTCGCCTGCGGGCGGGTTCGTCAGCAGCTCGACCAGTTCGGCGGTCTGCTGCGCCGTCAGCGGCAGCGGAGGAATGCCGAGCGCGGCGCGCGCGGCTACATGAGCACGAAAGTTTTCCAGCATGGGGGGACCGTTGCCTTTGCGTTTCAGTGAAGGCTTTGCAAACAAGCCGGGATGTTCTGGGCACTGCGTTGCCCGCTATTCTAATTGCGACGCTGCGTTGCGTCAAACGTCTTATGTCTTATGTCTTATATAAGACTTGCCGGACGCGGGAAGGCCGGTCGTGTCGGGCCATGTCGAACGGTCATCGCATCGCCGTTCGAAACGGGAACCATGGCGCGCTAGTTCTGAAGAATCTTGCTTCCCTTCATCACGATGTCGCTATCCGCCGTCACGCTGATCTTGCCGCTGCCCTTGACGCTGATGTCCTTGCCCTTGATCTGGATCGTGCCGTCCTTCTTCATGACGATGCTGGCATCGCCCGTAACGAGACTGATCGATTCGTCCGCGTTGATCGTGAGGTTCTTGCCCACCTTGAGCGCGTCATCCTCGCCGACGGACGTCGTGCGCCCTTTCGCCACCGTGCTCGACTGCGCGCCGTCGATCGACTCGCTCGCGTCCTTCGCGACCGACACCGTCTGCCCGCCGCCGACGCTGAGCGACTGATCGCCCGTTACGCTCGTCGCCTGGTTGCCGCCGACGCTCACGGTCTGATCCGAACCCACCGTGACGGTCTGGCCGGAGCCGACGCTGACCGTCTGACTCGCACCGATCGTCTCCGTGTGATACGCGCCGACCGTCACCACCTGGAACGCGCCGATCGTCACCTCCTGCGCCGCGCCGACGGTAATCGTCTCGTTGATGCCCACGCTGTGCGTGCGTTGCAGGAGGACCGTCGCGGTCTCGCTCGCCTTCACGGTCTTGGTGCGGTTCGCGCCGATCGTGATGCTCTCGTTCACGCCGACCGTTTCCGTGCGGTTCATCACGACGTCGATCTTCTCGTTGTTGCCCACGGTTTCGGTGCGGTCGTGCTTGACGACCGTCGTTTCGTCGTGATCGATGTTCTTCTTGCGGTCATGCCCGACCCAGTGCGTCTCGTCGTTCTCGACTTCGATGTCCTGATTCTTCTCGGCATGAATGAGCACCTGCTCGGCGCCCTTCTTGTCCTCGAAACGCAGTTCGTTGCAGTTCGCGCCGCTTCCGCCTTTGCTCGACCGGCTCTTGATGCCCGACTGCGTCATGTTCGCGGGCAGATCGTAAGGCGGCATCTGTTCGGCGTTGTAGACGCGTCCCGTGATGATCGGCCGGTCGGGATCGCCTTCGAGAAAATCGACGATCACTTCCTGGCCCATGCGCGGAATCGCGATGGCGCCCCAGCCCTTCCCCGCCCAAGGCTGCGATACGCGGATCCAGCACGAACTGTTCTCGTCGCGCTTGCCCTGCCGGTCCCAGAAAAACTGCACTTTCACGCGGCCATATTGATCGGTGTAGATTTCGTCGCCCCCCGGCCCGACCACGACCGCCGTCTGCGGTCCCTGCACGAACGGCTTGCGCGCCGTGCGGGCGGGCGCGAACGCCTGCTTCGCGTCGATCGCGGAGAACCAGCATTCGCAGCGATTCGCCTGCGCGCCGTCGAAGGCTTCGTAATCGGCGAGTTCGATCTCGTAACGCGTGCGCGTCACGAGATATTGCGTGTTCTGGTCCGCGCGCGGATGCCGCGTCAGCTTGAGCAGCGCGCCCGCGCGCACGTTCTTGCTGTTGGTGCGCGCCTCGACCTGATGCCAGTTGATGCCGGGATCGTCGGGCACGCTGCCTTCGATGCGCCATTCGTCCGCACGCGACTTCGCGCGGCTCTCGCCGTGATCCGCTTCCACATAGCCGCCCGGATAGTCGAAATGTTCGAGCCCGGAGAACGCGTCGAAGCCCTGCATGTGCTTCGCGGCCTGCTTCTGCAGCGGCCGCGACGGGTGCTTGAAGTCGTAATCGGTGAGCAGCCAGTTATGCGTTTCGATCGCGTGATGCGTGCGCCACTCGCTGACGAATTCGATGTCGGGCGCCGCCGCCTGCACCGCGCCGTACGGCAGCGATTCGCAGCCCGCGACGCTCTCGTGCGCGGCGAGCGTATCGGTCAGGATCAGCGACTCCTTGCCATCCTTGTCCTGAAACCAGTAGTAGATGCCTTCGTCTTCGAGCAACCGGCTCACGAAGTTGAAGTCCGATTCGCGATACTGCACGCAGTATTCGCGCGGCGGATGCGCGCGCGTGCTCGCCTTCCATTTGATCTCGCCGAATTCGAGCCCTTTGTAGACGGGATCGGCGAACACGGCCTTCACGATCTCTTCGACCGTCTTGTTCTGAAAGATGCGGCAATTGCTGCGCCGCGAGAGCAGCCACAGCCACGGCCGCACCGCCGCCTCGTAGATGTGGAGCCGTCCGCGCATGCCCGCTTGCCGGAAGCCCACGACATAGCCGGCGAACACGCGCGGCTTCGCCTTCGGCACGTTGAGCGACACGCTCACGCGCTTGCCGAGGATGCGGCTGAAGTCGAGGTCCGCGCGCTTCGAGACGAGCGTCAACTCGATGCGTGGCATGCGCCCGAGTTCCGCGCGCGCGGAAAGGCTCAGAAAGCGCAGGTCGTCGCCGAGCGGCGTGTCGACGCTCGCGAGCGGCTTCTGCGCTACGGCATCGTTGCTGGCCATCGGCGCACCGGCCTCGCGCTCAGCCGACGCGCTTCGCAGCGCCGCGCAGCGAAATGTCCGTCACCATACGATCCTCCGTCCCGGTCCGCATCCGTCGCGCGCCTCGTGCGTGCGATCCACCGAATAAACGAAACGCGCCTGAGGTTTTTGAAGTCCGCGCTTCGTATGCACGGCGACGCCGCGCGTTGAAAGGTTCGCGCGCGTGCCTTCAAGGGCAAACATTTCAGCGCCACGCGAGCCGGAATTATTTTCGCGCAACGGACATTCATCGCTTGACGCGGTTTTGAAGCGGTCCATAAAATCCACAATCTTCAACGATTGGGCGAATGCCTTGGACACTTGCAGTAGTCGACCTTCGAACGAAATCTCCGCCTGAGCGACTCACGTCCGCGCCTTTTCAACGCCGCCGTTTGTCACCCAGGCAAGCGGTGCGCGCCGTAGTACTTCGCAGTCACTCAAACGTGCACCTCGATCCGCCCCAGATGGCGTGATGCCGCCGTGCGTCCGCCGTCTGGTTCTGCCGCCGCCTCGCAGTCGGCCGTGCGCGCGCGCCTGTCGCCAAGCGCGCGCATGCGGTCATCCGCGGGCCGGACGGCGGTCAAGTCAGATAAACAATATTTGCCACGGGGTGCATCATGTCCACGCCAACCAACGTCTCTCCACCGGGCGTCCCGCCACGCAGCGCCGTGCTCGACGATGCGCACGTCGGCGATATTCGCGGCGCCTTCGGCTCCATCGCGCATCACGACACGGCGCCGCGCGGGTCTTGGCGGGCGCGTTTGCGCACGCTTCTCGCGATACTCGGGCCGGGCCTCATCGTGATGGTCGGCGACAACGATGCAGGCGCGTTCGGCACCTACACGCAGGCGGGCCAGAACTACGGCACGAGCTTGCTCTGGACCATGCTGCTGCTCGTGCCCGTGCTGTACGTGAATCAGGAGATGGTGCTGCGTCTGGGCGCAGTGACGGGCGTCGGCCATGCGCGGCTGATCTTCCAGCGCTTCGGCAAGTTCTGGGGCGCGTTCAGCGTCATCGATCTGTTCCTGCTCAACGCGCTGACGATCGTCACCGAGTTCATCGGCATCACGTTCGTGCTCGATTTTTTCGGGCTGCCCAAGGTCGCGGGCGTCTGCGTCGCGGCCGCGCTGACGATGGCCGCCGTCAGCACCGGCGACTTCCGCCGCTTCGAGCGCTTCGCGGTCGTGCTATGCGTGCTGAGCCTCGTGCTCGTGCCGGTGCTCGTCGCGATACATCCGCCGGTGTCGCAGATGACGCGCGATTTTCTCGTGCCCAACTGGCCCACGCACGCGAAGCTGTCGGACGTGATGCTGCTCGTGATCGGCATCGTCGGCACGACGGTCGCGCCGTGGCAGCTCTTTTTCCAGCAGAGCTACGTGATCGACAAGCGCATCACGCCGCGCTTCATGAAGTACGAGAAGGCCGATTTGTGGATCGGCATTGCGTTCGTGCTGGTCGGCTCGGTCGCGATGATGAGCTTCACCGCGGCGCTGTTCGCCGGGCATCCGGAGTTCGGCAGCTTCACCGATGCCGGCGGCGTCATCGCCGGCCTCGAAAAGTACGCGGGCCGCACGAGCGCGACGCTGTTCGCGGTCGCGCTGCTCGACGCGAGCATCATCGGCGCCGCGGCCGTGTCGCTGTCGACCGCGTACGCCATCGGCGACGTCTTCAAGATCCGGCACTCGCTGCATCGCGGCGTGACCGACGCGAAGGGCTTTTATCTGGTCTACTTCGGCATCGTCGCGCTCGCGGCCGCGATCGTGCTGATTCCGGGCAGCCCGCTCGGCCTGCTGACCGAAGCGGTGCAGACGCTCGCGGGCGTACTGCTGCCGAGCGCGACCGTGTTCCTGCTGCTGCTTTGCAACGACCGCGCCGTGCTCGGTCCGTGGGTCAACTCGAAGAAGCTGAACCTGTTCACGGGCTCGGTCATCTGGGTGCTCGTGATGCTGTCGATCATCCTGACGGCCGCCGTGATGTATCCGGACATCAGCGGCGAGACGATCATCGGCGTGCTCGCCGGCGGCACCGTTCTGGCGATCGCCGGCTTCGCGGCGAGCGTGCTGCTGCGTCGCGTGGGCGCCTTTGCACAAACGACGAAGACGGCGCAAGCGACGCACACGAGCGTCGATCGCGCGCAACGCGACACATGGCGCATGCCGCCGCTCGACACGCTCGCCCCGCAGAAAATGACACTCGCCACGCGCATCTGGATGGGCGTGCTGCGCGGCTATCTGGTGATCGCCGTCGGGCTCGTGATCTTCAAGGTGCTGCAGATGACGTTGCTGAAATGAGCGCGCGCTTGCGACGCGACGCTACTTGATCGTCGCGTCGCCGTGTGCCTCGGCTTCGCGCCCGGACTGATCCGGCCCATCCTCTGCTTCGATCGACGCCTGCGCCTGTTGCCAGAACTCTTCGGCGCGACCATCCGGACTGCCTTCGCGCTCCCAGATCTCATACGCACGTCGACGGATGCGGTCCTGCTCCTTCTGTTCGTCCACGATTCCCTCCCGGTTGCGCGATTTACGCCGCTCGCGCTTGCGTTGCGCATGTGCGCTCACCGGCAAAGCAACCGGCATGCCGCATGCATCTTTTGAAAGTCAGACGGAATCGAGCAGCGTTTTTTCGAAGCACACGGCGCCGCGCTCATCGGCCGGCGTGCGGCGATACCCGCTGGCTTCGCAAAAGCGCGATGCATTCGACTCGCCCGGCGTCGTCACGACGCAGACGGTGTGATAGCCGAGCAGACGCGCTTCCTCTTCGAGATACGACAGGATGATCGCTTCCAGCCCGCGATACTGCGGGCGAACGTAGAGCCGCATCAGTTCGGCGGCGTGATAGCTCTGCCGCCGGATCGCGCCGCATCCCATTGCTTCGCCCATCGCGTTGCGCGCCACCACGTAGCGCGCGCGGATGCTCCGCAGATCGTCATCGGCCACGCACTGCTGCCCGCTTTCGCCCGTCAGCGCCGCGTGATAGGCCGAGCGTTCGTCGCACAGAATGCGCGCGTCGAGCGAGTCCGGATCTTCGCTGCCGATATAGACGGTTTGGGAGTCGTCCATGCTTGCCTCGGATGAATGAAGTCTCGTGCTCCTTTCAGCAACGAGCATTCCGCGAAAGCATCGACGCGTCGTGTTCCATAAGGACGGGTTACGGACGACCGACCGCTAAGTTTTCGGCCCACAGCCGGATCGATAATGCATCTGCTATCGACCAAGGCCTTCTCCTCTCACGGGTCACGAGAAACCGCGATGCACGACGACCACGACAAGATCACGCTACTGGCCATTCCGCCATCGCAGGGACACATATGGTCGGGAAAGTTATTCGTCGGCACGGAAGAAATCGGCGAAGTCTTCGGCCAGGCATTGAGCGACCTCGAAGACGCCGCCAACGAACTCGGCTTCCCGCTGGACCAGATCCGCTGCGCGACTGGCTGAAGCGGGAACCACCGCGCATCGCTCACGTCTGAGACGGGAAATACGGCTGCATGACTTCGGCGTTTGTCGCCGTATTTTCATCGGATATGCACGTAACTGTCATATCGTGGTCAGCCGGTCAGACGCAACGTACAAACCCATCGACTCCGCGCGTGCAGGAACGCGCGGAATCGCCCGCGTCCGGCCGCCGCATTTCCTTTTACCGATTTACATTCGACTTTGAAAAGGAGCGGTCAATGTTTCAGTATCCCGGTTATTTCGCGTATCAGGTTCCGTCGCTGGCGCGCGCCAATTTGCAGGCATTCCTCAACATGACGGGGCGCTTCGCAAGCGGCATGCAGGCGCTCGGTGAACTGAACGTGCAGACGGTTCGCACGGTCATCGACGAAAGCAATGCGCTTCTGCGCGCAGGCGATGAAGCCGGCGCCGGCGACGTCCTCGGATGGCAATCGGTCATGCTGGCGCAGTTCCCTCAGAAGGCCGCATCGTATGGCCAGCATGTGCTGTCGATCATCACATCGACGCAGGACGACATCCTGAGCGAAGTGCGCAATCAGTACGAGCGCAATGGCATCAAGTTCGGCGACATGGCGAACGCCGCCGCCGATGACGCGCAGACGGCGGCGCAATCGTCCGGCGAGCTCATCACGAATCTGGCCGATGCGACGAATGACGCCGCGCGCGAAACGGGCGGCGCCGTGCTGGATGCGAGCGGCGAAGTCGCGAAGACCTCGCGCGCCACGGCGAAGCGTTCGGTTTGATCGAACGGGCGCATTGGACTACGTCTTCGATTACTCGGTGATGCGCTTGAAACTCGAGTAGTAATCGTCGGTGTAGTAACAGTCGCGGGTCTGCTTGCGCGGCCCGCCACATACGATCCGGCGCTGCCCGCGATCCGCCGAACCCGGCGTGCGAACCGTGTATGCACGGTAATAGCCGCGCGGATGTTCCGGCAGCAAGGTCGCGCTGTTGCGGAACAGGACGCCGTCCTCGCTGAAAGGGAACGGGCCGCCCGCTTTGATCAGACGGAGCGTTTCGGCGGCTTCCGCGGGCAACTGCGCGCGGGCGATGGCAGCGAGCGCGCCGTGCGGCTGCGTGCCCGATGCCGCTGCCGCGCCGCTCGCGGCCGACGCGGGCTGACTCGCCGCCTGACTCGCGGATGCACCCGCTTCCGATGCGGCTTTTTGCGATCCGTCCTTGTTGCAACCGCCGACGACCGCGCTCAACGCGACGATGCAGGAGAAACACCAGGCTCGCTTCACGGGACGGTTGTCTCCGGTTGACCAGCATTCGACGGATCACGAACGAATCAAGGTTATCGTTTATGACTGAGCGAAGCAACGACCGGGCGGAAATAACGGGAGCTTCATCCGGCCGCCCGCGCGGATAGCCTAAGCGCGTGCCTTGCACTCAGCGCCAGCAATACGCACGACAGCGCATTGAAGAGAAACAGTCCGCTCGGCCCGATGAGCGTCATCAACGCGGATGCCAGCGTCGGTCCCGTCATGCCGCCGAGAGAAAAGAGCACGAGCAGCATCGCCGACACTGCAACGCGCAGATGCGACTCCGTGCGGTCCTGCACATGCGACACGATCAGCCCGTATTGCGTGAACGTCACGGCGACATAAGCCAGCGTCGCGCACCATGTGACGATGCGAAAATCCAGGCAGAACAGCACGAGGCTCAACACCGCCGATGTCAACGAGGTCCATAGAACCAGACGCCGCCGGTCGATGCGATCAGACAGCCGTCCCATCGGGAACTGCGGCAGCAACGCGCCGATCAGCGCAACGCCCATGAACGTCGCGAGTTCCTCCGTCGTGAAGCCCGAGCGTTGCAGATAGACGGGCATCAGCGCATAGAAGTTGCTGTAGATGAAGCCGGTCAGTATGCAGCCCGGCACGCCGAGCGGCGCCACGGCCATCATTTCGCGAAGGCTCTCTCCCCAGCTTCGCGCGGGCACGCGATCGAGATTCGCATCGTTCACTTTCACCGGCCAGCCTTCCATCAACGTGACCGGCAACACCGCCGCCGCAAAGAGCGCCGCGCTGATCGAGAACTGCTGCGCGCCGGACCCCGCGCCCACATTCAGCAGGAACTGGCCGCTGCCCACTGCCAGATAGTTGATCGCCGCGTACAGACCGAATACCTGGCCGCGCTTCTCGTTGTCGACGGTGCCGTTGAGCCAGCTTTCGACGGACGTGTACAAGCCCATGAACGCGACGCCCGTGAGAAGGCGCACGCCGCCCAGCACCCAGGGCGACTGCGCCGCGCCGAAAGCGAGCGCGAGAATCGACGCCGCCGCCGAGAACGCGACGAACGTCCGATGCTGACCGATGCGATCGATCAGCCGCCGATTGACGACCGCGCCCAATATGAATCCGGCGTAATAGCTCGACTGGATCAGCCCCGTGACGAACGTCGAATAGCCCGACTGAAGGATGCGCAAGGGAATCAGCGTCTGAAACAGGCCGTTCCCCGCGACGAGCAGCGCGAGGCCGAACAGCAGACCGGCCAATGCGCGCATCGTGCCGGGCTTGCCGGCGGGCGCGTGCTGACCGGGATTGGCCGCCGCGGAATCCGGCCACGGCGGCGTCTTGCGCCCGAGGAGCGCCGCTTCGTTCAGCGGGCCGGTGCGGCCGACCGCCGATTCGTCGTGCTCCTCGCTCGCGGCGCGTTCGTGCATCGCATTTTCGCGGATTTCGTTCTCATGCTCGAGATCTGACATGACACCCCTGGATTCGCCTAAGCGACTCCATGATGACAGAAGCCGACGGCTCCTATCCGCCAGCGGTGCGGTCATCGGTCGATGCGGAACACGAAATAGTTGGTAAGAGCCGCGCTGCTTCCACGTCTTTTCCGCGCAATGGATGCGACTGGCCGTTGCTACGATCGGCTCCGGCCTCGTGCCTCGTATGCCGCACGTCGAAGACGTCTCTCCCGCCTACCGCAAACCGAATCGCTACATCATGCGCAAACTCATTACTTCCCTCATCGCGTTGCTGCTCGCCTTCATGCTCGGCGGATGCGCCACCACCGTAGGAAACATCGCTTTGGGAATGGGTCTGGGCGCGGCGGGCACGCTCGGCGGAATTTACTGCGCGCTGGCCTGCTGACGCGCTCGGGGCGACGCGTTCCTCCACGTCGCCCTTCACCGGATCAAGCCGAAACTAGAAAGCGATACGCACTTGCCGCTGCGCGCAGTCGCTCTTGCATGGCGTCGAAAGCGCGGGATTGTGCGTGATGTTCGCGTTCATCAACGGAGCGGCAGCAGCGGTCTCGTAGTGTGCGGATGACGCCGCGCGAAGCCGTTCGACGTTCACCTGTCCGACGACGGCGCTCTTCTTTTCGACATCGGCCGATGTCTTCGATTCAGCGCCGGCCTGTTCATCCTTCCCGCCGCCCAGCCCTTTCATCCGAAGCACGGCCGCTTCCGCCGACGGCGCAAGCCGCTGTTCGGCGATGCCGTACTTGATGTGCTCGGCAGTCTGCTTCTTTCCGTGCGCGACGTCCGCTTGCAGCTCGGAGATGCGGCGCGTGTACCAGTCGGTCACGCACGCCTTGTCCTTGCAGTTGCGCTGACGCCATTGCCATTGCGCCACGCGATCCGCATCGAGCGCGGTCGCGTCGGTCGTCGCGTCGTGCGCCTCGCGGAAAACGGCGGCCAGCTTATCGTCGAGCGATGAAAGTTCCGGGTCCGCACAGACGAGCCGCTCCGACGCGGACGCGTCATGCGGACAGCGAAAGCTCGCGGCATGCGATGCAGTCATCGCGCCGAGCGACGTCAACATCACGCACGCAACGAGACGCGCGCAGCGCCGCAAGTCGATGGATGGGCTGTGCAGCTTCTTTCGTGTATTCATGTTTGGTTCGTTCTCGGAGATGTGTTCGTTCATTGGGCGTCGGCGGATTGAGTCGCCGTATCGAACGATATGGCATGCCTCGACAGATCGAATGCCCGATGAATGCACACTTCGCGTCAAACCTTACCGGGTGTTACTTTCTATTCGCTGCGGTAAGGGCGCGGCGCGCTGGCGATATCCGAGAACGGCTTGCGCTACGAACGCTTTTCGTCGACCGCAAGCCGATACTGCTCCATCTTGCGATACAGCGTGCTGCGCGACACGCCTAGGGCGCGCGCCGCCTGCGCCATGTTGCCCTGCGCATGCCGCAACGCACGCGCGATCGCGAAGCGCTCGGTTTCCTCGAGGCTGCCCGCGCCGGGCGTCGCGTTCGACATGACCGTGTCACGCACGGTCGGCGATTCATCGAGCACTTCCGGCGGCAGCTCGACCAGCGCGACGCGCTCGTCATTCGATGTCAGCAACAGGTTCTCGACCACGTTGCGCAACTCGCGCACGTTGCCCGGCCACGAATAGGCGCGCAGCACTTCCATCACGATGTCGGGAAACTGCCGCGCCGGCACGCCGTGACGCAGCGCGAGCGAGCGGTTGAAGTGATCGATCAGCAGATCGACGTCGCCATCGCGCTCGCGCAGGCCCGGAATGCGAATCCGCGTGACGCCGACGCGATAGTAAAGGTCCGCCCTGAATCGCCCGCACTCGACTTCCTCGCGCAAATTGCGATTCGTCATGGCGAGCAGGCGCACATCCACGCGACGCGCCTGCGTATCGCCGAGCCGATAGATCACCCCTTCTTCGAGCACGCGCAACAGCACCGGCTGCAGTTCCAGCGGCAATTCGCCGATCTCGTCGAGGCACAGCGTTCCGCCATGCGCGAGTTCGAATCGTCCGGGACGTCCTTCCGCCGTCGCGCCCGTATAAGCGCCGCGCACGTGGCCGAAGAGTTCCGCGCCGATCAGTTCCTTCGACGCCGCCCCGCAGTTGTAGGCGACGAACGGGCCTTCGTCGGATTCCTCGCCGTGGATCGCGCGCGCGAACAGCTCCTTGCCGACGCCCGTTTCGCCTTCGATCAGCACCGGCACGCGCCGTCGCGCAAGCTGCCGTCCGCGTTCGATCGCGCGCTGCATCGCCGCGCTCTGGCAGATGATCTGCTCAAAGCGGTTGCGTTGCGGGTCGGCTTCGCCGCGCGGCTGCACTTGCGGCCCGACGCGGCGCGCGCCGCCCGCAAGACGCGACGCATTCGAGAGGCCGGAAGGCTGCGGCACGATCAGCATCGCGCCGATCGCTTCGCCGTCCGCGACGACCGGATTGAACCACTCGGGCCGCAGTCCTTGCGGCAGATGATTGGCCCAGTCCTCGACGGGAAAATGCTCACCCATGCCGGGAAAGCGCTCGCCCGGATTGACCGGCAACGCGATGCGCGCCGTCGTGTGCACGAGCCGTCCGTGCCGGTCGATGGCGATGAGCCCGGCGGCATCCGTCGAGGAAAGCCGCTGCAAGCAGAACGCCAGCAGACGCATGTGCTCGCGCGCCACCTGCTCCGCGAGCACCATTTCGATCTGGCGCGCGGCGGTGACGGCGAGCGTCAGATTGTTGATCTGATACGTCGATGGCGGCCCCGATATGTCCAGCACGCCGAGCACCGCGCCGGTCCCCGGTTCGCAGATCGGCGCGGCGGCGCAGCTCCATGCCTTGATGCCTTCGCAGAAGTGCTCGGAGCCGTGCACGTAAGTCGGCTGACGCGTGGCGAGCGCCGTGCCGATTCCGTTGGTCCCGGCCGATGCCTCGCGCCAGTCGCCGCCCGTCATCAGATGGATCTTTTCGCCGGCGTCGAGCGTGCGCAGATCGCCGGCCGCCTTGAGAATCACGCCGTCGGCGTTGGTCAAGAGAAGGATCGAATACGAATCCGCGAAGAGATCGGCGGTGGCCGTGAAAAGCCGGTCGGACGCCGCGAGCAGTTCGCGATGCCGCCAGCGCAGCGTGTTGATCGCATCGCCATGCACGGCGAACGGCGCTGCCCCCGACGTCGGATTCACGCCCGATTGCAGACTTCGTTTCCATGATGCGATGAGTTCGGTCGGCGCGGCCGTGCTGATCTCGCCTGCGAGAAAACGCTCCCAGGCGAGCATGGTGTCGGTGTCGGAGTGATCGGCGGCGCTTGCGTCGGGCCGCGTCCACCCGGCGACGAAGGGGTCGCTCGCGCGACCGCCGCCAGCCGGCATACCGATGAGGCGCCTCGTCATGTGTCTCCTCCGTGCGAGGTGGAGCGCGGCCCGCTCTTGCGGCGGGCGTCGGCGCGACTCGCGGGGGCTGCTGCATCGGGATTCGCCGGCTTGGCCCGGCGATTGCGCAGCACAGTCCGCTGAGTATAGACCTCGTGCGTCTCTCGTCCTCTCGGGGAAAACGCCCCCGTTGGCGGCGCGCGCTGTGTCGCAGCGCAGCAGCGCGCGCTACTTGCGGCCGAGCAGCTCCGCGCCCGCGCCGAGCGCCGGGCCCGCCGTCGGATCGGTGATGTCGGGCTTCTTCGCGATGAGCGTCTGCGTCGTCAGGATCAGCGCGGCGACGGAGGCCGCGTTGCGCACGGCGCTGTAACTCACCTTCACGGGATCGATGATCCCGCGCGCGGCCAGATCGGCGATCTCGCCGGTGCGCGCGTCCAGTCCGGTCGCGCGATCCGCCTTCGCCACCTGCGCGACGATCGACGCGCCGTCCAGTCCGCAATTCGACGCGATCGTGAACAACGGCTTCGCGAGCGCGCGCTTGAGCAGCATCGCGCCGAGTTGCGCGGCGCCGTGGCTTCGCGCGATCAATCCGTCGAGTTGCGCCGATGCCCGCAGCAGCGCCGTGCCGCCGCCCGGCACCACGCCTTCGGCAATCGCCGCGCGCGCCGCGTTGATGGAATCCTCGATCAGATGAAGCCGGCGCTTCTGCTCGACGGGCGTCGCTCCGCCCGCGAGGATCATCGCGGTGCCGCCCGAGAGCTTCGCGAGGCGCACTTCGAACTTGTCGCGCTCGACGTTCTCCGGCGCCATGTCATATTGCCGCGCGACCTGCTGGCGTCGCGCCGATACGGCGGCGGGATCGCCCGCGCCCGCCGTGATGATCGTCTGATTCGACGACACGCGCACCTGGCGCGCGCTGCCGAAGTCGCGCATGTCGATGGCGTCGAGCCGGCCGCCGAGATCGCGCGCGATGACGCGCCCGCCGGTGACGATCGCGATGTCTTCGAGCATCGCGCGCCGCCAGTGGCCGTATTCGGGCGGATGAATCGCCGCGACGCCGAAGCCTCCGTTGTCGCGATTGGCGAGCAGCGTGACGACGCACGCGGGCGCGACTTCCTCCGCGATGATGAAGAGCGCGCGCTTGTGCTCGTTCGCGAGCGCGAGAATCGCGGCGACGTCGTTCTGGCTTTGCAGGCGCTGATCCGTCATGAGAATGAGCGGATTGTCGAGCACGACCTGCATGCGTTCGATATCCGTCACCATGTGATGCGAAAGATAGCCGCGGTCGAACGCCATGCCTTCCACCACTTCGAGCCGCGTCTCGACGGTCGAGCCGTATTCGACATCGACGATGCCGTCAGCGCCCACGCGCTCCAGCGCCTCGGCGACGAGACCGCCGGTGAATTCGTCGTTGGCGGCCACCACGGCGACCGCGCGCACTTCTTCCGGTCCGGAAAGCGGCGTCGCGGAACGCTTGAGCGCGTCGATCGTTTCGTTCACCGCGGCTTCGAGGCCCTGCACGAGTTCGACCGGATTCGCGCCGTCCGCGAGACATTCGAGGCCCTGCTGCACGAGCGCATCGGCGAGCACGGTGGCGGTCGTCGTGCCGTCGCCGGCGACGTCGTTCGTCTGCTTCGACACTTCCCGCACGACCTGCGCGCCGATGTTCTCGAACGGATCTTCCAGCTCGATCTCGCTCGCGATGCTCACGCCGTCGCGCGAGATGATCGGCGAGCCGATCGGCCGGTCGATGATCGCGTTCATGCCCTTCGGCCCGAGCGTTCCGCGTACCGCCCGCGCGAGCTTGCCCACGCCCCGGCCGAGCGCCGCGCGCGCTTCTTCGTCATGCAACATGATGTTCGGCATCGTGTGCTCCTGTCTCCTGTCTTTCGATTTATGTCCGTATCGTCGATGCATCGCGCGTTCGCGGATAGAAGCGAACCGGCTTCTCTTCGACATCGTCGTAACGCGCCGCAAGAAGACCGCGGCATAGCGCGCTGTTGAACTCGGCGTTGACGCCCACGCGCCGCAACTCGCGCAGATACGCGCCGAGCGTCGCAGGATCGAGCGGCGCGCCGTGTATGTCGATGAACGCGGGCTGCGCTTCGTCCATCGCGCCGCCGCATACGTGACGCCGTTCCATGTAACGCGAGATCAGATGCGCGCGTTCCGGCTCGTCGGCAAGCGATGCAAGCTCGCCGATGGTGAGCCGCACGAGCGCCTCCGCTTCGCGCCCGCTCGCCAGCAGATGCGCGAGCAACGCCGCCTGCCTGCGCTGAAACGCCTTGACGAGAAATGTCTGCCGCACCGCGTCGAGATCGTCGTTCGCGGCATCGCCGAATGCCTGCCGGAACGACAGGTTCTGCGCCATGCCGCGATTGATCTCGTTGGCGTACATGTGCTCGTCGAGCGTAATGCCGATGCCCGTCACCCACGGCAGATCCGCGATCGCCGCGCGCATGTCCGCCGCCATGAGATACGCGAAATTGGCGGCGCACCAGTACGTCGGAAGCCGGAAGGCGACGCTCACGCCGCCATCGGCATCGACATCGACGGACGTGACGAAGCCGAGCTCCGTCACCGACTCGTCGAGTTCCGGATCGATGACGGATGCGAGCCGCTCCCACACTTGCGCCGCCGGTTCGCTCACCGCGCTCGCGGCGCTCATGCGTGCGCGACCGCGCTTTGCGGCGTCTGTTCGAGCAGCTTCTTCTGCGCCTCGATATCGATGCCGTACAGACGCGCCGCATTCAGCCCGAGGATTTTCTTCTTCGCCTCCAGCGACAGCTTCGCGCCCGTTTCCTTCGCGACCGATTCGGGCAACTCGAACGCCATGAACTTGTCGATGAGCCACTTCGGCGACCAGATCGCGTAATCGCTGCCGTAGAGAATGCGGTCCTCGCCGATCCAGAACAGCAGCTCCGAAATCACATGCGCGAAGTATTCCGGCCGCGTGTGGATGAACGGCAGCACGACCGCGAGGCCGCCATACACGTTCGTCTCCTGCGTGGCGATCCAGCAGAAGTCATCGAGACGCGGCAAGCCGCAATGCTCGACGATGAAGTTCAGGTTCTGGAAGCTCGTCGCCACGTCGTCGATATCGGCGACATCGAACGCATCGCGATTGAGCGGCAGGATCGTCGGTCCTTTATGAACGTGAATGTTCCTGATGCCGAGCTCCTCGCAGCGTTCGAGAAACCGGTACGCGCCCGGATCGGAGAGCTTGTAGCCCTTGCTGTCGCCGCGCCATTCGGCCGTGTAGAGCTTCACGCCCTGAATCTTGTACAACTGCGCCAGCTCCTCGAGACGTTCGAGCCCCGCTTCGCCGTCACGCGGATCGAACGCGCCGTTCACGATGAACCGATGCGGATACTTCTTCTTCACCACATAGTTCGCTTCGGTGGTATTGAAGCCGTTCTTGTAGAAGTCGGTCAGATAGGTCGGCTGGCAGATCGCCATGTCGTCGTAACCGGTGACGAAAAGGTCTTCATACATGACCGCTTCGCCGTACTGGTCGAACTTTTCCTTCGGCCACAGGTATTCCTGCGGGCTCAGGTTCTTGTGATACGCATAGAAGCAGTCGATGAACTGCTGGCCATGCACGTTCTTCACGTTCGCCTTGCTGCCGTCCCAAAGATGAACGTGCCCGTCGATGATGAAAATGTCCTCGCCGTCCTGGGTTCTGAACATGTTGCTGTCTCCGTGGGGTTGTCGCTCGCGGGCGCACCCGCGAACGTTTTCATTCGTAGGCCATTGCGTCTTCCATGTTGCCGAACAGCACGACGGTATCGTCGTCGATCATCACCATCCGTCCGTAATGCGTCGATGTCGATATCTCGAACAGATGTGGCGTCATCTCGCGGCCCAGCACGTCGCTGATTTCGCCCATCTTGAACTCGATCTTTCCCTGCCCGTCGATGCGGATCATCGCGGGCAGATACGTCACGGTGATGCCCGGCTTCGTCGCCATCAGTTCCGCAATCGCGCGCGCCTCGACGCTGTCGTTCATCGTGACGCCGCATTGATGCGAGATGGTCTGATCGAAGCGAAGATCCTTGATCGGCTTGAAGATGTTGTCGGTATGCACTGACATGAGCGGCTCCTGTTCGCGGTGGATTCAGGCTTGAATGGAGAGCGAAAACGGAATGCCGACTTCCTTCGCGATCAGTTGCGCGCGCTCGACCGAACTGCTCAGGGCGTCGGTGTATTGCGCGGCTTTCGCGTGCGGAATGGACCAGATCGGCTGAAGATGCTTCGCGGCATCGGCGGCGAGCGCGCCATGCTTGTCGAGCCATGCGCCGAAGAGCGCGCGGTTCGCATCGCCATGCGCGGGATCGTTGGCGAGCATGTGGAACAGCTCGACCGCGTTGGCGAGATTGCGCTCGTAGTCGCCTTCGGCGGCGGATACCACGGTCGGCGTCACGAAGTCGTTCTGCGCGGCAGCCACTTGCATGATGAAGCCGCTGCGAAAGAGATCGCCGACGAGCGGCTCGAACACGACGTTCACCGCGAAATACTTTTCGAGGTAATCGGTCGCGCCGCCGATGGTTTCGATCGCGCGGCGCGTGCCCTGCCACATCGGATCGTTGAGCCAGTGCTCCTTGCCCGCGTCGAGATCGAAGCCCGGCACATCGAGCGCGATCTCGCCGAGATACAACGTCAAGTCCTGAGCGAAGCGCAGTTTGTACGATGCATTGGTCAGGATCGCGCTGTTGATCATCTGCGTGTAGCCGTAGCGCTGCGCGTGCATGGTCGCCGTGCCGAGCCCGAATTCCGCGTGCTTGTACGCGCCGAGATGATGTTCGAGCACCTTCACCCAGGCTTTGTCGAAGCGCTTGACCGCGCCCGAGCGCCGCGCATTGCCGATCGCGTTCGTAATCATTCCGACGATGGTCGACTGGCGCTGATAGTGCGTGCGCTCCCATTCTTCATCGACCGCGCGGAACGTGTGCCAGTCCGAGCATTGCGCGGCGGTCCACGTTTCGGAATAGGTCGGCGTGCCGTCGGCGAATTGCAGTATCCAGTCCTGAATGAGATAGCGCTTCGGGTCTGGCTGCACGTCGACGGTCATGTCTTCGTAATGGCTTGCCTTGCGTCCTTTCGGTTCGAAATAGTTGTACTTGCGGCTGTCCCAGCCCACGAACTGCGCCGCGCCCGCAGCGCCCGACTTAAGCGGCGATGACTGCTCCGTCGACGTACTCATGTCATGTCTCCTTTCCGATCAGCGAATATCAGGGCGACGGGCCGTCATCGGACCGCCTGCGTGAACTTGTCGAAATACAGCCGTTCCGGTTCTACGCCGGCCATTTGCAGCACCGGGATCACGGCGTCGATCATCGCCGTGGGACCGCACGTGTAGGCATCGATATCGCCCGCGAGCGCTTCGTCGCGCAACGTGCGGCTCACGACTTCGTGGATGAAGCCCGTCTCGCCCGTCCACTCGTCGGCGGGTTCGGCGTTCGAGAGCGCCGGTATGAAGCGGAAGTCCGGCAGCTTGTCAGCGAAGTCCGCGAACTCGTCGAGATAGAACAGATCGCGGCGCGTGCGCGCGCCGTAGAAGAAGCGCACGGGCCGCTCTTCGCCGCTCGCGACGTGGTCCTGCAAGATCGACCACAGCGGCGACATCCCCGATCCGCCGCCGACGAGAACCATCGGGCCGGGCTGATCCTCGCGTCGAAAGCAGGTGCCGTACGGACCTTTCGCGATCATCCGGTCGCCGGGCTTGAGACCTTCGTCGAGCCGCGACGAGAACGCGCCGTTCGGGTACTTCTTGATGATGAAGGAGAGGCGCCGTTCGCCATCGGGCGGATTGGCCATCGAGAAAGAGCGCGTGATGCCCGCCGATGGCAGCGTCAGATCGACGTACTGCCCCGCCCAGTAACGCAACGGACGGCTCAGTTCCACTTCGAGCAGCCTGATGTCGTGCGTGAGCGCGGCGATGCTCGTGACGGTCGCGTCGTATTCGGCGACGGGTATGGAGCGGCGCATCAGGTCTTCGTCGTAGTTGAGCAGTTCGACGGTGAGATCGCTGTAGGCCAGCGTCCTGCAAAGCAAGACGTGACCCGATTCCTTCTCGTAGTCGGGCAGTGCGAAGGTCGAATACTTCTTCATCTCGACGTCGCCTTCGACCAGCAACGACTTGCAACTGCTGCACTGCCCTTCCTTGCATCCGTGCATGACGGCGATGCCTTGACGGAACGCCGCTTCCAGCACGGTTTCGCCTTCCTCGACCGACATCTCCACACCGACCGGCTCGAAGCGGACCGTGTGCGTCACAGACTCATCGCCGCTCATACGCGCCTCCCTCGCATCGGTCAATTGCACGGATTGATCGTGAAGCCCGCGCGATACTCCGCGATGTGCTTCTCGCGCTGCTCCGGCGTCATCTCTCGTATCAACACGATCGGGCTTTGGATCGTGTGGCCACGCACATCATCGAGCGTCCACATGTCGCGGTTGTCGAAACGCAGATGCGGTTGAGGCACGAGCGTCTTGCCGTCGCTGCGCACGAAGCCGAGATCCTTGATGCAATCCGCGAGGTCCCAGCCGTGATAGACCTCTTCCCATTCGCGGCGCCCGCTGAAACGGCCCATCGCGGGCGTCGGACGGCCTTCGTATTCCGACGCGAACGCGACCTTGTGCGTCCATCGGCATAACTCCGAGCAATACGTGTAGAGCTTGCCGTCGACTTCATCGACGCAGAAGTCCTCGCGAATCAGGCACGGCACGAGGCAGCTCCAGCAGCGATGCGGATACACGTAGCCGTTCTCCTGATCGAACAGCATGTTGGTCTGGCCGGGCACGCTCTTCTTCGCGTACCACTTCCAGTACTCGCCGAACTCCGCATACCAGCCGGGATACTTGTGCTCGAACCACTCGAAGTCTTTCTCGGTCTGCGCCTCGATGCGCCAGAAGTTCACCGGCCAGCCGACGGAGAAGAACTGCGCGACCTTGTGCACGTAGTTCTTCTTGACGAGGCGATCCCACGCGGCGGCGACATCGTCGTGATGAATCTTGATGCCGTACTTTTCGAGCGGCAGCATGTAGGTGCGGTAATAGTCTTCGTAGATCCACCGATGCCACAGCTCCGCATACGACTCTTTCTTCTTGTCGCGGTCCGTCGTGCCGTATTCGATGAACGTGCCGATAGCCGCATCGACGATCGCGTGGTTCTGCCAGAACGCGTAACGCAGATCGCGTTCGAGCAGCAGATGATTGTCGGGGTCGTTGATGACCGACATCATCAGCGAATGGCCGTTGCCGATGTGACGGCTCTCATCCGATTGCACGGAAAGGAACACCGTCGGCAGTGCGTAGTCGCCGTTGCGCGCGGCTTCCGACGGCATCGCGACGAACAGCGTATTCGTGAACGCCGTTTCCGCGACCACTTGCAGGAACACGTTGGCGGCCGTCACGGCGTCGCCGGTCAGGAAGCCTTCAGCGAACTGACGTCCGATGGTCGTCGCATAGCACTTGCCGAACGCGGCTTCGGTGATGTCGAAACCCGCCGGATCGATGTAGTTCTCCATGTACCACTTCTTCAGATTCATCTGGATCGTCGAGTGGCGGAACTCGTCGACCATCTGCATCGTGAAGCCCGTGCGCAGTTCTTCGCCGGGCGCGAGACGGCCCAGCATCGCCATCGAGCGCGCGGCCGAGATTTCCGGGAACGGGATGATCGCGAGGAACAGCTTCATCCATTCGACCCAGCGCGGTTCGACATTGCGGAACATGTCGCCGCGCAGCGCGGCATCGAGCGCGCCGTAGACGCGGTTGTCCTTTTCCTCCTGCATCGGGAAATACGAGCGCAGCACCTGCTTCATCGGATCGCGCGGCGCCTTGCTGATCTTGTAGTCCGTCGGGAAGGTCATCGCTTCCTGAACGTAACTGGGTGTCCAGCCGAGATCGGCGACGCGTTTTGCCGCCTCGCCGATACTGATGCCTCGCTGGGATGTGATCTTGTTGAGCGTTAATGCTTCTGACATCGAGCTCTCCTTGTCCGGTTACAGGGCGATTGCGCCGTTTGCATCGGCACGGCAGCTTGAAGAGCGACAAGCGTGCCATCCGCGAATACGCCGTGTTTCATGGGTTTTCGATGCGCTTGTGTCGTGGAACGCGACGATCGAATTTCTTACGGTGTCCCGAATTGCGACATCACTCAATGGTCGACGATGATCTTGCTCGCGCTTGCATTCGCCGCATCCGCGACCGGCTGACCTTGTGCGATGAAACGCGCGGCGAGTATCAGCGCGCCCATCGCGAAGTCGCGGCCATGCGCGGCGATCATGTCGTCGGACAGCGCGCCGAGCCGCTCGAAAAACGCTTCCTTCGTGGATGCATCGGTCGTCATCTCCGTCTCCCTCGAGCGTCTAATGCGAACCTGAAATGCGGAATAACGCGTGCGGCAAATACACGAGCGCGATCTCGCCGGCTTCGGTGCCATAGGCGAGACGCCCGCCGTCGGGCGCCCACGCAAGCGCGGATATCGCCGCACCGCCGTTGGCCCGGACGAACAGCACGTCCGCGCCGCCGGGCTGGCACAACAGCACCGCGCCGCTTCGATAACCGACCGCGATCAGCGACAACGACGGATGACACGCGACGACACTCACCGGCGCGCTGCCCGCGACGCCGCATTCGCGCGGACGATCATCCGCATCGGGCGGATCGAAGCGCCAGCACACCGCGCGCGGTCCGCCGCTCGTGACGAGCACGCGGCCGTCCGCCGAGAACGACAGCGAGCCGGGCTGCAGCGCATAGCCGCCGAGTTCGATATCGTCGCCATCGGGAAGACGCCAGCCGTGCAGCGCGTTGCCTTCCGTGCCCGCGACGAGATACCGGCCATCGGGACTCCACATGATCGCGCGCGGCGATCCGGCGCACGCAAAGAGCCGCGACGTCGCGGCGCGCGTATCCCACAGCGTGACGCCGCCCGCGTGAGCGATGGCGAGTCGCTGCGCGGTTGGCGCAAACATCAGCGCGGTCGATGAAGCGGGCAGCGTCAACTCGCTTTCCATCGCGCCGATGAGCCGCACCAGCGCGCCGCTCGCATACGCGCGCACGCCCGAGCGCGAAACGGCGACGTGATCGATTCGTCGGCCGTGCTGCGCTATGAGCTGGCGCACATTGCCATCGATGTCCATCTGCACGAGCCTGCCGTCATCGCCCGCGCTCAGAAAGCCGCCATCGGCATCGGCGGCGAGCCCGAGGCTCGCGCCATCGTGGATCGCAAAGCGCGCGAGCGGCGGCGGCGGCGCGGTGGCCTTGATCAACTCGACGCCGCGCGTCTCGTGCGCCTTGAGTTGCGGACCGCCTTCCCATTCGCCCGACGCGAGCACGAGCGTTCCATCGCCGAGCGTGAAGCCCGCGTGAGTCCCGCCTACATTCCACGTCGCCGCCGTCACGCTCGCGTGCGCCGTCCAGCACGCGCCGAGCAGCTCGACGAGCGGCGTGGGCGCGCTTACGTTCATCGCGGATCGCGGCCATGCGCGGTGCGCGTCGCCGCCTCCGCGTTCGCGAGCGCCGCCTCCAGACGCGCGCGCTCTTCCTCCAGCGCGCTCAGCGCCCGGTCAGCTTCCCAAAGCTGATCGCGCAGCATTTCGATGCGCAACAATTGCAGCGACGTGCGTGCTTCGGGCCGGCTCGCGGCCAGCGCGCTTTCGAGTTCGATTTCGACGCCCGCGAAACGGCTCTTGCTTCGCAGATGCTCCGAATTGATCCACGTGAGCTCGATCACGAGCCGCACGCGCTCCGATATGGGCGTGGGTTGGCCCTGCGCAGTCATGGCGTTCTCCGCTGAAAGCCTGGCTTGCGGGCCTCGTCTGTCGCGAGGCCGGCCGGTCGTTACGGAATGAGGACCGCGCGTCCCTTCACCTTGCCGTGATGCAGGTCGCGCAGCGCCTGATTCGCCTCGCTCAGTCGATACTCGCGCGTCGCGAGATGGACGAGTCCGCGATCGGCCAGCGCCATCAGCTCGACGAGTTCCGGATACGTGCCGACCAGATTGCCGACGATGGTCTTTTCGCTCGTGATCATGTCGATCGTCGGAATGTCGATCTTTCCGCCGTAGCCGACGATGTAATAGAAGCCCGCGTTGCGCGTCATCGCGAGACCTTGCGCGATCGCGTTGCCTTCGCCGACGAAATCGATCACGGCTTCCGCGCCGTTGCCTTGCGTGAGTTCGAGCACGCGCTCGACGGCGTCGTCGCCGCCCTGAACCGTATGATGCGCACCGCATTCCTTCGCGAGCGCGAGGGCGGTCTCCGATCGGTCGACGACGATGATCTCCGCCGCGCACAGCGCGTTCAGCACCTGAATGCCGATGTGACCCAGACCGCCCGCGCCGATCACGACGGCGAACTGCCCCGGCAAAAGATGACGCGATGCCTTCTTCGCGGCGCGATAGGCAGTGAGGCCCGCGTCGGTGTACGGCGCGACGTCCTTCGGCGCGAGCGTGGACGGCAGGCGGATCAGCGAACGTTCGCCGGTCGCGAGATATTCGGCATAGCCGCCGTTCGCGTTGATGCCGGGAAAACGGCTTTCGGTCGCGTGCATGTCGTCGCCGCGCCGGCACGCGAGACAGTGGCCGCTCGTGACGAGCGGATGGCAGATGACCGGATCGCCCACCTTGACGCTTTCGACGCCCCGCCCGACCGCCTCGACCCAGCCGGCGTTCTCGTGGCCCATGATGTAGGGCAGCGCGATATCGACCTTGCTGCGCCAGATGCCTTCGACGATATGCAGATCGGTCCGGCACACACCCGCGCCGCCGATCCGGACGATCACATCGTCGGGCCGCGAGATTTCGGGAGTGGGGACGTCTTGATAGCGGACGAATTCGTCGCGGGACAACGTTTCGTCGTACTCATGCAGCACGGCAGCCTTCACGTGATGTCTCCTTGTTCGTTATCGTCGATGCTTCGCCTGAAGCGATGCGCCGGGATAAGAGCAAGGACCACGCCAATCGCTATGCGAGCGGGGGCATCGCGTGAGCCTGCGTGGATGGCCTTCGCGTTCTGTGATGACGGCATCGGCAGGGTTTGTCGCAAAATCGGACATCCTGCCGAGGTCCTGTCCATGCGGATGTCGCAACTTGCGACATCCGCCTGCTACGCATTGCAGCGCACAACGCCCGGCGACCCGATACATGGGTCGCCGTCTTTCGTACGGCGTTATTGGCCGGCTGCCGGCGATACGACGCTCGGCGTTGCCAAGGTGTTGTTGCTCTTCGGCGCGGGCGCGTCGGACTTCGTCGTGCTGTTCGTGCTGCTCGGCAAGCCGCTATTGGGCTTGGCGGCCATGCCGCTGCCGGAATGGGTGGTGCCCGGCGTGCCATATCCGCCCGTCGCGCCGTTCACCTGATTCGCCGGGCTGGCCGTGCTGCCCGTCGAGCCGCTCGATCCTCCCGCCGTCTGCGCATAAACGCCGCTCGACAGTGCCGCCGCGGCTACAGCCGCGATGAGTGCGCCAATTGCCTTGTTCATGATCCGTCCCTCCTTGATCGGACTGGAAATTAGGACGCAGGCGTTTCCGTCTGCTCGATCATGAGTTGCGCAATGACCGTGCCGCGCCCGGGCACACCAAATGCAGAGGTCGATGCGTTATTAAGTTATCCGATTCACTTCAATCCCCCGACGATGCGTTCCATCTCGCTTTCGCCGAACGCGCGCATCGTCGTCGATCGGACGTTGCCGAGTGCGCCGAGCGCGAGGCCGAGGCGCGTCGCGGTTTCATCGTCGGGTGCATCGAACGATGTAACGAGATCGTATGCGCCAAGCGTCCAGTGCAGTGCGCCGATGGTCGCGCCCATCGCCTTGCTCGCTTCGCGAAATGCGCGCGCGCGATCGACCGTGTCCTTCGCGGTACGCACGCCCTGATCGGTCCAATTCAGCAGCATGATGTAGGTAGCCATGGTGTCCTCATCGAATGAAAGTGAAGCGGCCGCACGTATTGACGCGCCGCGTTTTCTTTGCGTGCATAAAGAGGCAGAGAGGAAGCAGGACAAGGCGGCAATCGCGCATGAGCAACAGCGCTTCCGTTCGGGAAAGCCGCAGTATGGATATCGATTGACTGCGAAAAAAGTATAGGCGACGGCGACTGTTAACAGCGCGCTTTCACGGCGCGATCGCGGCGTCGCGAGACGAAAAAAAGCCCCGTCGGAAGATGCGAACGGGGCTCATCGCCTTCGGCTGCGAAACGCGCTTACTTGCAGTGGCGTTCCCAGTGATGATGCACTTTGACCTTGTGGCAAACCTGATGGTGATTGTGCGAAGCGGCGAAAGCCGGAGCGACGGAAAAAAATGCCGCACCAGCGGCAAACACAGCAATGACAGCCTTTTTCATGAGTTCGTTAGGTTCTGGATTGGGAAAGAGAGGAGATGCTAGCAGCGCGAGCTTACGGACACATTTACGCGGCTGGTCAGCTTTTCGGCTTCGCGTTGAGCCTTCGCCACAACGTCGTCTTGCTGATGCCGAGCGCCTTGCAGACGGCATCGCGATCGCCGCCGAACGCAGCCAGCGATGCGCGGACCTGATCGGCTTCCACCGATCGGCTGAGATCGCGCAGCGAGCGGTCCGCGTTTGCGTCGGACTTGTCCTCGAACAGCTCGGGCGCGATCGCTTCCAGTTCGTCGAGCGCGAGTGCAAGGGGCGCATCCCGATCCGATAACTCCACCGCGATACGCTCGACGATGTTCTGCAACTCGCGAACATTGCCCGGCCACGGATATCGGCACAGCGCATCTTCCAGCGGCGCGAGCACGCGCGCCGCCGCTTCGCGATCGGGCACGCGCGACGCAAGCGCCTTGTCGCGCCGCGCGGCCTGTGTCAGCAGCGCGGTCGCCAGCAGCAGGACGTCGCTGGAACGTGCGCGTAACGGCGGCAACGCGATGCTCAGAATATTGATGCGATAAAAAAGATCGGCGCGAAACGAACCATCGGCGACGCCTTGCGCGAGCGTGCGATGCGTCGCCGCGATCACGCGAATATCGACGCGCGTCGGCTCCGTCGATCCGAGCCGTATCACTTCGCGCTCCTGCAGCACGCGCAGCAGCCGGCTTTGCAGCGACGGCGGCATCTCGCCGATTTCATCGAGAAACAAGGTGCCGCGATGCGCCGCCTCGATCAGCCCCGCCTTGCCGCCCTTGCGCGCGCCGGTGAACGCGCCCTCCTCGTAACCGAAAAGCTCGCTTTCGAGCAGGGCTTCGGGAAACGCGCCGCAGTTCATCGCGACGAACGGAAAGTCCTTGCGGCGGCTCAGCCGATGCATGCTCTGCGCGACCATCTCCTTGCCCGTGCCGCTTTCGCCGAGAATCAGCACGGTGGCGTCGGATTTCGCGTAGCGGCGCACGAGCGAACGCACGCGCTCGATTGACTCCGATTCGCCGACGACATCCTCCAGCCGATAACGCGCGACGAATTCCTGCGCGCCCTGCCGCGAGCGCAGCGTCCGGTCGAGCCGCTCGACCGCGCGCGATTCCTGGAAGGTGAAGATCGTGCCGCCCGACGCGCCATCGCTTGCGAGCGGTCCGCGATGGATCGCGTAGCTCACGCCGCGCACCGCGCCGAACACGTCGCCGTCGGCGGAAGGCAGCACGCCGTCGAGTTCGGGCGCGACATCGAGCAACGCCTGTCCGACGGCGCGCGACGCATCCGCGATGCCGAGCGCGGCGGCGAGCCGCCGATTGATCGCTTCGATGCGGCCAAGCGCATCGACGGCGACGACGCCATCGCGAAGATGCTGCAACAGGTTGTCGAGCCGATTGCGCCGCGCGACTTCGCGGCGCATCGCCTGCGCGACTTCGAGCGCCGTCTCGAACGCGGCGACGACCGACGTGCGCGAATACAGAAACACCGCGCTCATGCCCGCGTCCGCCGCCAGATCCGCGACGAGGCCGGGGCCGACGACCACATCGACGCCGCGATCGCGCAGATCGAGCACGAGGTTTTCGGCGTCCTGCGCCGAGCGATAGGACGCGCAAATCACGTCGATGCCATACACGGCGAGGAAGCGGCGAATTTCCGCGGGCGTGTCGCCGTGCGTGACGAGCGCGACGCTCGCGCCCTCGCGCCGCGCCTTCGTGAGCGCATGCATCACGTCGAAGCCGGTCGGACTGATGACGACGACCGGCACCGACACGCGGCTCTTCAGATAAGCGCCGTTCGAGCCGCCCGCCACGACGACATCCGGCCGGCCGTCGCGCGCCGATTCGATGCTGTTCGCGGCATCCTCGAAGCCGAGCGCCACGACATCGAGTTCGGCGCGATCGGCGTAGGTGTCGACGAGATCGATGAACAAATCCCTTAGCCGGCTGATGCCGACCGCCCAGATGCGCGGGCGCGACGCGGTTTCCGTTTGCATGATCGTCTGCGCAAAAAATCCAGTATGCGATACGGATTTCAGTTTCGAAACAAGAAATTTCAGGCCTGAAATCAAGCGCTGGGAGCCAAAACGTCCAAACTCATAAAAATCAACGAGTTAGAAAAATATCGCCAGCTGGCAAGGTAGTTGCTTTTATATGCAGCACTTTTTCAGGAGACAAACGTGAGTTCCGAAATCCAGACCGCACAGACCGCCGGCGCGCGGTTCCGCCAGGCCGTCCGCGAGGAATCGCCGCTGCAGGTCGTCGGCGCGATCACCGCTTACGCCGCGAAGATGGCCGAAGCCGTCGGGTTCAAGGCGCTCTATCTGTCGGGCGGCGGCGTGGCCGCGAATTCGCTCGGCATGCCCGATCTCGGCATCAGCACGATGGAAGACGTGCTGATCGACGCGCGCCGCATCACCGACGCCTCGTCGCTGCCGCTGATGGTCGATATCGACACCGGCTGGGGCGGCGCATTCAACATCGCGCGCACGATCCGCTCGTTCATCAAGGCGGGCGTGGCGGCCGTGCATATCGAAGATCAGGTCGGACAGAAGCGCTGCGGGCATCGTCCGGGCAAGGAAGTCGTGCCGACCGGCGAAATGGTCGATCGCGTGAAAGCCGCCGTCGATGCGCGCACCGACGATTCGTTCGTCATCATGGCGCGCACCGATGCGGCCGCCGCCGAAGGCATCGACGCGGCGATCGAGCGCGCCGTCGCGTATGTCGAAGCGGGCGCGGACATGATCTTCCCCGAAGCGATGAAATCGCTCGATGACTATCGCCGCTTCAAGGCTGCGGTGCGCGTGCCGATCCTCGCGAATCTGACCGAGTTCGGCTCGACGCCGCTCTTCACCGTCGATGAACTGAAGGATGCGAACGTCGACATCGCGTTGTATTGTTGCGGCGCGTATCGCGCGATGAACGCAGCGGCCTTGAACTTCTACGAGACAGTGAAACGCGACGGCACGCAAAAGGCCGCCGTCGAAACGATGCAGACGCGCGCCGACCTGTACAAATACCTCGGCTATCACGCCTACGAAGACAAGCTCGACCAATTGTTCGCAGCGAAGAAATAACCCTTGTTTCAGGAGACAAATTCATGAGCGAAGCAGACAACAGCACCGCAAGCGCGGGCGCATTCAAGCCGAAGAAATCCGTCGCGCTGTCGGGCGTGACGGCGGGCAATACCGCGCTGTGCACCGTCGGCAA
>NZ_JALQEB010000045.1:0-24974 GCF_023630905.1 Caballeronia sp. ATUFL_F1_KS4A | reverse complement strand
GGATGGAGCGCGCACATCATCGAGCAACGCATCGACAACAAGATCATCCGGCCGAGCGCGAATTACACCGGTCCGGACAACCTCGAGTTCGTCCCGCTGGCAAAGCGTGCGTAAAGCGCATCAGCCCTCTTTACGGTGATACGCGAGATCCGTGAAGAGCTTCGGCCCGTCGCCGCGCCGGCGGCGGGTTATTTTTGAAATCGGCGCCTAAAATAGCCCGGATTTCCAGTCGAAGGGGGCTTCCCCACAATACCTTTGAGCATGGCGCGCGAAAGACCATGCCATGACCGAGACACGGCGATGAACACTGCAAACCGCAAACCCCTGCCCGGCACCACACTCGATTACTTCGACGCGCGCGCAGCCGTCGAAGCGATCGCGCCCGGCGCTTATGACAAGCTGCCCTACACCTCGCGCGTGCTCGCCGAGAATCTCGTGCGCCGCTGCGATCCGGCGATCCTCGAACAATCGCTGATGCAGCTCGTCGAACGCAAGCGCGAGCGCGATTTTCCGTGGTTTCCCGCGCGCGTCGTCTGCCACGACATTCTCGGACAGACCGCGCTCGTCGATCTCGCTGGCCTGCGCGACGCGATCGCGGACCAGGGCGGCGATCCCGCGAAGGTGAATCCGGTCGTGCCGGTGCAGCTCATCGTCGATCATTCGCTCGCGGTGGAATGCGGCGGCTTCGATCCGGATGCGTTCGCGAAGAATCGCGCGATCGAAGACCGGCGCAACGAAGATCGTTTCGATTTCATCAACTGGACGAAGAAGGCGTTCAAGAACGTCGATGTGATTCCGCCGGGCAACGGCATCATGCATCAGATCAATCTGGAGCGCATGTCGCCGGTGATTCACGCGGTCGATGGCATCGCGTATCCCGATACGCTCGTCGGCACCGACAGCCACACGCCGCACGTCGATGCGCTCGGCGTCATCGCGATCGGCGTCGGCGGGCTCGAAGCGGAGAACGTGATGCTCGGCCGCGCATCGTGGATGCGTCTGCCGGATATCGTCGGCGTCGAGCTGACGGGCAAGCGTCAGCCGGGCATCACGGCGACCGATATCGTGCTCGCGCTCACCGAATTCCTGCGCAAGGAAAAGGTCGTCGGCGCGTATCTCGAGTTCCATGGCGAAGGCGCGTCGAGCCTCACGCTCGGCGACCGCGCGACGATCTCGAACATGGCGCCCGAATACGGCGCGACCGCCGCGATGTTCCATATCGACGAGCAGACGATCGAGTATCTGCGTCTCACGGGCCGCGACGACAAGCAAGTGAGCCTCGTCGAGCATTACGCGAAAACCGCTGGCCTGTGGGCCGATTCGTTGACGCACGCGGAATACGAACGCGTGTTGCGCTTCGATCTGTCGACGGTCGTGCGCAACATGGCGGGTCCGTCGAATCCGCACAAGCGCCTGCCGGTGTCCGAACTGGCGACGCGCGGCATCGCGGGCAAATGGGAAGAAACGCCGGGGCAGATGCCGGACGGCGCGGTCATCATCGCGGCGATCACGAGTTGCACGAACACCAGCAATCCGCGCAACGTGATCGCGGCGGCGCTCATCGCGCGCAATGCGAATGCGCAAGGTCTCACGCGCAAACCGTGGGTAAAGTCGTCGCTCGCGCCGGGCTCGAAAGCGGTCGAACTGTATCTGCAGGAATCCGGTCTGTTGCCCGAACTGGAAAAGCTCGGCTTCGGCATCGTCGCGTTCGCGTGCACGACGTGCAATGGCATGTCCGGCGCGCTCGACCCGGCGATCCAGCAGGAGATTATCGATCGCGATCTGTACGCGACCGCCGTGCTGTCCGGCAACCGCAATTTCGACGGCCGCATTCATCCGTATGCGAAGCAGGCGTTTCTCGCGTCGCCGCCGCTCGTCGTCGCGTATGCGATCGCGGGCACGATCCGTTTCGATATCGAACGCGATGCGCTCGGCATCGGCAAGAACGGCCAGCCCGTGTATCTGAAGGACATCTGGCCGAGCGATGAGGAAATCGACGCCATCGTCAAACAAAGCGTGAAGCCCGAGCAGTTCCGTCGCGTCTACGAACCGATGTTCGCGTTGACCGCGCAAAGCGGCGAAGCCATCAGCCCGCTCTACGACTGGCGCGCGCAAAGCACCTACATTCGCCGTCCGCCGTATTGGGAAGGCGCGCTTGCAGGCGCTCGCACGCTCAAGGGCATGCGCCCGCTCGCGGTGCTCGGCGACAACATCACGACGGACCATCTCTCGCCGTCCAACGCGATTCTCGCGAACAGCGCGGCCGGCGAATATCTCGCGAAAATGGGCTTGCCCGAAGAGGATTTCAATTCGTACGCGACGCATCGCGGCGATCATCTGACGGCGCAGCGCGCGACGTTCGCGAATCCGACGCTCATCAACGAAATGGCCATCGTCGATGGTCAACAGAAAAAAGGCTCGCTCGCGCGCATCGAACCCGAAGGCCGCGTCACGCGCATGTGGGAAGCCATCGAAACGTATATGGAGCGCAAGCAGCCGCTCATCATCGTCGCGGGTGCGGATTACGGACAAGGCTCGTCGCGCGACTGGGCCGCGAAGGGCGTGCGTCTCGCGGGCGTCGAAGCGATCGTCGCGGAAGGCTTCGAGCGCATTCATCGCACGAACCTGATCGGCATGGGCGTGCTGCCGCTCGAATTCAAGCCGGGCGAAAATCGGCAGACGTTCGGCATCGACGGCACCGAAACCTATGACGTCATCGGCGAGCGCAAGCCGCGTGCTGATCTCACGCTCGTCATCCATCGTGCGAACGGCGAACGCGTCGAAGTGAGCGTGACGTGCCGGCTCGACACGGCCGAGGAAGTCTCGATCTACGAAGCCGGCGGCGTGCTACAACGCTTCGCGCAGGACTTCCTGGAGTCGTCGAAAGAAGCGGCCTGACATTCAATCAAGGATACGAATCACATGGCACACGCACCTCAGATCAAGATCGCCGCGACCTACATGCGCGGCGGCACCAGCAAGGGCGTTTTCTTTCGCCTGAACGATTTGCCCGAAGCGGCGCGCGTGCCCGGCCCCGCGCGCGATGCGCTCTTTCTGCGCGTGATCGGCAGCCCGGACCCGTATGGCAAGCAGATCGACGGCATGGGCGGCGCGACGTCGAGCACGAGCAAGACGGTCATCGTCTCGAAGAGCGCGCGCGCCGGACATGACGTCGACTATCTCTTCGGCCAGGTCGCCATCGACAAGCCATTCGTCGACTGGAGCGGCAATTGCGGCAATCTTTCGGCGGCGGTCGGTCCGTTCGCGATCACGAGCGGCCTCGTCGATCCCGACCGCGTTCCGGATAACGGCATTGCAATCGTGCGCATCTGGCAGGCGAACATCGGCAAGACGATCATCGCGCATGTGCCGATGACCAACGGCGCCGTCCAGGAAACCGGCGACTTCGAACTCGATGGCGTGACGTTCCCCGCCGCCGAAGTGCAGCTCGAATTTCTCGATCCCGCCGCCGAGGAAGAAGGCGCGGAAGGCGCTATGTTCCCGACCGGCAATCTCGTCGACGATCTGCACGTGCCCGGCGTCGGCACCTTCAAGGCGACGATGATCAACGCGGGCATTCCGACGATCTTCGTGAACGCGGAGGACATCGGCTACAAGGGCACCGAGCTTCAGGACGCGATCAACGGCGACGATGCCGCGTTGAAGCGCTTCGAAACCATTCGCGCATACGGCGCGCTGCGCATGGGGCTCATCAAGAGCCTCGATGAAATCGCCAAACGTCAGCACACGCCGAAGATCGCGTTCGTCGCGCGTCCGGCGGAATACGTCGCGTCGAGCGGCAAGCGCATCGGCGCGGACGATGTCGACGTGCTCGTGCGCGCGATGTCGATGGGCAAGCTGCATCACGCGATGATGGGCACGGCGGCGGTCGCCATCGGCACGGCGGCGGCGATTCCGGGCACGCTCGTCAATCTCGCGGCGGGCGGCGGCGAGCGTCAGTCGGTGCGCTTCGGGCATCCGTCGGGCACGTTGCGCGTCGGCGCTGAAGCCGTCGAAGCGAACGGCGAATGGCAAGTGAAGAAAGCGATCATGAGCCGCAGCGCGCGCGTACTGATGGAAGGCCGCGTGTCGGTTCCCGTCGTCGCGCTGGATTGAGTGTCGGGCGCGCGCCGACATCGCGCGATCGAACTGTCGTTCGGAGTACGCCGTTATGCGTCGATAAATTCGAGCGAAACCGATGACCGGCGCGCTCTGCTTCGCTTGGCACAACCTGTGCAAAAGATCGAATGGCGACTCGTCCGTCGCCATTCAATTACTTTTATTTTTGCCGGGAGACCTGCCATGACCACTCTGACCATCACCGACCTGCCGTGCGTCGAAACGATGCATCGCAATGCGATGTCCGCCATTCGCGGCGGCATGCTGTATCTGACCAATCCGGATAGCAAGAAGCTTCCCGAGATGCCGAAGCTGCCCGATTCGTGGCCCGGCGCCGCGCTGCTGAAGGAGCTTCATCTTCCGCCGCCGCTGCCCGCGCTACCGTCCGCGCCTCCGCCGCTGGATCCGCGTCTGCTGTGAGCGGCCGACGATGTCGCACCGAGTTCGAGGTGCGACATCGATCGAGGCGCTTCTTACGTCGTCGATCACGCCGGACCTTCGCTTGAATCCTGTCGAAACAGGCACACCGTTTCATCTCTTCTCCTTTCAACGAGTCAACAACGAAGTACGCGCGCGGGCATGCCGCATGCGCAAGGGCTAAAAACCACGCGCATTCGGGAAGAGAAGCTATGTCCACTTCATCCGCCACTTCGAGACCTCCATCGAAATTCGCTCCGGCGATATTCGAATTGCTCGATCCCATTCCTTACGGGCTTTTTGTCGGCACGCTGATCTTCGACATCAGCTACGCCATCACGCGCAATGTGTTCTGGGGAAAAGGCGCGGCGTGGCTCGTGACGGCCGGTCTCATCATCGCCATCGTTCCGCGGCTGCTCAATCTCGGTCACGTATGGCTGCAAAAGCGGCGCGCGGTCTCGCGGATCGAACGAATCGATTTCTGGCTCAATCTGATCGCGATCGTCGCCGCTGTCGTCAACGCCTTCGTGCATAGCCGCGATGCCTATGCGATGGTTCCGGAGAACGTCATTCTCTCGGTCATCACCGTGGTGCTTCTGAGCATCGGTCATATCGCGATGGCCATGCACCGGCTCGTTCTCGCGGAGGCGGCTCATGAATAAGCGCATGATGATAGGCGCGCTCGCGATCGCATTCGCGGCATCGATGAGCGGATGCAACGAACACGCGCAGTACGATGCGCAACATCAGGCGGGCGAGAAGCCTCCACTGCCGGACGCACGCAACTTCTTCGCGCCGCCGATGCAGGTTCCCGAATACGTCGGCTGGCGCAACGGCGCGACGCCCAAGGTCGCGGAAGGATTGCGGATCGAAAAGATCGCGTCCGGTCTCGTGCATCCGCGTCAGGTCTACGCGCTGCCGAACGGCGATGTCCTCGTGGCCGAATCCAACAGCCCGAACGAGGAAGCGGTGACGACGCCCAGGCAACTCATCGCCGGATTGATCGCGAGCAAGTCGGGGAAAAAGGCGAAAGGCGCGAATCGCATCACGCTGTTGAGGAAAAGCGCGAGTGGCGAGTGGGAGCGGCATGTGTTCATCGATCAACTGCATTCGCCGTTCGGCATGCAACTGATCGGCGACACGCTCTATGTCGCGGATACCGACGCGATCCTCAAGTTTCCCTACAAGACGGGCGAAACGAGCATCGCCGAGCGCGGCGTCGAGCTGGCCGATCTTCCGGACACGATCAATCATCACTGGACCAAGGCCCTGCTCGCGAGCCCCGATGGCAAGAAGCTCTATGTCGGCGTCGGCTCGAACAGCAATGTCGGCGAGAACGGACTGGAGGTCGAATACCGGCGCGCCGACGTTCTCGAAGTCGACACGGCGACGGGCGCGAGCCGTATCTATGCAGCGGGCATTCGCAATCCGACCGGACTGCAATGGGAACCGAAGTCGAAGCAGCTCTGGGCAATTGCCAATGAACGCGATGAAATCGGTGCAGACCTCGTCCCCGACTATCTGACTTCAGTAAAAGAGAATGCGTTCTATGGCTGGCCGTATAGCTATTACGGACAGCACGTCGATCCACGCGCGCAGCCGCAGCGCCCCGATCTCGTCGCCCGCGCGATTCCGCCCGATTACGCTATCGGTTCGCACGTCGCGCCGCTCGGGCTGGCGTTCTATACCGGCGGCAATCTGCCGGCGCAATATCGGGGCGGCGCGTTCATCGGCGAACATGGCAGTTGGGATCGCTCGCCGCTGAGCGGTTATGTCGTGTCCTACGTCGCATTCGAAAACGGCAAGCCTGTCGGCGCGCCGAAAGATGTCGTGACCGGCTTCGCATCGGCGGATCAGAAAGAGCTATACGGCGCACCCGTGGGCGTGGCGCAGGATCGCGACGGCGGCCTTCTCATCGCCGATGACGTCGGCAATGTCGTATGGCGCGTCACGGGAACAGGTGGATGATTCGCGCTTGAATATCCGGTACTTTTCAACGAATCGAAACGCGCGCAGTCGATGCCGACCCGCGCGCGTTCATCGTCTATAGTGAGAGATCAAACCTCGGAGGCTCCATGATCTTCTCAAGGCGTCATGTTCTGGCCGGCGGAATCCTGACTGCAGCCCTGCTTACCATTCCAGTAGCTCACGCTCAAATCGGCAATCTGCTCAATCAAGGTAAAGAGAGCAGCAGCGGCGACGCACTCGGCAACTTGAGCGGCCTGACCGGAGGCTTATCGATGGATTCGCTCACGTCGGGCAGCACGAGCAATGTGGCGGGCGTTATCGAATATTGCGTCAAGAACAACTATCTCGGCGGCAGTGCGTCATCCGTCAAGGACGGGCTGATGAGCAAGCTCGGCGGCTCGGCTTCCAGCGATTCAGGCTATACGAACGGCGCGAAAGGCATTCTGGATAGCGGCAACGGCAAGCAGCTCGACTTGAGCGGTGCGGGGCTGAAGGAGCAAGTCACCAAGCAGGTCTGCGACAAGATTCTCGCTCAGGGAAAATCCCTTCTGTAGCGATGTTTTCTTGCCGCCGTGAGCGTGCCTGATCGAAGACTTCGCTTCAGGCCTCGTCGCCGAACAGCGCGGCTTGCGCGGCGGCTTTGGTCGTCTTCGTGGCGCGCGTGTCGGCGAGAAAATCATCGCGATTCTTTCCGACGATCCATTGCGGCGCGCGGCCGCGTCCGCTCCACGTCGCGCCGCCGATGGGATCGCGATACTTCGCTTCCCTGACCGGTTCCTGCGCTTTCGGCTTGCTGCCTGACAGCTCTTCCAGACTGATGCCGTACTGGCGCATCTTCTGCACGATTTCGATCAGCACCTGGCGCGTTTCGCGTTCCTTCGCCTCGGCCAGTTGCTTGTTCAGCGCGTCCTGTTTCGCCAGGAGTTCTGTGATTTCCGGTGTTGTGTAAGCCATTTCCTGATTCAATGTATGTGTATCGACAGCTTGCCGCATTGCCCTTGCGCCGATTCAGCCCGCCCAGCTTGTTCTGCACGGACGTCAACGCTTTGATGTTGCGACCGTGCCCGCCCTTGATAACGGGTCGAAAAATTCGAGCATGGGGAGAATACGCCAGTACAAAGCGCGGAGCATTCTGAAGGCGACGCGAAGCTGGGGAAAATCTTGCGCATCGCTCGTCGTGGATAGCTCTTTCGCTCTTTGCACTCCTTCCGCGATTACCGGCGTCGCCAGTGACGAGAAAGCACTGGCTATTGAGTTCGTTTTCGAGAGTGACGATCCGGCAGTACGCCGGTCGGCTTTGAAGAAAGTGGTTGGCCGTGGCAAAGGCCAGTCACCATCCCTATCCATTTCAATGCCTCGAGTTGAACAAAAAATCGCCTGGCTCAGACATTACCACAATGAACTGGCCGCATCGCATGTTTGTGACCGTTTGATGAAGCGATTTCCGCCTGTTGCGTGTACGCCGCCCGTGCTTTACGAGCTTGCCGAGTGAGTAAGGTTCTGTATTAGCATACACAGCTAATCAGGCTCTGCCCGATTCGATGGCGCGTGAAGCGCGTCGAGAATACCTGGAAGTAAAAGGGAGACCGGTTTGAAGAAACGCGCCACCGTGATCTGTCGCAGAGGCAAGCGCATCCTTCTTGTCGCCCGCAGTCAGTCGAAGTGGGCCTTGCCGGGCGGAATACTCAAACGTGGAGAACATCTTTCGGATGCCGCACTGCGCGAGCTTCGGGAAGAAACGCGGTTATCGGGAAAGTCGGCCAAATATCTTTTCGACTTTCGCGGCAAGCAGAAACACCATCACGTGTTTTCCTGCGCAGTCCCGAATCGGGCAAAAGCTCGCCCGAGTAACGAAATATCCAAATGCCGCTGGGTTCATCTCGACGACATCGCGCGCCTGATAACCAGCGCGCCGACAAGCGATATAGTCAAACTTATGAATCAGCGACGCAGAAAGTAATCGTCAAGAGCGGATATACGCCTATTGATCGGCGACTTCCACGCGATCACGTCCGCTTCGCTTCGCACGATACAGCGCTGCATCGGCGAGCCCGTATGCGATGTCGAAGCCGGTTCCCGCCGCATTATTGCTGATGCCGAAGCTCGCCGTGATGCGTCGATCCACCGGCTCGACGACCAGCGTATCGCTGATTGCCTCACGCATGCGCTCGGCGAGCAGCGCGGCGCTGTGCGGTTCATTTCCGGGCAACAGCACGGTGAATTCCTCGCCGCCCACGCGTCCGATGAAACCCTGATCGCCCACGATGCGCCGCAGGCAATCGACGACGCCGAGAATCACCGCATCGCCGGTGGGATGCCCGAAGTCATCGTTGATCCGCTTGAACTCGTCGATATCGAGCACGATCATCGCCGCGCTCGTCGAGCGCAGCGCTTTCGTGGCCTGCTCGATGACGGCGCTGCGATTCAGCACGCCCGTCAGCGCATCGTGCGACGCGCGATGCGCCAATTGCTGCGCGAGCGTCTGCATCTCGCGCTCGGCGCGGTCGCTGCGGCCGATCAGACGCCGCGTTTCGCGCATGAGGCGCTCGAAATGATCGATGAGTTCCCCCAACGACCGGCGATATTCCGCGGCGCCGGCGTCGGGCGCCGCGTGCATCGCGCGCGCCTTGTCCAGCGCCGCACTTTCGTTCTGGAACAGATCCGGCGTCGGATCGTCGGACGATGTCGATGGCATGCCTACCGTCCCGGATGAGCGATGAGACGGTCGGTGAATTCGATCGCGCGGAAATCGGCCTTCAGTTCTTCGCCGAACTCGGCGATGGTCTCGTCTTCCTCGTCGTGATACCAGTTCATCAATACGCGGCTGCCCGATTGCGCTGCCTGATCGAGCGCGTCGAACATGCTGAACAGCATCTTGGTGCTCGAGCTATTGAAGTAAGTCAGCGCGACGTCGATCGTGACGACCGCTCCGGCATGCTCGGCAAGATACTTGCGCATCTGCTCGATGACGGGCGCATAGAACGCGGCCGCATTCTCGGGATAGGACTCGCCCTTGAGCGACAACGCGTGCTGATCGAAACGCAAATCGACCTCGGGCGATGTCGTCGTGGCGGCAATATATAAGTTATCCATGTTCTCGTGCCTTCCTGCTCAGATGATGGCCATAAGGCAAAACAGCGTGGTTCCGGGTTCGTCGGCACGCGGATGAAAAGCGAATTCGAGCGGCGCGCTCGCATCGCGCGCCATCGTCAGAAAACCCAGGCCGGCGCCTTTGCTGTCTTCGGGTGTATCCGAACGCAGCGATAGCTTGTACGCCTGCCTTATCTCTTCGAGCGACATGTTGCGAAGCGGCTCGAGCTTGTTACGCAGGCTTTCCACTTCGGCGGTCGCCATCGGATTGACGCATAACATGACGTGATGTTCGCCGTCCTTCGAGATGCATACCGCGCCCTCGCGTATCGCGCCTTCGTCTTCGCTGCCCTGCAAAAGCGCATTCGACGAGTAATGAACGATGTTCTGCGAAAGCTCGACAAACGAAGAGAAGAGCTTGCGGCGCGTCGGACCGCTCACGCCGGCGACTTCCAGTTGCAGCTTCACGACTTCGCCCATGGCCGCGACGATGTTATGCGAGAAATATCCCTTGTGATAGAAGAGAACATTGCGTCGCTGCGCCAGATCGAAAAAGGCGCTGTCCTGATCGAGTAGTTGAGACATGCTTTGAATTGACTAGATACGGGCACAAAAGAACGTGACATCGTCGCGGCGCGGCTGCACGCCTTGCCAATGCGCGAGCGCCTGCCGAACGTGCTCGCAGATCGTCCATGGCGACTCGCCGCGATGTGCGTGGATAACATCGAGAATGCGGCGCCGGCCGAAGGAAATGTTTCGCGGGCCGCCGATCTGATCCGTCAGCCCGTCGGTGCAAATGAAGATCAGGCTGCCGGCCGGAGCCGCGATCGCGCGCAGATTCCACGCGTAGTCCGCGCGGCTGTCGACATAACCTACGCCCATGCGATCGGCCGCGATGGTTTGGAACTCCGCCGCATCGGGCGGGAGAATATGCAGCGCGACGCGCGCGCCCGCGAAATGCAGCACGTTTTCCGAAGCATCGAGCCAGAAAAACGCGGTGTCGAGTCCGTCGTTCGATTGATGCCCGGCGGCATCGCCGTTCACTTGCCCGAGCAAGCCCTTGACGTTGCGATTGACCGCCGCGAGCAACGCAGCCGGATCGCGCGGACCGATCTGCTCGATCGCCTTCGACAGCGACGCCGAAGCAAGCAAGGTCATGAACGCGCCGGGAACGCCGTGACCGGTGCAATCGGCCACCGCACCGAACCAGCCATGCGGGAACGCCGCGAAATGATAGAAGTCGCCGCCGACGACATCGCGCGGTTCCCAGACCATCGCGACATCGCGAAGCTGCGTCGACAATGTGTCGTCGGATGCGCGCAGCATGGCGCGCTGTATCACGCTCGCATATTCGATGCTCTGCATGATCTGGCGGTTCTTCTCCGCCTGCATTTGCGCGACCGCGCTCACGAGTTCGAGGCCGCTGCCCACGCCGGAGAACCGTCCGCCGCGCGTGACGATGAAACCATCGACGAGCGCCTTTTCGCCGGCATCGACGGTTCTGAATGCGAGGGTTTCGATGCTCACGTCCGCTTCGACGATCAGCGGCTCCTTGTCCATGAACGCGATGCAACTCTTCTTGTCGTAAAGCTCGCGATGAAAAGGCTTGCTCATCTGCGACATGAAGATATCGCGGTTGATCAGCCCAATTGGGCGCAATCCTTCGATCACGGCCAGGCTTCCCATGTCGCGGCGCGCGGAGAAGATTTCCATCACCAGTGCATTGGAGCCCTCCGCGTCGACAAAGGGGACTTCCCTGCAAAGATCGCCGGCAGTACGAAGATCTCTCTGCCCGGAAAAACCGCGAAAGCTCGATAACGCTGAGTGCATGACAACGCTGGCCGATGTATGAAGAAACAGTGCACGCTAAGGCTTCTTCATGAACTTTCGGTGACAAAACGCAGCGTCATTCGCCTCATTGTTGTGAAAGCGTTAAAGCGGCCAAATGCAAACGTTTGCCGCCTGTTCCGCGCTGAAACACGCTGATTTTTTGTTTTCAGGCCCGGCGTTCGTGATAGATCGCGAGCCATACGGTCGGCTCGACGGCATGCGTCCATGCGACGCGATGCCGGCAATGCGGTTCGATCAGCACATGATCGCCGGGACGCATTTCGAGCAGCGTCGAATCCTCTTCGAATTCGAGCGCGGCCGCGCCCGACAGCAGCACGACCCATTCGGCGCGCGAGTCGTCGTACCAGAATCCTTCGGGGCTCGCGTGCCCCATCGACACGATCCGCTCCACGTTCAGACGCTCTCCGGTGACGAGCATGTCGACACGCTCCTCATTGCCGCGCTTCGCTTCGAAGCTGAAAAGATTACCAGTCTGGATTTGCATGGCTCGACCTCGGTATTGAAACGAACTTGCCGTTCTATCGTGCCCGAGATACGCCGATCGAGCGATCGGAAAAAATACGCGAGTCGAATGGGCGTCGAATTGGCTTCGCACATTCGTGCTAGCCTGAAAGACGGATCTTTCATCGCGAGGAGTGGCGCGTGCAGATTTCCGATCCGACATCGCAGTCCCGGCTGGAGCAGATTCCGGAGTCCGCCTTCGATCTCATCGTCATTGGCGCGTCGGCGGGCGGGCACATGGCCACGGCCAGTCTCGTCGACGGCCTGCCGAAAGACTTGCCGCTCACGGTCGTGCTGATGATGCACCTGCCGCCCGAAGCAACACTATGGGTCTTCGAACGACTCGCGTATCGGGTCGAATGGATCACCGCCGGCTCGCGCATCGGCGGGCGCAGGCTGATGGTCGCCCCGCCGCACGCCTTCGTGGAATTGCTGCCGGACGGTTCCTTCGTGCTGTCGCCGTGTCCCGGCGGCGCGATCGAACGGCCGATCGACCGGCTCTTCGAATCCGTTGCGCGCAGCTTCGGCCCGCGAGCGATCGGCGCGATCCTGACGGGCCTCGGCCGCGACGGTTCGGTGGGCGCGAACGCGTTGCGCGCCGCCGGCTGCCGCCTGATCGTTCAGAGTCAGGCGAGCGCGGAATATCCGCAAATGCCCGCAGCCGCCATCGCCACGGGCGCGGCGGACATGGTGGTGCCGCTCGACGACATCGGTCAGGTCATCGGCGAGATCGTCTGCGGAACGCCACAGCCGCGCATGCGCTCGGAGCTGCGCGCCGTCAACCGCACGTTCGGCGATGCCGGCGAGATCGCGCATCTGGCGCGAGAGATCGACTGGTGCCGCACGCCGCTCGGATGCGTGCTCGGCTGGCCTGCCGAACTGCAGCTTACCGTACGCACCGCCATCGATTCACCGCAGGCGATGTCGATCCTGTGGGGCTCCGATCTGATTCAGATCTACAACGACCGCTGGCGCGTCTTCCTCGGCGCGAAGCATCCGCTCGCCCTCGGCCGGCCCGCGCACGAGACGTGGCCGGAGGTCTGGACGGACGTGCTCGGACCCATCGCCAAGGGCGTTCTGACTCACGGCGAGGCGGTCGCGGGCGAAGATTTCCCGATCATGATCGACCGGCACGGCTTCGTGGAGGAAGTTTTCGTCACGTTCTCGTACTCGCCCATCCGCGATGTGCAAGGCCGCGTGCTCGGCGTGCAGAACACGGGCTGGGAGACGACGCGCAACGTCGTCGCCGAACGCCGCACGCGCGCATTGCACACGCTCGCGAAGGCGCTTGCCGACGCCTTGTCGCGACGCGAAGCCTGCGAACGCGCCGCCGCCGCGCTCGCCAGCGCGCCGGCGGATTTGCCGTTCGCCCTGATCTATCTGTTCGACGAAACGGGCCAGCAGGCGAGCCTTGCGGGAGCGGCCGGTCTGGAGGCCGGCTGCGCGGCTGCGCCCTACACGCTCTCGATGAACGTCCGGGACGACGGAAGCTGGCCGATGTCCGCGGCGTTGGCGGCGTCGAGATCCGGCGTGCTGACGGGCTTCGCCGTCGACGATCTCGACTGCCGCTTTCCCGGTCTCGAGGCGCCCGTCACGGCGCCCCGGCGCAGCCAGCGCCCGACGCGCGCGCTGATCATGCCGCTCGGCACCGCGACGCGAGCCCGGGCGCTCGGCGTCCTGATTCTCGGTCTCAGCCCGCATCGGCCTCAGGACGAAGCGCACGCGCACTTCATCGATCTCGTCGTTCAGCAAGTCAGCGCGGGAATCGGCGACGCGCTCGCCAATGAACTGGAGCGCGAGCGGCTGGCGCGGCTCGCCGAAATCGATCGCACGAAGACCGAGTTCTTTTCAAATGTGAGCCACGAATTCCGCACGCCGCTCACGATGATGCTCGCGCCGCTCGACGAGCTGCTCCGCCAGCATCCGTCGCTGCCGGAGAAGGCCGCCGCGAACGTCGTGGTCGCGTCGCGCAATGCACGCCGCCTCTTGCGGCTCGTGAACAGCCTGCTCGATTTCTCGGCCATCGATGTTCAGGGACGGCCCGCCGTCGCGCCGATCAATCTCGGCCGGCTCACCGCGGATATCGTCAGCGCGTTTTCCGGCGCGATCAAGGCGGCGGGACTCGATTGCCGCGTCGCCATCGACATGGACATGCCGCCCGTGCCGGTCAACGTCGAAATGTGGGAGAAGATCGTCTCGAACCTCATTTCGAACGCACTCAAGTTCACGTTCGAAGGCCATATCAGCGTTCGCCTCAAGGCGATCAGGCTGCATGCGGAACTGGAAGTCATCGATACCGGCGTCGGCATTCCGGCGTCGGAGCTGCCGAACGTCTTCACGCGCTTTCATCGCGTGCAGAAATCCCGCGCGCGCACGGCGGAAGGCGCGGGCATCGGTCTCGCGATCGTGAAGGATCTCGCGCAGCGTCTGGGCGGGCAAGTGTCCGTGCGCAGCGAGGAACATTCCGGCACCACGTTCCAGGTCTGGATTCCGCTGACTTCGCGCCTCGAAACGATCGAGCGCCCGGACCTGAGCGGGCGCGAGCCGGCGCTCGCCGCACTGCTGGCCGATGAAGCGGCGCGCTGGCTTCGGCCGAACGGATCGCTCGAGGACGATGACCTCGTCGAGTTGAGCGCGGCCACGGGACCGAAACGCGGCCGCGTGCTGGTCGTCGACGACAATGCGGATGTTCGCGAGCATCTGCAACGTCTGCTCGGCGCGCGCTGGGAAGTGGACGTCGCGCCCGACGGCACGCTCGCGCTTGCTCAGGCGCATCGGCACCGGCCCGAGCTGATCCTCGCGGATGTCATGATGCCCGGCATGGACGGCTTCGCTCTATTGCGCGCGATACGCGAGGACGATGCGCTCAGGGACACGCCTGTCATCCTTCTCACGGCCTACGCCGGCGAAGACTCCGCCATCAAGGGGCTCAAGGCCGGCGCGGACGACTATGTCGCGAAGCCGTTTTCCGCGCGCGAGCTGCTGGCGCGCGTCGAAGGGCAGATCGAGCTGTCACGCTCGCGCTTACGCACGCGGGAAGTCAACGCGTTTCTGGTGCGCTTCTCGAACGCGGCGCGCGATCTGACCGATCCGCAAAGCATGATGCACCTGGCTTGCCGGATGGTCGCGGGGCAACTGGACACCGAGCAGGTCGAGTGGCTGCCGATCGAAGGTCGCGCGACCTGTGAGCCATTCGCGTCGGCGTACGAGCGAGGCCAGTCGGTCGTCATCAGCGATACGCAGGCCGATCCGCGTCTGTCCGCGACGATCAGGCAGAGCCTTGCCGAAGACCGCATCGGCGCGGCTGTTTTCGTCCCGGTGATGGCCGAAGGCCGCTTGCGCGGGCTTCTTCGCGTGACGCAACGCACGTCTCGCCGCTGGATGCCGGAGATGGTCGCGCTGGTCGAAGGCGTTGCGGGCCGTTGTTGGGCCGAGCTCGAGCGCGCCCGTTCGGCGGAAGCGCTGCGCGACGCGCTAGAACACGAATCCGCGCTGCTCATGGAACTGAGGCGCCGGGTACGCGGCATCATCGCCGAGATCATCTCGATCAACGCGCGCACCGCCGATGGCGCGGGAAGCGTCGAACGCCATGCGTCGCTCATGAACGGGCGGCTGCAAGCGCTCGCGCGCATCGAGCAAGCGCTTGCCGATGGACTGAACGTCGAAGTGGATCTGCACGACATCGTGCGTCTCGAGATCGATGCGCTGGGCGAAACGAACGGCAAGTTCGATATCGACGGAGAGCATGCCGCGCTTTCATCGGAAGCCGCCGAGACGATGACGATGATCGTCCACGAGCTCGTCGTCAACGCACTGGAATACGGCGCGCTTTCGGCGGATGGCGGAGTCGTGACGATTCGCTGGGCGCGCGTCGACCGAAGCGGCGCGACGTGGCTCTGCTTCGACTGGACCGAACATGGCGGGCCCGTGCTCGACGCGTCGGCGAACGTTCGACGACGCGGCTTCGGCACGGAGATGATCGAACGAAAGGTCGCCGACGAGCTCAATGGAAGCGGCCGGCTGGAGATCGGGCGGAACGGCGCGCGATGTCACATCGAGTTTCCGCTGGGCGACACGCGCGGCCGGCCGTGAACGTTACATGAGGCTTCCCCACTCGTAGTCCACCTTGTCGGGATGCAGCGCGAACATGCCCGCGCCCGGCGTGAACGTCAGCTCGCCGAAGTAAATTCGGTCTTTCGCATCGTACAGATCGACGCGCACGAATTCGAAATCGCTCGACAGCTTTCGCGCGATCGAAACGAGCGCATCCAGATTCGCCGGTCGCGGAGCCGGAGTCGGGCTGCGCGGATAGTGGCCCATGCCGATATCGAGAAGATTCCAGTCCGCGTCGTACATGTCGCCGCGCGGGCTTCCGAAACGATCCGAAATAACGAGGATGAATATCTTCGGATCGCCCGACTGCTTGTTGAAGACATGAAACTTCAGATCCGGCGGGACCTTTCCATCTTCTCCGGTAAGAAGTGCCTCGAAGAAAATGCGCCGCTCGATGGTTCGGTAATGTCGTTCGCGTGCAATCGCATAAAAGTCGGTCGATAACCAGCTTTTCGCCATTGCATCGAGTTTCTCGAATGACGTTTCGTTCTTGTCGCGCACGACATGCACGAATCCGCTGCCGTGATTCGCCTTCATGACGAAGGATTGGGGAAGCGCATCGAAAACACTTCTCGTGAAATCGGATGGTTCAGCAACCAGCGGCACGAGATACTCGCTGCCGATCTTTTCCGCAACGTATTCACGTACTTTCAGCTTGTCGCTGAGGTCGCCGAAGCGTGGATCGGGTTCGAGGCAGCGCCGCAGGATTTTTTCATTGAATGTCGTCGGATTGCGCAGCTTTGGAAATCGTCCGATCCGGCGACGATGATAAATGGTCAAGTACAGGTTATCGGGCAACCAGTCCCTTACGCTGTGAAACAACGTCTTCGAGAGAGTCATTTACTCCCCTCCTTTATTCTGTACGTCAGACGAAACCCCGTCCGCCCCTTTCTCCGGCCGCGCGTTAAATGCGAACCGAATTTCGCCGCGGCGCTGTTCCATTTGCCGTCGGCACTTCATCGAAACCTTGATTTTCTGCTGAATCGTGGACTGCACGTATGTACGCGAACGCACACACCCGAAAACCACGGTGTCAGAACACGTTTCCAAAAGTTGCTTTGCTTGCGACGACATTTCTTCGACGTTAAATTTCCTCGGGCCGGCGAATCAGATAACCGGACCGGTTTCTCTCTTTCGATGAGTCGCTGGACTTCACCGACGCAAGTCAGACCATAACGCATCCGGTCGATAGACGAGCGTCGTAGCGACAGGCGTCAACATTTGCGTCAATCGTATCGAGACCGTCTCCACGAGCAAGCGCGTTTCTTGCATCGAGAGCGGCTCGCGATGCTTCCGATGCCGGATGCACGCCACGCATGCGTCGCGCATGCGGCCGCAGTGCAACCCGCAACACCTTCAGAAATCCTTAGGGGCGGAGTCGACACATGCTCAAAGAGAAACAGATGAACACGCGCTGGATGACAAGCGCACTCGCGGCCGCAGCGCTCGCATTGCTCGCCGCTTGCGGTGGCGGCGGCGGTTCGGGCAACGGATCAAGCTCGCCCACGAGCTCGGGCGAAGGCGGTGCAAGCTCACCGGGCGGCGCGAGCGCACCCTCCGGCGCGAGCACGCCCTCGACGACGACCGGCACGCCGACGCTCGCCGCCGCGACTGCAGTCGTCGATGGTACGACGATCGGCGCATCGCAATGGAGCGACGGCTCTACATCGACGGGCGGCACCGGCCAGGCCGTCGCCAATCTGAACTGCACGGTCGCCGGCAATAAATACAGCTATTCACATCTGTCGATTTATCAAAACGGTAAGCAACTCTCGTTGCCGGCGAACGTCGGATACGTGAAGCCGACCATGGCGAAGCAGACGGGTTGCGTGTATCCGGTCCACACCGTCGATGCCTCGGGCAAGATCCGCATGGACGTGACATCGAATGCGTCTTACACGCTCGGGCAGTTCTTCTCCGTCTGGGGTCAGCCGCTCAGCACGACCAACGTGGCGGGCCTCACGGGCAATGTGACCGCGTGGGTGAACACGGGCGGCACGCTCACCAAATACACTGGCGATCTTTCGAGCCTCGTGCTGCCGGACAAGGGCGAAGTGACGCTCGTCATCGGCGCGACGCCGACGCAGATCGCGACCTATACGTGGACCGATCCGCCGCCGTTCACCTCGACGGTGACGACGCTCAGCTACGGCGGCCTGGTGGGCAATCTGTACTTTACCGATGGCAATACGGCGACGGGCGGCACCGGCGCGCCGGTCGATGGCCTGATCTGCGCGGCGGGCATGGCCGAGACGTTCCACGTTCACTCGCACGTCGCCATCTTCAAGGACGGGCAGTGGCTCGCGTTCCCGAAGAATGTCGGCATCTTGTCTTCGTGTAACTATGAAACGCACACGCATGACAACACCGGCATCATTCATATCGAAACGCCGAACTTCAAGGACTTCACGCTCGGCCAGGTATTCGATGTCTGGGGCATGCCGCTTTCGAGCACGAACGTTGCGGGCATCACCGGCGACATCGTCGTCTATATCAACGATAACGGCGACGTGCGGCGCTACACGGGCGATCCGCGCAACATTCCGCTGACGTCCCTGCGGGATATCACGTTCCAGATCGGCAAGCCTTTGACCACGCTTCCGACTTATTCGTGGTACGAGCCGCAGTAACGACAGCATGAACGCCGCGGTTCAGGCCGCGGCGTTCGATCACTGCCCGCATTCCTCTTTCTTTCAACACCCAATGTCATCGGCGTCTATGTTCGGCACCACATTGAACGCCGGTGCACAAGCTGCTATGTTTTCCGCATCGCAGTCGAGCCGAAATGCGCTCGCGCGAGTATCTGTCATGGCAGAGACAAGCACGGCTCGACGATTCTTTAAACACGACGTTAGCTCGCCGTCGAGTATGATGATTTCAATACCTGCCTTGTCTTCCGGGGTTTTTCCGTCGTTTGACCGATCGTCGAACCCTGAGAGCGTTACGCTCTGCCGTGTCTTTGCATAGGCTTTTCCAAGGGGACTTCGTCGTCGTGAAGATACTGATCGTGAACACACTCTATTTTCCGGATGAACCCGGAGGGGCCGAAGTATCTACGCGACTACTGGCCGAGGGTCTGGTCAGGGCAGGCATCGAAGTCTGTGTGGTCTGCGCGACCGGATCGGGTGTCGACCATGTGGACAACGTGAATGGTGTGAAGGTCTATCGGCTTCGCTCGGTCAATCTTTACTGGCCGCATCTGCGCGAGAAGCACGGCCGCGTCGCCAAGCTGATCTGGCATGCCATCGATGTCTATAACGTCATCATGTCGCGCAAGCTCGCGAGCATCATCGCGCGTGAAAAGCCGGACGTGATCAGCACCAGCAATCTGTCTTGCCTCTCTGTCGATATCTGGCGTCTCGCACGCAATGCCGGCGTGCCGATCGTGCATACGGCGCGCGATTACTATCTGATGTGTCCGACCGCGATCATGTTCTCGCATTCGAAGCCATGCCAGCGGCAGTGCGGCGTGTGCTCGGTGTATGCGCAGCCCAAGCGCATCGCGTCGGCGCGCGTCGCGGTCGCTGTCGGCGTGAGTCGCTTCGTGTTGCAAAAGCATCTGGAAAGCGGCTACTTTTCGCGTGCGTCGCGCACGGCGGTCATCTATAACGCGTGCGAATCGCTTGAAACTTCGACTGCGCCGCCGCGCACGCGCCGTTATACAGGCGGCCCCGTGCGACTCGGCATACTCGGGCGCGTGTCGCGGGAGAAAGGGCTGGAAGTGCTGCTCGAGCAATTGCTCGCGGACGATACGCTGCAATGGACGCTAGCCGTAGGCGGCCATGCGGATGCCGATTATCTTCAGGCGCTCAAGTCGAAGTACGACGATCCGCGCATCGAATATCTCGGCCGCGTGAAGTCGGACGCGTTCTACGACAGTATCGACATTCTCGTGGTGCCATCCATCTGGAATGAACCGTTCGGGAGGGTCACGGTCGAAGCGTATTCGCACGGCGTGCCGGTCGTCGGTGCAAACACGGGCGGCATTCCCGAAGTCATCGAGCCGCGCACGAATCTGGTGTTCGACATCGCGCAGCCCTCTTCGATCATCGGCAAGCTGCATGAAGCGGTGGCGTTGCTCGACGACCCGCGCGTGCACGAGCGTTTCCGCGAATATGCGCGGCGCTTCAACGTCGATGCGATGGTCGAATCATATCGCGCGCTGTATGAAAGCGTGCTCGAAGAACAGGCGCTGCCACGCGCCGTATGTCCGTAACCTTGCCACGGTCCATATCGTTTTTGCTGCTGGCCACAAGGTAAAAATCGGGCTATCGATTCATAAGGAAGACGCAAAGCATGTAGGCAGCACGCAAATTGAAAAAACGCGATACCCCTTGCTTTCATGGGGTAAACTGGGCCGCACACCTTGCAGGATCAAAGTTCAGCTCGAACGACCGCACTCGATTTCCAATCCTGTCGTCGATCGGATCGAGGTGACGCGGCGCCAACTGTCAGCCATCAGCTCATACGCTGTAGAACCGGAGCCGCGACACATGAAGGGTCATCCGCCCCGTCACATCATCGGCAAGCGCTCAACAAGCTACGGCGCGCGCGAAGACTTTCGCACCGCCAAGCCGCCGGCTCGTAGTGATCTGCATCCTGTCCATACGCCGTGAAAGTACTGATCGCGAACACGTTATATTTTCCAGACGAGGTCGGCGGCGCCGAAGTTGCGACGCGACTCCTTGCCGATGGCCTCATCAAGGCAGGCATAGAAGTTTGCGTGGTCTGCGCGACCGGCACAGGCGACGATCGCAATGAAGTCGTCAACGGCGCGAAGGTCTATCGTCTGCGTTCGACCAATCTCTATTGGCCGCATGCGCCTGGCGAGCATTCCCGCGTCGCCAAGCTGATCTGGCACGCGATCGACGTGCGCAACACGTCGATGACGCGAAAGCTCGCCGAGATCATCGAGCGCGAGAAGCCGGACATCATTCATACTGCCAACCTCTCGTGTCTTTCCGTCGATGCATGGCGCGTCGCCAACAACGCGGGCGTGCCTATCGTACATACGATCCACGATTACTATCTGTTGTGCCCGACGGCGAGCATGCTCACGGCCGGCAAGCCCTGCGCGAGTCAGTGCGGCGTGTGCTCGCTGTATGCGAAGCCGAAGCAGATCGCATCCGCGCAGGTCAGCGTTGCGGTCGGCGTCAGCGATTTCGTCTTGCAGAAGCATCTCGAGAGCGGTTTTTTCTCGCGTGCGGCAAAGACGACCGTCATCAACAATTGCTATCAGCCGGCCATGGATTCCGTCGCGGCACAGCATTCGAGACAAGATGGAAACGCTCCATTGCGACTCGGCATGCTCGGGCGCGTGCTGCCTGAAAAGGGCGTCGAGTTGCTGCTGGAACAACTGCTCGCAGACCAGACGCTCGACTGGACAGTCTCGATCGGCGGCACCGGAGATCAGGACTTCGTCGATTCGGTCAAGACGAAATACGCGGACCCGCGCGTGACTTTCCTCGGACGGGTCGATCCTTCGGATTTCCTGAGCAGCATCGATATTCTGGTGGTGCCGTCCGTGTGGAACGAACCGTTCGGGCTGGTCGTCCTCGAAGCGTATTCGCATGGCGTGCCCGTCGTCGGATCGAATATGGGCGGCATTCCCGAGATCATCGAGCCGCGTTCGAATCTCCTGTTCGACGTCGGCCGGCCCGAGACGTTGATCGACAAGATTCACGAGGCAACCGCCTTGCTCGACGATCCTTCTACGCACGACCGGCTGCGTCAGCATGCGCGCAAATTCAGTCTCGATGCGATGATCCGCTCCTACGTCGAACTGTACGAAGGAATGGTCTGCCTCGAAGATCGAAAGCCGTGGCTCGCGACAGGACGTGAGGCGAATTGAGCCGCGGATGTTTCATGCGGGTCTTCGCGCATCAAAACGACATGCTGTAAGCGCGGTCTTCGTCTTCGACGTTACGCATGCGGCGTTCGAGATCGGCAAGATCGCCTGACGACGCGAGATAAGCGCTTTGCGAAAGCATGTCGGTACGGGAAACCAGAGCTTGCCGAGAAGATGCGAAAGCAGTGCGAACATGATGTGCTCCTTGTCGTGTAGGAGGCGGCGTTTGCCGTATCGCTTCACCGCCTGACGCAGCGCGCATGACGTTCGTTCGTCGAACCTGCTTCACATGCATCGCCGATGTGAAGCAGGTTACTTCCCGTGAATTAGCTTCGAGTGAGTGCTTTCATTCAAGCCTTCGCGTAAATCGAGCTTCCGAGCGTCAGTGTCGTGCCGCCACTCGCTGACGCAAAGCGGATCTCATAGAGATCGCGACCGAAGTTACCAGGCACCTTGACCGACATGCCGCCGCGATCGTCCGAAAGCGGCACGAAGAGTTGATAGCGAAGGTCCGTGTTGCCGTACAGCACATAACCCGGCAGTTCGGGCAACGTGGTCAGGTAAGCCGGTTCGTTTCCATCGATGACGATCGGCACGGCCGTTGGCGAATCGTTCGTCAGGGTCCATTGCGTGTCTAAACGCTGCTGCCATGCGGTGTCGAGCGGCCTGAGCGCGGCGAGTTGCTGACCGACCGGCAGCGTGAGATACGCGTAACCCGCGCCTGGCACCACACGCTTCATCAGATAGCGATAGCTGTACGCGTGGCCGTTCTCATCGGTTCCGGAAGCGACCGTGAAGCGATACGAGGCGCTATCGCTATTGCTCCACCACCATCCGTCACTGCGATACTGGTATGCGCCAAGCTGCGTCCACGCACGCTTCTTTCCATCCCACTGGTTCAATTGCAGGCTGCCGTCCGGATTCGCGATCACCTGGAATGGCGAGTCGGAATTGCCGTAGATACCGCCAGCCGTGACGATGTTCGGCGCCGATGCGGCCGATGGCGCCGTCGTGCTGATCTTGGCCGGCAGCGAGGCGATCGAGCCGTCCTCTTTCAGCGCGGAGAGCACGAGCGATTCGGCGATCTTGCGAGCGTCGTAGCCCGAATTGCCCGTGATCATCAGCGCGAGTTGCGCCTGTGGCACGACAAAGAACTCGCTCGAATAGAAGGCCGTTCCGCCGTCCTTTTCCCATCCGAGGACGCCTGCTGCATCGAGCGCCGGTTGCCTGATCGAGTCCCAGCCGAGTCCCCATTTCCATTCGGGCGACGGATTAATCAGGAGTCCGGTAGTTTGATCCGTGCCCATCTGCGCGATGCCCGCCGCCGATACTACGCGCTGCCCCTGAAACATGCCGCCGCCGATGATCATCTGCGCGAGATTCATCATGTCGCCGGGCGTGGAGCTCAACCCGCCCGTCGCATAGGCGTTGACGAATTCCTGATACTGCGTGCCGTTCGCAAACGGATACGAGAACGAGCCGCTGCTCGGCACGCTCGTTAGATAGCTGGAGTTCGTCATCTTCAGCGGCGCGAGGATGTTCGCTTCCACGAAGCTTGCGAAGCTCTGCCCTGTCATCGCGAGGACGATCTGCTCGATCATCGTGAAGCCGTCGTTGCAATACACGGCAAGCTCGCCGGGGTAATGCTTCAGATGCGTATTCGCGAGTTCGGCTTGCGTATCGGCTGCGTAGCCGGGAACCGGCGCGAACGTGAAGAGATTGCGCGAATTCGTGCCCGGCAGTCCCGACGAATGCGAGAGCAACTGGCGCGTCGTGATCTTCGCGTACTCGGGCGAGAGCATCGTGAATGTCGGGAGATAACGGACGATCGGCGTATCGAGCGTGATCAGTCCGCGATCCTGAAGGATCGTCGCTGCGAGCGCCGCAAACAGCTTGCTGACGGAGCCGATGTTGAAACGCGTCTGGGTCGTCGCCTTGGTTTGGTTCGGCACCGACGATACGCCGAACGCCTGCTGCCAGAACACGTTGCTGCCCTTGAGCATGGCCACCGATATTGCCGCGACGGGCTGCGTCGGATTGCCGATGGCCTGCTGGATTGCCTGCTGCCCCATGGCGACGGTTTGAGGATAGGACTGGGAGTCGGCGTTATCGCTGCCGCAGCCCGGAAGAAGTGTCGCGAGCATTCCGGCGCCGGCCATGCCGAGGAACTGCCGACGGCCCGTGCTCGCTATATTCGGGCTGAAGATTGAAGGGGCGCGGGTACGGTTCGATCGGGGCACGACGTCTCTCCTTGTTGTTATCTGCAAGGCGTACTCTGTGCGGCTCGTTCCTTTTGCGCTCGATTATAGGCATGAAAATCGCGCAATCGAGGGAAGTTTCCGCTACGCGGGCGGATGCGGCAGTGTCGCCACTAATGCGAATGAATCTCGTTGTCGGCTCGTCATCGCCGAACGTCTATTCTGAGTGTGTGGCAATGCGACCAGGCGGGAGACGGTATGCAAGGCGATCCGAAAGTGATTGACTACCTCAATGCCGAGCTGAAGAACGAACTGACGGCCGTGCATCAGTATCTTTTGCACGCGCGTCTCTATCAGCATTGGGGATTTGAAGAACTCGGCGCGCACGAATACGACGAGTCGATGGACGAGTTGACGCATGCTGACAAGCTGATCGAGCGAATCCTCATGCTCGATGGACTGCCGAATTTGCAGGATCTTCATGCGTTGGCCATTGGCAAGCAGACGCTCGAAGCTCTGCAGAACGACCTCAAGCTCGAGCAGGCGGCCCAAGCGCAATGCAAGGAGGGGATCGTCTATTGCGAATCGGTGCGGGACTTTGTCTCGAGAGGGATTCTGGTCGAACTGCTCGACGCTACCGAGGATCACATCGATTGGCTGGAGATTCAGATCGGCCTCATCGACAAAATCGGCGTCGAGAATTATCAGCAATCGGCTATTCGCAAGCTGGCGTGAGATGCTTTGAAAGTCCCAACGCAAAAACCCCACCTTTGGGGTGGGGTTTTTGTTCGGAGCATGAGGAGCCTGACGATTACCTACTTTCACACGGGTATCCGCACTATCATCGGCGTGGAGTCGTTTCACGGTCC